>QZJL01000030.1 GCA_003599745.1 Dehalococcoidia bacterium | reverse complement strand
CGCTGAGCCTGATGGAGCCGGCGTCGCCCACCGCCATAAACGCCTGGTTAGTGTTCGCCCCTTCGGTGCGGTACATTTTAATCACCTCGGCAATCTGGCATTCCAGGAACTGGCCGTAGGTGTACTGCTCGCCTTCTTTCTTGTGCGAGGTCATGAGATAAGGCAGATAGCTCTCGATATAGTCCATCGAGGTTGGCGGCGGGATGCCCGGCGGCACGTCGGGTACCAGTGGCCTGGTGCCGGGGTATTCAATTTTCACCGTAACGTAGTCAAGCTCTTTGCGCCGCTGACCGGTGTAGCTGCCGCGCTGGATGAGGTACTCGTAGCCATCGCCGAGGACTTTTCGCAGGCATAAAAACCAGGCTTCAGAAAGGTCGCGGGCATTGATTACGGTAATGTTCAAAGTTCACCAGCCTTAATTCGCCTAATAACGATATTACCGCCGCCGCCTGAAGACGGCAAAAAAGCGGTCTTCGTACTCCTCGAAGACGCCCCAGCGGTCAAGCTCTTCCTTGAGGTCTTTCGGCTCGCGCTCGCCGCGTATTACCTCACGGAAAAGCGCCTCGATGCCAAGGCGCGCGTCCTGTGGAACGCCGCCGTAGTCTACCTCTAAAAGCCCCCGGCTCTGAAGCTGTCTGACATTATGGCCGACCGAGCTTCTGGTCAGCTCGTAGATGAACTTGAGCAACGAGACGTCCCAGAGTTCGTCCTCGCCCCGGATGATGGAGGCCAGGGGGTCAGCCTTGCGGTCAATCTCCTCGCTGATTTTGCGTACCACGCTGGTAATGTCTTCAGAAACGATATTGGTCTGGCGCAGCTCATTTTTATAAGCGTAATAAAGCCCCGGGGTGTGCGCCTGCGGGGACTGAAGTAGCGTGTTGAAGTAGCGGCGGGCGTCTTCCGAAAAACCTTCCAGGTGCGAAAGATAATAGGGCGTGACGATTTTCGGCTTTTCGGCAATCACCCGCCCCTCGCGCACCACCGTCTCGGCAAGCTCATCCCCGGCTTCACGGTAGGCTGGCTCGGTGAGCATGAAGTAGGCGAGATTAGTGGTGCCGAAGGTCGCCAGCTTCTGTTTCGGTAGCCGGATGATGCGGGTATTGAGCACCGCCCGCTCGATTTTTTTGTCGTCGCTACTCAAGACCCTCTCCCTCCCCGCTAACGCCGCGTCACCAGCTCGCGGCGGTACTCATCGAGTAGCGTCAGGTATTGAGACTCAAGCTGCGCCTGTAATCGCCGCCACTCCTCCTGGAACTGAGGCTGACGCTCGACATCAATTTTCATGCCCGGCGCCACGCCGCCCATTTGTTGCTGGAGCGCCTGGCGCACTTTGACTTCGAACTGCGATTTGAGCTGCTGGTAAGCGGTCTGCTTCTGGCGCTCGCCCTGTTCGGCGTAGTGACTGAAAAGCTGGCGGATTTGGGAAAAGACGTTCTCGACGCCGACCTTGTCGCTTTTTACTTCCTTGATGGCGTCCATCGCCAGCTTGTTGCGCTTTTTGTCGGTATCGGTCTTCGGCAACTGGATGTTGCGCACCAGCACCGCTACCGCGCCGTCGCTAACGTAGCGGCGGGCATCGGGCGGGAACTGGTTAAAGCCGCTGGCTAAGCTGCCGGTGCCCTTTTTGAGGTATTCGGCGGCCAATTTCTCACCCTCAGGCTGGTAGCGCCACTGGCGGCGCTCCTCTTCGGTCGGCTCACCGAGCTTAGCCACCTTTTCCTCGGCAATTTCGCGGGCGCTTTTGATAATGTCGTCCATAACTCCCCCGGAACGTGCTGTCTCCGAGATTATTATAGCAAATAGAGAATGGGGATTGCAGGCAGGTGTTATAATGCTAGATGAATAGTAAACCAGAAGAGGAATGAAGTGAACGCATTTGAAAATATTGTAGCTCTATATCTGGAGGAAGAAGGTTATTGGGTTCGACAAAGCGTCAAAGTTGAAAAAATTAGTAAAGATGATAAGAAGGTGTTGGGTAATTCTACAATGCCTAGGCCAGAGATTGATATAGTTGCCCTGAATATGAAACGAAATGAATTGGTGTTTTTTGAAGTAAAGTCCTTCCTACACTCTCAAGGAGTATATTTCGATGTGGTTAAGTCAAAAGAATGGGAACAGTCAAAACACTACCGACTTTTTAATGATGAAAAATACCGAAACCTCATTACTACGAGATTGCTTGAAGCCTATATGGAAAAAGGTCTCGCTAATCGAAGGACAAAAGTAAATTATGGTCTAGCTGCGGGTAAGATTCACACAGGTGACAAAGGCAAATTTGACAAACATTTTGCCAACAGGGGCTGGGTACTGATAACACCAGAAGAAATTAAGAGTAAAGTAAAAACATGGGCTGATAAAGGTTGGGAGGATAACGTAGTATTCACTACCGCAAAGTTGATTTGCGGCATTTGACCGTTCACAAAATAGGGTGTTCTAGTGGTTCCCCTGATTACACGTCCAGGTTCTTGACGCTCTTGGCGTGCGCCTGGATGAACGCCTTGCGCGGCGGCACCTCCGACCCCATCAGCATCTGAAAAACCTGGTCAGCCTTGGCGGCATCCTCGACATTCACACTGAGCAGGGTGCGGCTCTGCGGGTTCATCGTCGTTTCCCACAGCTGCTCGGCGCTCATCTCGCCCAGGCCCTTGTAGCGCTGGATTTCATACTTCTTAGTCTTGATTTCCTTGACTGTAGTATCCTTCTCCTGGTCGGAATAAAGCCAGTGCGTGTCGCCGCCCGCCTTGATGCGGTAAAGCGGCGGCTGGCCGACGTAGAGGTGCCCCTGGCTGATAAGCTGTGGCATGTGCCGGAAGAAGAACGTCAGTAGCAGCGTGCGGATGTGCGCCCCGTCAACGTCGGCATCGGTCATCAGGATGATACGGTGATAGCGCAGCTTGCCAGGGTCGAAATCTTCATCCAACCCGGCGCCCAGCGCGGTGATGATAGTGCGGATTTCTTCGTGGGCGATCATTTTGTCTGGCGGGGCTTTTTCCACGTTCAAAATCTTACCACGCAAAGGCAGGATAGCCTGGAAGCGGCGGTCGCGTCCCTGCTTGGCCGAACCGCCGGCGGAGTCGCCTTCAACCACGAACAGCTCGCAGCGCGAAGGGTCTTTATCGGAGCAGTCGGCGAGCTTGCCGGGCAGGGTGGCGGCGTCGAGGGCGCTCTTGCGGATGATGAGGTCGCGCGCCTTGCGCGCCGCCTCGCGGGCGCGGGCGACGGTGAGACACTTATCAATGATGCGCCGGGCGTCGTCGGGGTGCTCTTCCAGGTAAAGCGCCAGCCCCTCGGCGGTGGCGCTCTCGACCTGCCCCTTGACATCGGCGTTGCCCAGCTTGCCCTTGGTCTGGCCTTCGAACTGCGGCTCCGGCAAGCGCACGCTGACAACCGCGGTCAGACCTTCACGGGCGTCCTCGCCGGTGACGTTGGGGTCGCCTTCTTTGACCAGCTTGCTTTTCTGGGCGTAGTCGTTGAGTACCCGGGTGAGGGCGCTGCGGAAGCCGGTCAGGTGGGTGCCGCCGTCCTGAGTATTGATGCAGTTGGCGAAGCTGAAGACCAGCTCGGAAAATCCGTCGTTATACTGGAGGGCGACCTCCACCTGGGTAGAGTTCACCTGCTTCTGGTAATAGGCGGGCTGGCGGTTGTGCACTTCGCGATTGCGATTAAGGTTGCGCACGAAGCTGGTTATGCCGCCCTCGAAGCAAAAGGACATTTCCCGGTCGTTCCTTTTATCAACTATTTGAATCCAGAGGCCCTTATTGAGGTAGGCCATCTCGCGCAGGCGCTCGCAGATGGTGTCGAATTCACAGTGGATAGTACTGAAAATGCTCTCGTCGGGACGGAAGGTGATGGCGGTGCCGGTGACGTCCTCGCCGCCCAGCTCGTTCCAGAAGGCGGCGGCGATATCGTCGGGCGCCGGGGTGACAACGGTTATAGGGACTTTGGGAACGCCCTGGCGGAATTCCATGCGGTGGAACTGGCCGCCGCGCCGCACCGTGACCACCAGGCTCCTGGAAAGCGAGTTCACCACCGAGGCGCCGACGCCGTGCAGGCCGCCGGATACCTGGTAGGTCTTACCGCCGAATTTAGCCCCGGCGTGCAGCGTGGTGAGCACCGTCTCAAGGGCGGAAAGACCGGTTACCGGGTGTTTGTCAACCGGGATGCCGCGCCCGTTGTCAATCACCGTGACGGAATCATCCTCGTTTAGGACAACCAGGATTTTGGTGCAGGCGCCGGCCATTGCCTCGTCAACGCTGTTATTGACGATTTCGTAAACCAGGTGGTGTATGCCGTGCTGGTCGGTCGAGCCGATATACATGCCGGGGCGGCGGCGCACCGCCTCGCGCTGTCCCAATACCTGGATATGCTCCGCCCGGTACTCGCTGGGCTGGTTTTTCGGGGCGGCTGTGGTTTCGTCGGTCATGGTTTCTCCCTTTTAGCCGGCTTCCTCAAGTTACCGGAGAAAGGACGCAAATCCCTAAAGACATAGTTTTGCGGACGGGGTTGAGCTTGAGGTTACGCAGGCAAATAAAGCAGGTTGTCTCATTTGATTTATTATACCATATTTTAGCTTCAAAGTGAAGCTAGGTCGCCGCTGCGGATAATATTTTCGATTTCTTTTACGGGCACCGTCGCCTGCCTGGCGGCGGCCATTTCCCTTAGCTGCACGGTTCCCGCCTTAACTTCTTCCTCGCCGATGATGACGGTGTAGCGCACGCCCAAGGTGTTCGCCAGCCTCATCTGGGCTTTTAAGCTGCGGTCCAGCGGCCCCAGCACCGCGAATCCCTTCTTACGTAAGTCAGCGGCAAGTCTCAGGGCTTTCTCCTTCGCCGGTTCGCCCAGGCTGGCAAGGAATATGTGGGGCGCGGGCAACGGCGGCACCGCCACCGCCTCTTTCTTGAGGTTAAGGATAAGCCGTTCGATACCGCTGGCAAAGCCCACCGCCGGGGTCGGCCTGCCGCCCAGCGTTTCTATGAGGTCGTCGTAGCGGCCACCGCCGGCAATGGTGCTCTGGGAACTGCCACCCTCTGGCTGGATTTCAAAAACCGTTCGGGTGTAATAGTCCAAACCACGCACCAGGCGGTCTTCGAGGCGAAAAGGCAGTCCCAGTATCTCAAGATAGTGTTGCAGGTGGCTGAAGTGCCCGGCGCACTCCGGGCAGAGGTAGTCGCGGTTGCGCGGCGCCTGGCGGGTGAGCGGCTGGCAGGCGTCCTGCTTGCAGTCGAGCAGGCGCAGGGTGTTTCTCTCCAGCCTCAGCTTGCAGTCGCGGCAGAGCCGGTCGGCGTGCTTTTGGTAGTAGCCTTTCAAGGCGGCGATAAATGCCGGTCGGCACTTTTTGCAGCCGATACTGTTCAGCTTCAGCTCCAGCCGGGAAAGCCCCAGCGTTTTGCAGAACTGCCAGGCCAGGTCAATCATCTCGGCGTCGAGGGCGGGGTCGGCGTCGCCGATGGTCTCGCAGCCGAATTGGTGGAACTGGCGCAGGCGGCCTGCCTGCGGCCTTTCGTAGCGGAAGATGTCGGCCAGGTAATAGAGCTTCACCGGCTGGGGCAGGTTGCCCATGCCGTGCTCTAAGTAGGCGCGGCAGACCGGGGCGGTGCCCTCGGGCCGCAGTGTCATGGACTTGCCACTGCGGTCGTTGAAGGTGTACATCTCCTTGGTGACGATGTCGGTCTCTTCCCCCACGCTGTGGACGAATAGCCCGGTCTCCTCGAAGGTGGGGGTATCAATGCGCTCGAAGCCGTAGAGGGCGCTTACGCTGGCGGCTTTCTGCTCGATAAAACGCCAGTAGGCCATCTCGCCGGGTAGGGTGTCCACGATGCCGCGCGGTGCCTGATACAATTTTGTTTCTAACCTTTCCCAGCTAGGATACCGCATGGCCGATGGTTTGTAAAGTTGGCTTGTTTTGCACAAATGAGGTGCGTTTGGTTATACTTATGGGGAAACAAGGCATGACGACCATGACTAAATCAGCGGTAGACGACACCCATCTCCTCAAGAAGGCCGGTGAGTACCTGCCGCCCGATAAGGTGGCACTGGTCGCCAGAGCTTACGAGTTTGCCGCTAAAGCCCACGAAAGCCAGAAACGCGACTCGGGCGAGCCGTTCATCACGCACCCGCTGGCGGTGGCGATGCTGCTCGCCGAGCTTCAGCTCGACGCCAACTCGCTGGCGGCGGCGCTTTTGCACGACGTCCCCGAGGACGTCGGCCTGCCTCTTGCGAAAATTGAGGCCGACTTCAGTCCGGAAATCGCCAAGCTGGTGGACGGCACCACCAAGTTCGCCAAACTGACCCGGGCAAGCGAAAGTTCGGCCAGCGAAGCCCATCTCCAGAACCTGCGCAAGATGCTGGTGGCCATGGCCGAAGATTTAAGGGTGGTTTTCATCAAGCTCGCTGACCGGCTGCATAACCTGCGTACCCTGGAATTTTTACCGCCCAACCGCCAGCAGGCCATCGCCCAGGAGACTATGGAGATTTATGCCCCGCTCGCCCACCGTCTGGGCATCTGGGAGTTCAAGTGGCAGCTCGAGGACCTGGCTTTCCGCTACCTCGAACCGGAAAAATACCGGAGGCTGGCACGCATGCTGGCCGACCGCCGCGCCAGACGCGAGACGTTCATTACCCAGGTCATCGAGTTTCTGAAGGGCGAGTTTGCCAAAAACGGCCTTGAAGCTGAAATCTCGGGACGCCCCAAGCATCTTTACAGCATACATCAGAAGATGGAGCGCTACCAGGCCCAGGGCAAGTATTTCGACGATATCCACGACCTGCTGGCGCTGCGGGTGCTGGTAGCCTCGGTGGCCGACTGTTACACCGCGGTCGGTATTATCCACAGCCTGTGGCATCCTATCCCGGGCGAGTTCGACGACTACATCGCCAATCCCAAGCCTAACGGTTACCAGTCGTTGCATACTTCGGTGATGTACCAGGGCACCACCCCTCTGGAAGTTCAGGTTCGCACCCGCGAGATGCACAATTTTTCCGAATACGGCATCGCCGCCCACTGGCGCTACAAGGAAGGCGGTGGCAAAGACGCCCACTTCGAAGAAAAGCTGGGCTGGCTGCGGCAGCTGGTCGAATGGCACCGGGAGATGAGCCTGGCCGAGGACTTTCTGGAATCGGTGAAGACCGATATTTTGATTGACCAGGTCTTCGTTTTTACCCCGAGGGGCGAAATCAAGGACCTGCCCAAGGGCGCCACTCCACTCGACTTCGCCTACCGCATACACACCGAGCTGGGTCACCGCTGCATCGGCGCTAAAGTGAACGGCCGGCTGGTGCCCCTGACCTCCCAGCTTAACAACGGCGACGTGGTTGACATCATCCGCTCCAAGACCGACCGGGGCCCCAGCCGCGACTGGCTCAGTACCAACCTGGGCTACGCCAAGACTTCCCACGCTCGCGAGAAGATACGGCAGTGGTTCAAAAAGCAGCAGCGCGAGGAAAATATCGAGCGCGGCCGCAGCATACTGGAGCGGGAGCTGCGGCGTCTTGGTATCAAGCTCAACGAGCGCCAGGCGCTGGCGAAAATGTTCAACTACGATAACCTCGACGACTTTTTAATGACGCTCGGCTACGGCGGTATCTCCACCCGCCAGATTGCCCAGAAGCTGATGACGGAGCAGGCCGCGCCGGAGGCACCCCCGACCGCCACCCCGACCAAAGCCCCGGCTTCGCCGGTTATGGTACTTGGCTCCAGCGACCTGCTCACTCACCTTGCCCAATGCTGTCACCCCGTGCCCGGCGACAAAATTATCGGCTATGTCACCCGCAGCCGGGGAGTGACGGTGCACCGCGAAGACTGCTACAATGTTATCAATGAAGAAGAGCGGGAAAGACTGGTGCCAGTGGAGTGGGCCCGAGGCGATGCCCTTTACCCCATGCGCATCCAGGTGGACGCCTGGGACCGGGTCGGGCTGGTGCGGGATATAACCACCATCGTGGCTGAAGAAAAGGTCAACATCACTGCAATGAGCTTGAATAACCATGACGACGGTACCATTTCTACCGTCCTTACCCTGGAGACCAAGGGCCTGCCGCAGCTTGCCCGGCTGATGGCTAAAATCGAAGGGGCGCGGGGCGTAATCAGTATCACACGGCTGGGTGAGGAAACCGGCAAGTCTAAATAGTATCATAAAACATCTTAATAATTCGGGAGGTAAAATTGGCAATCAGCAGTTCAGCAGCAAAACAACGGCGGCAGTCGTTAAAGCGGCGTCTCCGCAATAAATCGGTGGAAAGCGAGGTCAAAACCATCGTTACCCGGGCGCGTAAGGCTATTTCGACGGGTGGCGAAGGGGCGAAAGAGGCGGTCGTGACCGCCCAGAGCGCCCTGGACAAAGCGGCGGAGAAGGGTATTATCCACAAAAACAACGCCGCCCGCCGTAAGTCGCGACTCGCGCTCCGGCTTAAAACGGCCGCCAAACCAGCGGCAAAGCCGTCGGCAAAGAAAAAGAAGGCTTAAAAGGCCGATTTGCATTGCGGTTGGGGTCGGTGCTAATATGGCGCTGAGGTGATTTAGGACTGGTATGTTGCTCGCGCAGTTTCAGACTACGGGTCGTGACCTCTTTAACCTCGGACTGGCCGCTTCCGGCACTGGCAACCTGAGTGTGCGGTTGGGAGAGCGCATCATCATCACCCGCCGGGGCTGCTCCCTGAACTGCCTCGAAGAGCCGGACCTCATCGAGACCGGCCTGGAACGGAATGACCGGGCTACGCCGCTGGCCTCAACCGAACTGTCGGTGCACCGCGCCATTTACCTGGCGACCCGTGCCTCGGCGATTGTGCATGCCCACCCACCCCACGCTACTGCCCTTTCGCTGGCGGCCTGCGAGATTGTCCCTGCCGACAGCGAGGGCTACGCTACTATTGGTACGGTCCCGGTGCTGTCCCAGGAGACCAGGCCCGAAGCCCTGGCCAGGGAAATTGCCCGGGCGCTAACTGACCACCGCATCGTCACGGTCAGCGGTCACGGCAGCTACGCCACCGGCCAGCTCCTCGAAGAAGCCCTGAGCTACACCACCCTGCTCGAGGCCAGCGCCCGCATCAACTGCCTTTTGCGGTCGCTCAAGGTAGGCTCTTACCCCCAGGTATAGGCCAGTTACCTGCTTTGGGTAAAAGTCCCGTTAGTCTTGATAAGACTATTTTGGTTAACCTCATCCCCTGAGTCCTCTCCTCCTGCCAAAATTCAAAGGAGAAGGGGATTTTTTATTTTAGAGGGGACTCGAACCCTCTTAGACGTTCGTCAGCCGACCGGCAATGGGTTTTTCGGATGGTTTGGGTTAGCTGACATACTTACGTATTATTTCGTTATTAACATTAGAAAATTATTGGCAGCCAGTTCCCGGTTCCCCGAATTATTCTATAATGAAACCGGGGACGGGTGAATGAATTCGGATAACCGACACACGAGCGTTAAGGAAAACGAAGCCAGGCTTGCCGGACTGTACGAAGAGTACTACGACCGGATTGCGCATTATGTTTATGTTCGTATCGGCAATCGGGCAGAGGCTGAAGACATCGCCGGGGAGGTCTTTTTGAAGGCCTTAAAATCTCTAAAATCATACCGGGACAAGGGGATTCCGATGCAGGGATGGCTGTTCCGCATTGCCCACAACCTCGTGGTGGACTACCTCCGGAGAATGACCAAGCGCAAGACTGTCCCCATTGACTCGCTGGCACTTCCGGACGCCGATGACCCGGTTGACCAAGCTGAGAGAAATATGGAGATGGCGCGAGTTACCGAGGCGATGAAGCAGCTTACCGAAGAGCAGAGAGAGGTCATCAATCTCCGTTTCTTCGGGGGGTTGACCTCAAAAGAAGCGGGGGAGGTTTTGCGTAAGAGTGACGGCGCGGTTCGCGAAATGCAGAGAGCGGCGATCGAGAAGCTGCGCGGCATTATGGGAGCGGAGTGCTGATGGCCGAGGATTTTAACCGGATACTTGACGCCTGTATTGACCGTATCACCCGTGGCGATGGCCTGAATGACTGTCTGGCTGATTACCCCGAGTACGCTGGAAGGCTGGAGCCCCTGCTCCGGTCGGTGGCCGGTATTCAGGAGCCGTTCGCTTTTACCTCTTCGCCCGACGCCAAGAGAGATGCCAGGCGGAAGTTTCACGAAGCGCTGGATAAACGGCGGCGAACAACGCCGTTTGCCTCTTTAATCAGACAGCCGGTCGTCTGGGTTTCGGTTGCGATGCTGGTTCTGGCGCTGGTTTTTGCCGGCGCCTGGGGGATACGGTTATTTCAGCCGCCGCCGGCGCCGGTGCTGGTCGCCAACCCCGACGGCAATTTCGCCTTCTTAATCAGCGATGCCCCCAATGACATCGGGGATTTCGAAAGCCTCAACGTCACCGTTACCCGTGTCAGCTTGCAGGCTGCCGGCTCGGGCGGTCGGGTCGATTTTATCCCGGACGTAAAAACCGTGGACCTGACCGGTCTCCAGGGGGCAGAATCCCAGGAAGTCTGGCGGGGCGATGTCCCGCCAGGACAGTATTCACAGGTGATTGTCTACGTGAGTGGGGTTGAAGGGAAGCTGAAAACGACCGGACAAATCATTGCAGTAAAACTGCCAAGCAATAAACTCAATATATCAAGTCCTTTCAATGTTACGACCGATATGGTTACCATCTTCACCTTCGATATTACGGTGATAGCGACCGGTAATAGCGGGAAATACATCCTCAAGCCGCAAATAGGCGAAAGCGGCGCCCGGCAGGAACCAACGCCGACCCGAACGCCAGCTCCAAACCCGGGCGATGGCAATAACAAATAGTACTTCGAGGAGTACTATGCGATCCGTTTATTTTTTTAGTAACAATCAGCCCGGCCTGACATTTTTTGGGGCTCTTTCGTTATTATTTATATCCTGTGCAAGGAGGAGGCAAATGAGAATCGGCATCGTATTCGCAGCACTGTTGGCAGTTCTTGCCACCCTGGTGGCGGGCTGTGGCGTTACCCTGACACCACCGCCAGGGCAAGCAGCCCAGATAGGCACTGTCCAGATGTGGGTCACGGACGCGCCGCGCTCCGACAACGTCACGGAAATCTGGGTAACTGTCAGCGACGTTAAAATCCACGAGGCGATAACTACTCAGACCAGCGATAACACATCAAGCGACAATACCTCAGGCGAGGTTGATGGTCAGGTAGGTGAAAGCACCGATACCCAGGGATGGATTACGGTGAACATCACCGGGCAGAGCCGCTTTGACCTGCTCACCCTCCGCGGCGATAGCGGCGGACTACAGCAAATCCTGGCGACCGCTAATCTGACCGCGGGACGATACACCCAGATAAGGATGACCGTTGATAAGGTCGAGGTCAAGATAGATGGCGTTCTGCAAGACGCTACCCTGCCGAGCGGTAGCCTGAAGTTCGTTCGTCCATTTGACGTCGTCGCCGGTCAGGTAACGAAACTGCTCTTCGACTTCGACGCCGACAGGTTCGTCAACGTTACCGGCTCTCCGAAAAACCCGAAAATAATGGTCAACCCTGTGGTGAAGCTAACCGTCTTCAAGCCTGCCAAGCCGCAGGGCGAGGGCGCGGTCAAAATAACCACCTCCAGTTTGCCCAACGGCGAAGTCGGCGTCTCCTACAACGCGACCCTGGCGGCTACCGGCGGCATCCTTCCTTATAGCTGGAGCCCGGTATCAGGCAATCTGACCGGTGGGCTGATCCTGAGCCAGGACGGCAATATTTCCGGCACGCCGGAAGCGGGTACGGCCGGTGACTACACCTTTACGGTAAAGGTCTCGGACAACGGGACACCGTCAAAGAACGACACCAAAGGGTACACGATAACCATTGCCGAAGCCGGGGCATTGATAATCACCACCACCGGCTTGCCGGATGGTACGGTGGGGACGGGATATAACGCCACGCTCAATGCGCTCGGCGGTATGCCCCCCTACACCTGGAGCATCACCGGCTCTCTGCCAGATGGTCTTGAGCTAGCGGCTGACACCGGGGTCATTTCCGGGACGCCCACCCAGAAGGGTACTTACAACTTCACCGCACAGGTAAGTGATAACGCCACCACGGTGAATACTGATACCCAGCAGTTGATTATTCGCATCACGCAGTAGCGTTTTCACTCGTGCGGTTTAATAATAGAGGGGAGGTCAGACCACCTGGCTTCCCCTCTCCTTTACGGGAATATAAACGGGGGTTATTTCTTATTCTGGCTGCGCTGCCAGCGGTCAAACACAAAACCCCGGACACTGCCGGTCCTGTTCCAGGCGCGGCGGGCGGTGGGATAGTATTTCAGCGCCATAACCAGGTCAAGCGCCAGCCCCCAGAGCACCAATTTGCCCGAACCCATCCCCAGCCAGGCGATAAACGGCAGCGACACCAGACCCAAAGCGATGGCGATGGAGATATTGCGGGTGATAGCCAGCGGCATAATCACCACCGCGATAAAGATTGCCAGTCCCGGCCAGTAGCCATAGGCCGGCAGCAATACCGCCAGCGCGCCGACGGCGGTGCCCGCCCCCTTGCCGCCGCTGAATTTCAGCCAGACCATCCAGTTGTGGCCGATGACCGTGGTGAGCGCCGCCGCCAGCACCCAGCTCTGGGGTAAAGCGAGTGTGTAGTAGGCCAGTGCCACCGTCGCCGCGCCCTTAGCGATGTCAATCGCGGTCACCGCCAGTGCCGGGAATATCCCGACCTCGCGGAAAGTGTTAAGGCCGCCGACGTTGCCGCCGCCGAGCTTGCGGATGTCCTTCCCGGTGACAAGGCGGGTGATGAGGTAGGCGGTAGGCAATGAGCCGAGCAGATAGCCAGCGATTACGGCGATGATGCCCCGCAGTAATTCACTGGCTGGCATGGCTTTTTTACCCGGCTTCGGGATAGACCGGCACGCACCAGTCGCGGTGCTTGACCACGTTACCCTTGATAATCTCGAAGTAAAGCTTCTGGAGCCTGGCGGTGACTTCGCCAATCTCGCCGTCGGCAATTTTGCGGCCGTCTATCTCGGCCACCGGCGTGATATGGGCGGCGGTGCCGGTGAGGAAGCACTCTCGGGCGGTGTAAAGCTCGTTGCGCGAGATGTGCTTTTCCTCGGTTTCGAGGCCAAGCTCTTCCTTCGCCAGCTTTATCACCGTGTCGCGGGTGATGCCCACCAGGATGCTGGATGCCACCGAGGGCGTCACCAGCTTGCCGTTGGTGATGATAAAAATATTCTCGCCGCTGCCCTCGGAAACGTAGCCCTGGGCGGTGAGCATGATGGCCTCGTCGTAGCCGTGCTCTATGGCCTCGGTCTTGGCGAGGGCGTTGTTGATGTAGAGGCCGGTGAGCTTGGCCTGCGGCGGTATGGTGTTGTCATCGGGGCGCCGCCAGGAGGCGATAGCGCAGCGTGCTTTGTCCACATCCAGGTATGGCCCCCAGGGGATGACAAAGGCCAGAAAATCAGCCTCTAATCCGTGCAGGCGCACCCCCAGCGCCTCGGCGCTCTTGTAGGCCAGCGGCCTGATATAGATATCTTCCTTGAATTCACAGCGGCGGGCCAGCTCCACCGTGATTTCGACCAGCTTTTCCACGGTGTAGGGCAGCTCGATTTTGAGTACCTTGCAGGAGTTTAGCAGACGCTGGTAGTGCTCTGAGGGGCGGAAGATGAACATCTGCTTTTTGGCGGCGTTCCAGTTGCCCCGGATGCCCTCGAAGCAGGCCGTCCCGTAGTGCAGGGCGTGGGTCATCACGCCCAGCTTGGCATCGGCCAGAGGGATGAATTCACCCTTGAAATAGGCATACTGAGGCATCGTTGTATCTCCTTAAAGCAAATCAGGACTTATTATAGTAAGCGGGGAGTGAAATGACAAGTTGGGGGAGGGGGCATAGCTGTTCATTACGATGAACGAAGCGACTGGCAATCTGGGATGGGGTAATCTACGCCCTCTTGGGGCATATTTGAGAGAAGTTCTTATTTGGTGAATTTCGCGAAGTACCGGTCAATTTCGTCTCTTAACTCAATACCTACTCGTTCGAAACAGTCTAGCAAATCTTGGTAGGTTCCAACACCCCCAAGAAAATCCCAAAACTCGTCCCCCACCTTGATTTCGTTTTTTAAATCCAGCATGCCTCGCATTGTCCATCTGTTATATGGCTGCGGCTCATATGGATTATAGGGGATTGCGATAAGAGTATTCACTTTTGCCTTCGGATTTGATGCTAAAACGGTTGCCGCCCATTCCAAAAGGGTTCTCTTAAACTCCCTAAATCCTCCGGCATTGGGTTTTGCCGTTTTCAAATCGAAAA
The DNA here is from genome assembly GCA_003599745.1 of Dehalococcoidia bacterium. GTDB lineage: Bacteria > Chloroflexota > Dehalococcoidia > Dehalococcoidales > SURF-40 > SURF-40. The sequence goes on along the minus strand of QZJL01000030.1, from coordinate 24,451 downwards.
GGTATTGACTTCCGTTGTAATCTTCGATGTATAAATCAACCATAGTAGGCTTCACTTTTCTTTTTGTTCCGGCCTGACACACTGCTCGAATTGCTGCAATCTCTTCAATCTTGTTGGGCATATCCGTGGCAGTCGTTAACCCGTCAATAATCTTTTGAATTTCGCCTAAAGCAGCTTCGTAAATATATTCACCAGCCGCTATGTGGGACCTTACATTTTTGTAATTTTGTTTAGCGATGGTAACTGCAACAGGTTCAAAAATGGTAGTGCCAAAATTTGTGCTTAAAGAATGTATAAATGAATATAAGGCTAAACGGTCTTTTCCTAATAATCGAGTATGGAAAGGCATAGAAGCGGGTTCAGGGTTATATTCTTGAAATTTGCGTCTTAGAGATGTCTTGAGTACTGCGTCAATCTCGGCGCATTGTTGTTCATTTAAGCCCATAACGCTATACCTTCTTAAGATGGAATATTATTTCTGAGTAAGCACCCTTGTCTCGTTCTGTCCTGTCCAATACCGGTCTTTTATATTGATTGACAACTCTCATACCTGCATTTTGGGCGATAGCAGGGTAGAGATTAAATTTGTCGTTTGCTACCAGAAATACATCGTAATCTTCGGTCAAAAATCTTTTACAGTTAATCAACGAAGCTGATATAGATTCAACGTATAAGCTACGAGCTTTTTCACCCTGGCCTAGTGCCATTTTCCCAATTTCCAAGTTATCGTTTCTCTTGAAATTGAAAAGGTCATAAGCATAGGCGTGCTGGTCGTGATAGTCAATCAAGCCTACGTAAGGAGGACTGGAAAATATTCCCTTTATCTTTTGCTTTTTAGCAAGTTGCGCAAGGGAAGGTTTGTACTTTTCTAGTTCGTCAAAAATGTCTACAGTTCTTGAATCTCCGATAAGGCATATCTGATTAGTATCAGTTCTCAGTTTGTCAAACTGTGATAGCCTAGCAATGGTGTCCTCGCTGTAACGTATCCACCAATTTAGGATAGAAAAGAGGGGTTTACAGATTTTACCGTGTTTGTGGCAATAATAGGTAGATAACATCGGTTCTTTTAGGGTAGCTAAATCGAAATGCGTTGTGGCACGGCAAGAACGAATAGTGCGGCTAATAATGACGGTCAATATGTTTCGAGTATCATTATCTTGAATTTGCTCGATGAGGGAGCGCACCAGATCTATCTCTTGCCTTATGGACTTTACGTACCACTTAGCCAGAAAGTTACCAGTGCCGTTGGTTTGTCTGATTTCAATGTTGTACATCAGAACCAGTGCTTTATATATCTGCTCGAATTCCCTTGCTTTAGCCGGCCCATATTCGCTTTCATTAATCTGCCCTGACCTAATCCTAATCTTGTATTCAGGGGAAGGGAAATACGTATTGTTAAAAGCTGTCAGAGCATTCAACAACTTAGAATCGAATTCCCTGGTGTTAGACAAGGAGACGAATTCTCTGAGGGCGGAAGTAATTTTGCGTACTTCGTTAAATAGTTCGACCAATTTATATTTGGTCGTTTTAACGTTGCTTATCAAAGCGTTAAAACTTGAAACGTCAATCCCTATCGCGTGCATACTAAGTTCGTTGGCCTGAACTAAAGTGGTTCCGCTGCCACAAAAGGGGTCAAGCACGATGTCGCCTTTGTTGAAGTACACATCTTTTTTGAAGTGATTTATGTGGCTGTCCAGAAAATATTCTACTAGCTGCGGTATGAACTTCCCTTTATAGGGATGTAATCTATGAACGTGTTTGGTTCTCTCTGATTCTTTCAGATAGTCGAAAGATAGCGTCCAGTTCAAATCATCGCCGAGCCGTTTCGTCCACTCAATTTCCGTTCTGCCGATGTAAGAACGGTAATAATTGACTAAGTCCTGTTTGGATACCATCGTGGTGCCATTGTCTCCTACCCTTTTAATCCTGCCGTATTGGATGAGATAGGAGATATTGGAAGTGGTTACGTTTCTACGTAGATATTGGCTTGCCCATTCACTGGCTTGCTTAATTGTTAGTAACTCGGTGGTTTGTTCCATTAGCTTACATGCTTTCTCTATTTATTGCCAATATTCTATACCGATGTCGCCTCGTTTTCAATCCTCGAAAACAGGTATCATAGAGGGCGAAGCTACTTCTGAAAACAACTCCTACCTTTTGCTCCACCTCCTCGAAACCACGCCAAATTCCCCTTGCCGGTTATGAACATTTGTGCTATTCTGGGCTGTGGCTCATCCGCAGAATATTAACCGGTCTCCGCATGTCCAGTCTAAAATAAAGCGTAAGCGCGGCGGCCAGCCTGGCAATCAGAACGCCCGCAAGCGCGGTTTCTATTCGCGTCGTCTGACCCCTGACCAGCTAAGCGAACTTGCAGAAATCGTCAATACCGAGCGACTCGACCCCGAGATAGCCACCTTGCGCGTCAAGCTCGTTTCTATTCTCCAGGATGACCCGCCTGATTACCGTGCGCTCCGGGAAGTCGTAAAGCGGTTAACGGACTGGTACACAGCCGAACACCGATTGAACAAAACGGACAGCCGCTATCTGAAGATGTTCATCTGGCGGGTGATTGAGTCTTATCTTCCACCCGGCGATGGGGATAAAAACAAATGAATTTTTCAAATCGAAGCAAGCTGCCCGGCGCCAAGCCCGGGGTAAAACAAACGCCTGTTAACAAACGAATCGAGCGCACTTTAACAACTCAAAATATTTGTTCCGGCTGTCTTCGAGCTTGAGGAGTATAAGAAAAATTTTGTGATTTCACAAAACGAAAACGAATCTCAAGCCGGAATCAATTCCCGCCCTTGACACCCCCCAGCCTAGTGTGTTACTATCTTACTTTGCCAGTAATGGCATTGCACCTTAACAATTGGATAGCGGAAGGAAAGGTTCTTTACACAAAACAACGTTTGTTTTGAGAGTTTGATCCCGGCTCAGGATAAACGCTGGCGGCGTGCCTTATGCATGCAAGTCGAACGGTTCTTTCTTTCGGGGAAGAATAGTGGCGAACGGGTGAGTAACGCGTAAGTAACCTGCCCTCAAGTGGGGGATAACTCCGGGAAACTGGGGCTAATACCGCATGTGGTCATGTCTCACAAGGGGCATGATTAAAGCCGCAAGGCGCTTTGAGGAGGGGCTTGCGTCCGATTAGCTAGTTGGTGGGGTAACGGCCTACCAAGGCGACTATCGGTAGCTGGTTTGAGAGGACGACCAGCCACACTGGGACTGAGACACGGCCCAGACTCCTACGGGAGGCAGCAGCAAGGAATTTTGCGCAATGGGCGAAAGCCTGACGCAGCGACGCCGCGTGGGGGAAGACGGCTCTCGGGTTGTAAACCCCTTTTCTCAGGGAAGAATAATGACGGTACCTGAGGAATAAGTCACGGCTAACTACGTGCCAGCAGCCGCGGTAATACGTAGGTGGCTAGCGTTATCCGGATTTACTGGGCGTAAAGAGCGCGTAGGTGGTCTAGTAAGTCGAATGTAAAATCTCCCGGCTCAACTGGGAGGGCGCATTCGATACTGTTGGACTTGAGGGCAGTAGAGGAAAGCGGAATTCCCGGTGTAGTGGTGAAATGCGTAGATATCGGGAGGAACACCAGTGGCGAAGGCGGCTTTCTGGGCTGCACCTGACACTGAGGCGCGAAAGCGTGGGGAGCGAACAGGATTAGATACCCTGGTAGTCCACGCAGTAAACGATGGACACTAGGTATGGGGAGCATCGACCCTCTCCGTGCCGTAGCTAACGCGTTAAGTGTCCCGCCTGGGGAGTACGGCCGCAAGGCTAAAACTCAAAGGAATTGACGGGGGCCCGCACAAGCAGCGGAGCGTGTGGTTTAATTCGATGCAACACGAAGAACCTTACCAGGGCTTGACATGTTGGAAGTAGTGAACCGAAAGGGGAACGACCTGTCAAATCAGGAGCCTTCACAGGTGCTGCATGGCTGTCGTCAGCTCGTGCCGTGAGGTGTTGGGTTAAGTCCCCCAACGAGCGCAACCCTCGTTGCCAGTTAATTTCTCTGGCGAGACTGCCCCGCAAAACGGGGAGGAAGGTGGGGATGACGTCAAGTCAGCATGGCCTTTATGCCCTGGGCGACACACACGCTACAATGGGTGGTACAGTGGGTGGCAAGAGAGCGATCTGGAGCCAATCCTCAAAACCATCCTCAGTTCGGATTGCAGGCTGAAACCCGCCTGCACGAAGTCGGAGTTGCTAGTAACCGCAGGTCAGCATACTGCGGTGAATACGTTCTCGGGCCTTGTACACACCGCCCGTCACGTCATGAGAGTCGGCAACACTTGAAGCCGACAGGCTAACCCTTCGGGGAGGCAGTCGTCTAGGGTGGGGTTGATAATTGGGACGAAGTCGTAACAAGGTAGCCGTAGCGGAAGCTGCGGCTGGATCACCTCCTTTCTAGGGAGATACCAGGTGTTACTACCTATCATCTCCTAGGTCGTTCACCGGCCTAATAAACCGGTGCTGACTTTCCTTCCGCTATCCAGAGGTTAAGGTGTTTTTTTATTGCTGACACGATACGACGAAATCATCGCCAGCCTCAAAGCCGAGGCCAATCCTGATAATGTCGCCGGTATGGCGCGCTACGGTATCAGCACCACCAACACGCTGGGAATATCTATTTACGCGCTTCGGAAGATAGCCAGAGAAATAGGAAAAGACCACGAGCTGGCTCTAAAGCTATGGGATTCCGGCATCCACGAGGCGCGCATCCTGGCAAGTTTCATCGAAGAGCCGGAAAAAGTGACCGAAGCGCAGCTTGAGCGCTGGGTAGGTGACTTCGATTCCTGGGACGTTGGCGACCAGGTCTCGGAACTTATCTCCAGAACGCCCTACGTTATCAAAAAGATACACCAGTGGTCCGCCAGCGAAAAGGAGTTCGTTAAAAGAGCGGCCTTTTCGCTCATCGCCGAGATTGCCTGGCACGATAAGAAACTCCATGACCAAGATTTCGAGCCGTTTTTCGGGCTGATTAAAAATGCCGCTACCGATGAGCGCAACTACGTGAAGAAAGCCGTCAACTGGGCGCTGCGCAACATCGGCAAGCGCAACAAATCGCTGAACCGGCGCGCCATCGAGGTAGCCAGGGAAATTCAAGGTATTGACTCGAAAGCCGCCCGCTGGATTAGCAGGGATGCGCTGCGCGAGCTTACCGGCGAGGCGGTGCAGAAAAGGCTAGCCAGCGGGTAGCCGGGACGCTTGATTTTTCCCTTATCTCATCGTACAATTAGGTACGCTTAGGGGCCATTAGCTCAGCTGGTTAGAGCACAGTCCTGATAAGACTGGGGTCTGTGGTTCGAGTCCACAATGGCCCACCATACCGTACAGTAGGTAGAACTCCTTAACTAATAGTTGCCAAGGATGAGCTTTATACTCGAGTCCTCGGATTATCTCTGCAAAGCTTACATCGAAGTGGGCAAGTGTGGCCTCAACTTTTTAGCAAGCAAGGTATTACACCTTCTGGTTACAAGCTCTTGTTGCGATAAGTGAGGATAACTCTTATACTAACCATAACGATGAAGTAAAAAGGTGATTTATTTTCCATCAAGAAGAATAACCTCTTTTCTCTACAGTCAGTGTACAACGGTAGGAATTTCTTGAAAATAATATCCACAATTATAATCGCATTAGTCTCCTTGGTGATTCCTCTGATATCAGGATGCAGGGGACCTCAAAATATTGACCGAACTAATGCTGAACTAACATCACTCCTCGATACCAGATGGACGGAGTACAGCCAAGGTAGAACCGATATCGCTGGCGGTTTGGCAATACGTATCCTATCACCTAGAGGAGATTACTTCGTCTCTGCTGGTTTGGACAATGAAGCAACGGAAAATATTCATTTCAGGGCAGCCAGCACTACCAAAACCTTCACCGCGGCCGCTATTCTTCTGCTGGATCAACGGGGCAAACTAAATATAGATGACAGGATAATATCCAATATCCCGGGTACTTTATCGCCGTATATACCGGATACTCCAGAATACGGCATTCCATATAAAGAAGAGATCACAATAAGTCAATTGCTCGGGCACCGGGCAGGTGTTTTCGATGTATCCAACAGTCCTGTCCCCGACACGGTTTCAGCCGACTACGCCGGGAAAAATTACGTCGACTACATTAAAGAAGATTTAGGACAGATTGAACACACTTTTACCACCGAAGAACTCGTAGGAATCGTATCTGAACACCATCTCTCTTACTTCAAACCCGGAGGCGGGTATCACTACAGCAATACCGGATACTCTATGCTAGGCAAGATAATCGAGAGGATATCCGGGATGAACTATGCTTCGTTCTTAAAGGAGAACCTCTTAGAACCCAATGGTTTGAATGATACAACTTTCCCATCGGATGGAAACGACCGGGGAATCCCGGTGACCTATGCTCAGGGTTTTTCAATAATAAATGGAACACTCCGTGAAACCACTCAAGATAACATGTCGGCGCACGTTGCCGAGGGCAACATGATCACGACTCCCAATGATTAAGCACGATGGGTAAGATTACTTTACAGCGGCAAAGCCGGTCTCAATAAAGAGCACGTAGAAATGATGACAGACGTTAAACCTACCGGAGAAGCACACGGATTATACGGACTCGGAACTTCATACCTTGAGGGATTGGGCTATGGTCATAACGGAGCGCATACAGGCTATTTGACAGTGACAGGTTATGATAAAGAAAATAATGTTGCGATAGTCCTCTCCTCCTCGGTACTCGATTTCGACGACATTTATGGAGAAATGCAGTTTATCTATGGCATCGGGCGCTCGGCAAAACAGATATTAGGGTACTAAACCTTATAGCTTATGGTCTGATAGTTTTAAGAGAAAGATTTGGCATATCGGTGGAGATTGTTCACGAGGAAAGACCAGAGTAGAAGTTAATTAGATAAGAAAGATAATTTGTTAAAGCCTGGTGACGTACGTCATAATCAGAAAGTAAAATTATAGTTGGCTGAAAGGATTCCTGCCACCATCAACATGTGTATCCCAATAATCCAACTGTACGGTCAATTCGTGTGAAAGAGGTTTATTATGCATAAAAACGCTAAGTGGAAAATAATATCAGTCATATTGCTGGTCATGGTGACTATTTCCACCATGGTTGCCGGCTGCACTCAGCCCCAACCATCGGTAACCTCAGTCCAAATACCTAAGAGAAGCGAGTCCCCAGAACAATACAGGTGGGACCTGACATCTTTCTACGAAAACAGGGAAACCTTCGAGAGTGATGTAGCCCTGCTTAAAGAGAAGTATATTCCGGCCATGGCGGCATACCAGGGAAAACTGAACAATGCCAATGATCTCTTAGCTTTATTCAAACTGGATACCGAAACCTGTCTGGTACGTGATAATATCAATGTATACTCGTACCTCCTGGCCGACTTGGACCAGACGAACACGGACGCAACCGAACTGGTGGATATAGCCTCCGGCGTTTTAGCTGAATATAACGGCGTCGTTGCCTTTATCGAGCCGGAAATACTGTCTCTGGATGATTCCGTGTTAGCGTCTTTCCTGGCTGACCCCATGCTGGCGACTTATCGATATTACCTGCGGACATTAGTGGACCGCAAAGAACACGTCCTTTCCGATAAAGAAGAGCATATTTTGGCGGCGGCATCAGAAATCGCGGAGTCACCGAGAAATATCTTTAACAAGGTCATGTACGCCGATTTCACATACCCCACGATTACGGACAAGCATGGCCAGGAAATTCAGCTCGATTGGGCAGCTTATGACAATATCATAAAAGACCCTGACCGTGAGTATCGCAAGAAGGCTTATGACGCTATGTGGGAGGCCTACACCAAATTAAATAACACACTATCGGCCACATATATTGCCTCCATAAAAACCGACATCTTCTTCTCCGAGTCCAGAAATTACAGCTCGGTTTTGGAAGAAGCCCTTGCCGGCGAGCATCTCCCGCGAAGCGTTTATGATAGCCTGGTGTCATCGACGGATAACAATCTCGATTACTTCCACCGATACATCGAACTCATAAAAAACACTCTCGGGCTGGATGAGCTTCACAGCTACGACATGGGCCTGCCCCTTGTTAAAGACTACAGCTTGGAACTACCTTATGACCAAGCCACCCAGATTATTGCGGCCGCCCTCCAGCCGCTGGGAGACGAGTACGTCGCGGAATTTAATAAGGGTATTCAGAACCGCTGGGTAGATGTCTATCCGGATGATCATAAGTACACCGGCGGCTATCAGTGGGGGACATATACCTCGCACCCGTATATTCTCCTGAACTATGATAACTCTCTGGACGGGGCGCTGGCACTGGCCCATGAAATGGGGCACGCCTTAAATTATTTCTATTCCAACGAAACACAGGACTACTGGAATGCCGGCTACACTATATTTACGGCTGAAGTTGCTTCGATGACCAATGAGTTCCTGGTCATGGACTACCTTATAAACAATGCCTCTTCCGATGAAGAGAGGTTATACCTGCTCCTCCAGGAGCTCGATTACGTCAGAGGTGGATTCTATACTCAGGTTATGTACAGTGAATTCGAACAAGAGGTCCATGCCAGGGCGGAATCCGGCGAGCCGCTATCGGCCGAGGCTCTGAATAACCTGTGGCTGGAACTGGTGCAAAAATACTACGGCCCGGACTTTACCGCCGATGAAATTAGTGGGGCTGGCTGGAGCCGTATCCCCCATTTCTACAGCTGCTTCTATGTCTACAAATATGCCACTTCGATGGCGGCAGCCCGACAGATTGCCGATGACATCCTCGCCGGTAAAGAAGGCACCCAGGAACGCTATCTCACCTTTCTGGCGGCCGGTCGCTCGGACTACCCGGTCGAGCTTTTGAAAAACGCCGGCGTGAACATGACGCAGTCGACTACGGTGGACAACCTTCTCACTTACTTCGGCAGTCTGGTGAATGAAGCGGATGGGTTACTCCAGAAGAACTAAAGGGACTAATAAATTTAATAATTGGGAGCGCAATATGTTTGCGAGACGTAAATTCGGCATAGTCGCCGCTGTTACTTTGTTGTGTCTGGCATTCGTCATTTCATCGGGCTGTTCGACCGATAAGACTTCCCCTGACTATGCCGGTAATCCGGTTGCCGGGAGAGAGACACTGGCGCAGATCTCCACCATAGACGCCGTCCTTAGTGGTGTTTACGATGGCATCATGAGTTATGAGACACTAAAAGGGTACGGGGACTTCGGTATCGGGACATTCAAAGCCCTGGATGGTGAAATGGTAGCTTTCGACGGGGGCTTTTATCAGATCAAAGCCAACGGCAAGGCCTACCCGGTATCCGGGGACATGGAAACGCCCTTCGCCTCGGTAACCTTTTTTGATACTGACGGAGAATATGAGCTATCGGAAGGTATTGACTTTGCGGGGTTACAAAAATTCATGGACGCAACCCTGCCGACCGAAAATACCTTCTATGCCATCAGGATTGACGGCACCTTCAGCTATATGAAAACCCGCAGCGTACCCGCCCAGGAAAAACCGTATCCGCCGCTGGTGGAGGTGACCAAAAACCAACCCGTTTTTGAGTTCGGTAATATTGCCGGTACGGTAGCAGGTTTCCGTTGCCCTCCATTTGCTGTCGGCGTCAACATGCCGGGATATCACCTGCACTTTCTGACCGACAGCAGGGATGCCGGCGGGCATATACTTGATTTCAAGGTACAGCAAGCGGTCGTCTCTATCGATAGGACTCCCGATTTCTTCATGGTGCTCCCGGACAGCCAAAGCGATTTCTATAAAATAGACCTTACTCCAAACAAGCAGGAAGAACTGGAGCAAGCTGAAAAATAGGAGATATTTCAAGTGAAGGCGAGAGTCCTAAATTATTTTCTGATTCTTGCCCTCTGCATAACCGCTACTCTCGTAACATCCTGCTCGGGACAGCCGGCGGTTACGTCGGAGGCGAGCCTGCAGGCGGCTTACCGCCACGCCATTGAGGATGCTCGGTTAGCCGAACCCGACGAAATATCAACCAACCTCGTCGCTATCACCGGCTACTACAAAGACCTGATCTGGGATGGCAAGCCGGGACAAAGCCGCGTTCTGGTAGTTACCTGGACGTCATGGGACGGTTATAATAGTGAAGTAGGGGAGTCCGTCAACATCACACGCGCTGTTTGGGTGACAGTGGTTCCCGAGGTGAAGGATTTCATTGAGAAAAATCACCTTTCCGATGGTGCTCTCGTGCTGAGGATGGAGCAGCTTTTAGGGCTGCCCCCACATAACGGCAAACAGTGGTTCGTGGAAATGTGGGTAAGCCCGGACGATCTGTTCCGTCCCAGTCCCGACCCAGAGATTACCGACCATGAAGCCGAACTGGATTTTCGCTGGGATGCTGGCGCAGAATACAGGCAGTGGTTCAAAAATCTGCAAACCGAATCTTACGGCGAAAACGGCTATCCCTGGACGAGGCTGGGCTATACTTACGACTGGGGCAATTCTTCTAGCGAGGTTGGTCTAAGCGAATTCGTTATCGGTGCCGGGGCATCGGCTATTATACATTCCGTAGCTAATACCCGAGATTATTTTAAATAGAGAGGCATCATCATCCCAACTACCACCAACATATCGGGACAGTCGTTCCTCCGGGGATGGTGATAATGTGCTATTCCTAGAAATATTACAAAAAAGGATGAGTCACCTTAAGCTGAAAATCAAATCGAACGTCCTGGTTCTGTCTATCGTCAAGTACCGCCCACCATACCGTACAGTAGGTAGAGCTCCGTTTTCTTCTATCGACAGATTATCCGGAATTACCGGCGTCGTATAATTAATTACGGCTTGGTTTCCAGTTACGCGGGCATCCTTTACAAACTCCGGATAAAAGACTTCTTTTCGGCGAGCGTCCCCTCAACCAATAAAGCGCGAATGTCAATCCCTTCATCTCCTCCGGAACGTCCTGTCGCCTCAAGGGTTTTCCATTATTGTGGCAAGGTAAAAGATTGACGATTAACCGCCTGTGTATCTAATATTATTATGCAGGGGGGCATAAGAACGACCCTGTCGAAAATCGAAATGAGAAGCGACATTACTCAAGACGAGATACGGAGGGACAAGTCATCAGTTCGGGAACTTTCCCAACTTTCTCTATTTGGCTGGGGTAATGCATGAGTTTTAATATGATGCCAGAACTGTGTATAGGTGGTTTAAGAGCAGCTATTCCAATTATTCAGGGAGGGATGGGGGTTGGCGTTTCCTTATCCGGCCTGGCTGCAGCCGTTGCTAACGAGGGGGGTATCGGTGTTATTTCTTCTGCGGGAATCGGCATGCTTGAAGCTGATTTTGAAAAGAATTTCGCGGAAGCCAACCGGAGAGTTCTGCAACGAGAGATAAAACGGGCAAAGGAGATGACCGAAGGCGTCATCGGGGTGAACATACTTGTTGCCATTTCGGATTTCGTTGACCTATTAAAAACCGCAGTAGCCGCTGGTGCCGACTTGCTATTTCTTGGCGCTGGCTTGCCGCTAAAAGTCCCTGGAATATGGCCGCCGGATGAATGGGCAAAGGTTAAAACGAAGATTGTGCCGATAGTGTCTTCTTCAAGGGCGGCTAAAATTATATTTCAATCCTGGCAAAAACATTATAACCATGTACCCGATGCCGTGGTGGTCGAAGGCCCATTGGCCGGCGGACATCTTGGATTTAAAAAAGAGCAGATTGCCGACCCCGAGTATGCCTTGGAAAAAATACTGCCGGGAGTAATTTCGGAAATCAAACCTTTTGAGCAATATTCCGGTAAGCAAATCCCGGTTATCGCCGCTGGTGGTGTGTACACGGGTGCCGATATTCATAAATACTTACAACTGGGTGCTCAGGGCGTCCAGATGGCAACGAGGTTTGTGGCGACCAATGAATGCGATGCCTCCGAAGAGTTTAAGAAGGCATATATAAAATGCACCCAGGAAGACCTTGTGATTATTGACAGCCCGGTTGGATTACCCGGTAGGGCCATACGGAACGGATTCCTGGAGCAGATAGAATCTGGTACCAGGATCCCATTCAAATGCCCGTGGCAGTGTTTGAAAACCTGTGATTTGAAAAGTTCGCCATACTGCATTGCTCGAGCTCTGACCAATGCCAAAAACGGGCATCTCGAGCAAGGCTTTGCTTTCGCCGGAGCCAATGCCTCCAGGATAGATAAAATAATCTCCGTTCACGAGCTCTTCGAGACGCTTATAACAGAATATGAAACAGAAGCATCCGGGCGAAATCCTTGATTTAGGCCAACCAACAATTCATCTTGTATAAGGCAACATTGCTAAATGGACGGTCAGCGCCGTCTCGATGAAGGGCATTACTTTTAGAGATGCCGAAGCATAGCGGCTGTGACTTCTAAATTACTAATTATATAGCAAAAAACAACCTCAAACATCATGGTTCTGCCGGCTGTCCGGTACTGCCCACTATGGCAGAGATTGAGTGATATGAGCAGAGCCAAATCCTTGACGTCGGGTAGCAACTTGTGGTTAGCTCTCCTTTGGTGATACTACCCCTTTCCGGTCAAGGAGAATACTTTTGAAGCTTCAGGCCAAAGTTATTTTTCTCACGGTGACCGTCCTAATCATCATCGGTCTCGTGTCGGGTGACCTGATGCTCTACTTCCAGAGAAAGAGCAGCGTGCGGCAGTTCGAGCACCTGGCCGCGGCGCTGGTGGGAGCGGTGCAGGGTTCTCTGGAGCACGCAATGCTTACCGGCGAACGCCAGCCGGTGCAGGATGCCATCATGCGCATTGGCCGGGCAGAAATGGTGAACGGGGTGATTTTACTGTCACGCGATGGCAAAATTACGGCATCGAGCAACGTGTCCCGAATTGGCGAAGCGTCCGACCGGCAGGAAATCCTCGGCACGCTGGCTTCCGGCGAAGTCTCGACCTGGACCGGAAAACAAAACGGCAGCGGCGAGTTTAGCGTTGTCAGCCCGGTGCTTAATCAGACGGAGTGCCAGGGCTGCCACAGCCCGGCCTCCGCCGTTTTGGGAGCGATACAGGTGAGTCTAGATACGGCGTCGCTGGATGAGCAGACAAGACAGCAGACCGTCTTCTTTGTCCTTTCTGGCTGGCTGGCCCTGCTTGTCATGGGCATCGGTCTTACCTTTGCCCTGCGGAGGATAGTCCTGAAGCCCCTGTTGAACCTGGCTGATTCCGCCATTAGGCTCTCACAGGGTGATTATACTGCTAGGACGCGGGGACGCGGTGCTGACGAAATCGGTATGCTGGCCCGCACCTTTAACCGGATGGCTGATAGCGTGGAGCAGCGCAGCCGGGAACTTGAGGCTTCTCGCCAGGAACTGGCCGACTGGAATACCGACCTGGAACGGAAAATCGGGCAGCGCACCGCGCAACTTGCTGCTCTTAACGCCGTCATCACCACGGTAAGCCAGTCCCTTGATTTGCGGGGGATACTCGAGGCCGTCCTCGTCAAAATCCTGTCGCTGACGGGTATAGACGCCGGCGTAATCCACCAGCTAGACAAAAAATCGGGACGTCTTGACATAAAGGTTTACCGGGGACTGGCGTCAGGGTCTGTTCCGGCGGTAACAAAGATGGGGCAGGAGGGAATCTGGGGGCAGGTCGTCGAGTCAGGGCAGTCTGTCGCTATCAACCGCGAGCCAGACGTTTTTAAGGCCGCCGGCATTGAAGGTGATAAAGGAGAGTTTCGGGCTGGTATGATTTTGCCGCTGAAGTCGGAAAACCGGGTGCTGGGAACGCTGGCACTTGCCAGTTACCAGCCGGACAGGTTCCAGCCGGAACTAGCCCGGTTGCTCCAGTCAATGAGTGACGCCATCGGCATCGGCATGGCGAACGCCGCCGCCGCTCAGAACCTGAGAGAGATGAACTTCCTCAGGGAACAGCTTCTGGAAAAACTCATTTCTGCCCAGGAAGAGGAGCGGAAGCGAATCGCCCGGGAGCTGCACGATGAAGCCAGCCAGTCTCTGGCGGCGCTGGTGCTGCATCTGGAGGATATCGCGGATAATCTTCCCGCGAAATACCTTGCGGAAAAGCGAAGACTCAATGACCTCAAAGAGCGGGCGGTGCAGACGCTCAGCGGAATCAGGAACCTGGCGCTGGAATTGCGTCCCAGCGTCCTTGACCACCTGGGACTGTCCAGGGCGATAGAATGGTATGTCAAGGACTATCTGGGTAAGCGCGGGCTTGAGGCCAGCGTTGATATTACTGGCCCAAAAGTCAAGCTGTCGCCAAATACCGAGACTATGGTTTTCCGTATCATACAGGAAGCTTTGACCAACGTGGTCAAACACGCCCGGGCAAAGCGGGTCAGCGTGAAGCTGAATTTAACGGATTCCAGGATTGGCGTGCAGGTCGAAGATGACGGCCAGGGTTTCGACGTGGACTCTGCATTGAGCGGCATCGCCGGGCAGAAAAGCCTCGGCCTGCACGGTATGATAGAGAGAGCGACCCTGCTCGGCGGCACTCTTGACATCCGCTCGGAGCCGGGCAGGGGGACCAGCTTGAGCATCGAGGTTCCTTACGGGAGGAGTTAGTACCGGTGGCTAATATCAAGGTTTTTCTGGCGGACGACCACCAGGTATTTCGCGAGGGCATCCGGCTGCTTCTGGAAAGGGTGGCCGATATCGAAGTGGTCGGTGAAGCCGATGACGGGGCGCAGACGGTGTCCAGGGTGGGGCAGCTGCTGCCCGATGTCGTGCTGATGGACATTACCATGCCGGGGCTTAATGGCCTGGAGGCTACCCGGCAGATAAAACAGTCCTACCCCCAGGTTAAGGTGCTCATCCTGACAATGCACGAAACCGACCAGTACCTCTCCGAAATGCTGGAGGTCGGAGTGTCCGGCTACGTGGTGAAGACGACCACGAGCCGGGAGCTGATATCGGCGATAAGGACCGTCCACCAGGGCGACGTTTATCTTTATCCCTCAATCGCCCGGATGCTGGTCGGTGACTACCTGCAGCGCGTCAAGAGCGGCGAGGAGAAGACCAGCTACGACGGCCTGACTCCCCGCGAGCGGGAAATCTTGCGTTACATCGCCGAGGACCTGCAAAACCGGGAGATTGCCCGGCGGCTGGGCATCAGCGTGAGAACGGTGCAGACACATCGCACCAACCTGATGGAAAAGCTGGGCGCCCACGACCGTACCCAGCTCGTCAAGTACGCCATCCAGAAGGGCATCATCAAGCTCTAACCCTTCAAAGTTATGATTTCCCGCCGACCCGTATCAGCCTGCCTAGTATCAGCATACTAGTCTCTTTTCGTATCCATTACCTATCGCTGTGTAGCCACATCCGAGACCAAATTCACGTTTGTGCCCGATTTTCGCCGCCGCGGTATTGCGTTAGCATGAAAGTGCGGAAAATTGCCCGTAGAGGTTATGGTTATGGAAAGGTTGCGGGTTCTGGTCGCTGACAAGCACGGCCTGGTGCGGGAAGGCATCTGTGCCCTGCTTCAAACCTGCCAGGACATCGAGGTGGTGGGGGAAGCGACTAACGGTCAGGAAGCGCTCGAGGCGCTTGCCAGGGAGGAACCGGACGTTATGCTCGCGGATGTCACCCTGCCCGTGATTGATGGCGCCAGTCTCGCCCGCCGTCTCCGTAGCGAGAATAAAAAAACCAGAGTGCTGCTTCTGGGTGAGAGCGCCGACCGTGAGTGCATTATCCGGGGGATAAAAGCCGGCGGCGATGGCTATATTCTCAAAGGGGCAACTGCCCGGGAACTGCTCTCGGCAATCATGACGGTACACCGGGGAGGCTATTTCCTTTACCCCTCGGTGGCAAAAAAGGTGGTGGAAGAATACCTCAGTGTGGAAAAGGGAGCCGCCGGGACTAACGCCTACGACCGGCTCAGCGACCGTGAGAAGGAGGTGCTCAGGCTGGTCGCCGAAGGTCGCCGCCGCCAACAAATCGCCCGAATCCTTGACTTATCACCCGAGACTGTCCAGCGGCAGAGGGCGAACCTGATGAAGAAGCTGTCCGTTCACAGTCAGGCTGATCTGGTCAAATACGCTCTTAGAAATGGCATCATAAATATAGAGGACGGTATTTGAGAGTACTCGTTGCCAGATAGAAATGAAGAGAAAGGAGGTGCGAGAGATGGCTAAATATTATGGAGGAGAACCGGTGGCGGAAGGGTTTTACCTGAACCGCAATACCCTGTGGCTTGAGGCGGTTGGCAGGGGAGGCGGCGTCCTGCCCGGGAACCGGTTCACGCGCTATCGCCGGATGCCCCTGCTGGAGGTGATGACGATTGGCCCGCTGATGGGGCTGGCATACGTGACCTTCCTGCCGGTAGCAGCCTGGTGCGCCTTCGCCTGTTTCGCCGCCCGCCGGTTAGCCCGCCGGGTAAAGCTTGCCAGGCAGCAGCAGGAAAATTTAAGGCAGCCCTGGTATTGACCGCTGCCACAGCTACCTGGGCCGGTATGAAATTGTCCGTCCGCAGGCGCTAAAAAAAGGTTAATTGACCCGACCCGGGATGTCGGTGGGTTATTGAACCCATAGCAGGGAATAGCCTGCATTTCCTAAGTACCTCCGCAACTGCCTTGCCCGCGCGGTTTCAAAAGGCATATAATCAAACTGAGCCATGATGAAAGATCGCGCCGCTTTGCGCGTTGCTATTGCATCACCCGAGATTGCTCCCTTCGCCAAGACCGGCGGTCTCGGCGATGTGCTGGGCGCCTTGCCCAAAGCACTGGCGAAGCTCGGCCTCAAGGTTTCGCTGATAATGCCCGCCTACCGCCGGATTTTACAGAGCGAGGTCACGCTTGAGGATAGCGGCGTCCGTTTCACTGTCCCGGTGTATTCCCGTAATGAAGAGGCAACGCTGCTCACCGCGAAAATGGGCGGCATTCCGGTATATCTGGTGCGGGCTGACCGCTATTTCGACCGCGACCATCTTTACGGCGACGCCGCCGGCGATTACCCGGATAACGCCGAGCGGTTTGCCTTCTTCTCGCGTGCCATACTCGAAGTCTTAAAACTTGTCCGCCCGGCCATTTTGCACGCCAACGACTGGCAGTCGGCACCCGCCGTCGTCTTTCTCAAGACGCAGCCCGAATTTTATTCCGGGCTTTCGTCTGTGAGGACCGTCCTTACCGTCCATAATCCGGGGTATCAGGGGATTTTCGAGAGCCGCGACCTCCTCCTGTTAAATCTTGATGACCGGCTCACCATTCCCCGCTACCTGGAGTTCTACGGGAAAATCAATTTCCTCAAGGGCGGCCTGGTGCTGGCCGACAAAATCACCACCGTCAGCCCGTCCTACGCCGAAGAAATCAAGACCGAGGAACAGGGCTTCGGTCTGGACGGGATTTTCCGGGAACGGGCGGGCAGCCTCAGTGGCATCCTCAACGGCGCCGATTACGACGTCTGGAACCCCGAAACCGACCGGCTGATTGCGCAGAATTACAGTCTGGGTAGTCTGGGGGGTAAGCAAACCTGCAAAACCGACCTTCAGCGCGTTTTCAAGCTTGGTGAAAATCCTGATATGCCGCTGGTGGGCATGGTCGCCCGCCTCTCGGCGCAGAAGGGTTTCGACCTCCTTGAAGAGGCCATAGACCGTCTTTTTTCACGCAAGTTACAGTTCGTGCTTCTGGGGACGGGGGATAAGAGATACCAGGACTTCTTTTCAAAAGCGCTGGCGAAATACCCCGGCAAAGCGGGAATCGGCGTTTGTTTCGATGAAACCCTTGCCCACAAGGTCATCGCCGGGGCGGACTTTTTCCTGATGCCTTCCCGCTATGAACCGGGGGGACTCACCCAGCTCTATAGCCTCAAATACGGCACTATCCCCATCGTCAGGGCGGTCGGCGGCTTAAAGGATTCCATCAGAGACTTTAGCCCATCCGATGGCAGCGGCAACGGCATCGTCTTTACCGGCTATGATGCCCCGAGCCTCATTGCCGCCGTTGACCGGGCGCTGGCGCTCTTTGGCGATAAGGAAAACCGGCAGGCGCTTATCAAAAACGCCATGGCCGCCGACTTCTCCTGGGAAAACGCTGCCCGGGCGTATCGTGAGCTTTACCGAAGTTTAATGGGATGATTATTGCCGTGACCAGTGCTTCCGCCAGACCATGGTGTGTCATAGATGGCGAAGCCCGCCTAAGAGATACCATCCCCCTGATGTTATAATATACCTGCCGTGAAACGTTTCGCGCTGATAGAACACACCGCCGATACCGGCCTGGTCGCCTATGGCCAGACGCTTGCCGAAGCCTTCGCCAACGCCGCCTACGGTATGTTCGCCATCATCGCTGACATCGGGACGGTCAAAGAGGTCGAGAGGCGCACGGTCGAACTCGGCGAGGAGGACTCCGAGTCCCTGCTCTTCGAGTGGCTCAACCGTCTCCTTTATTTTTTCGATGTCGAAACCCTAATCTTCAGACGGTTTGAGATTACCGGGTTTGATGAGTATCATCTCAGGGCAAGCTGCTACGGCGAAAAATACGACCCGTCCCGACACCATATCAAGATTGGCGTAAAATCGGCCACCTACCATATGCTCGAAGTGGATAAGAAAAAGAACCGGGTGCGGGTCATCTTCGACGTCTAGTGAGGAGGCGGCCTATGACGAAGTGGCACGGCTCTCTTGAGAAAGTGGATGAATACCGCTGGCGCATCCCCAGGAGCTACAAGGCAGGCATGCGGGTTGACGGGCTGATTTATGCCAGCCAGAGTATGCTCGAAAGTATCACCGGGGAGCAAGCCCCCGAGCAGGTCGCCAATGTCGCTTTTCTGCCGGGTATCGTCGGCTATTCGCTGGCGATGC
Source organism: Dehalococcoidia bacterium (assembly GCA_003599745.1). Lineage (GTDB taxonomy): Bacteria > Chloroflexota > Dehalococcoidia > Dehalococcoidales > SURF-40 > SURF-40. The sequence goes on along the minus strand of QZJL01000030.1, from coordinate 5,678 downwards.
CGGATATCCACTGGGGCTACGGCTTTGCCATCGGCGGTGTAGCCGCTACGCGGGTGCGGGACGGCGTGGTTTCCCCCGGCGGCGTCGGTTTCGACATCAACTGCGGGGTGAGGCTGCTGCGCACCAACCTCACCGGTGAAGACGTTTTGCCGAAGATTAAGCCGCTGGTGGACGCCCTTTACGAAGCGGTGCCCTCGGGTCTGGGTTCGAAGGGTAAAATCCGGCTCCGCCCGGGGGAGATTGACGAGGTGCTGGCTAAAGGTTCGCGCTGGGCGGTCGAGCACGGCTACGGCCGGTCGGAAGACCTGGCGAGCACCGAAGAATACGGCGAGATGGCAGGTGCCGACCCCGCCAGTGTGAGCGTCCGGGCAAAGGAGCGCGGCGTGCCGCAGCTTGGCACGCTCGGCTCGGGGAACCACTTCCTCGAAGTGGCGCTGGTTGACCACATCATTGAACCGGAGGTAGCCGGGACGATGGGCATCAATAAAATCGGCCAGGTGATGCTGCTCATCCACTGCGGCTCGCGCGGCCTGGGCTACCAGACGGCGGACGACTATATCAAGCAGATGATGGCTGCCATGAAGCGTTATCAAATCGAAGTGCCTGACCGCCAGCTCGCCTGCGCCCCGGTGGAATCTCCCGAGGGACAGGCTTATCTTGCGGCGATGAGGTGCTCGGCCAACTATGCCTGGGCTAACCGCCAAGCCATCATGCACTGGGTGAGGGAAGCCTTCTGCCGTGTGCTGGGCCGGTGTGAGGCGGATGCGGGTCTTGAGCTGATTTACGATGTCGCCCATAATATCGCCAAGATTGAAGAGCACGAGGTGGCAGGCCGTCGGGAGATGCTCTGCGTGCACCGAAAAGGCGCTACCCGCGCCTTTCCACCCGGTCACCCCGACGTACCCGAAAGGTATGCCAGGGTGGGGCAGCCGGTACTTATTCCCGGCGATATGGGGCGCGTTTCCTACGTGCTGGTGGGCACCGAGCTTGCTATGAAGGAGACTTTCGGCTCAACCTGCCACGGCGCCGGACGGGTGAAAAGCCGCACCGCCGCCAAGCGTATGCTGAAGGGGAGCGACGTTTTAAAGAGTCTGGAGGCGCGCGGCATCACGGTACGGGCGGGCAGCTTGCCGGGCCTGGCCGAGGAAGCTTCCGAAGCCTACAAAGACGTGACCGAAGTGGTCGGTGTCGCCCAGAGCACCGGCATATCAAGGATAGTCGCCAGGACCCGGCCAATCGGCGTCATCAAGGGCTGATGCCGGTTTTTCTTACCAGTCTCTGGCGCGGCCTGTCTTCAAGCGAGAGAATGCCCACCGGGTTTTTCTTGTCCTGAGTCACCAGCAGACGGAAATCTTCGGTGATGGTGTTAACGCCGCCGATGATCGGCATGAGCGCTTCGGCCAGCCTTTTCCGGGTAGGTGCTTGAACCATTGCGATGACGTCGGGATTACCCTCCAGCCGGTCGGCGAAGACCACCCCGGCCAGGCCCCGTAACGTTTTTATGGCATATTCGGAGCTGCCATTGGTGATGTCAAGCAACAGTTACGCTCTGGCGCTCATCTTCCTTCACCTTTTTGTTTTCAACCGCTCCGGGGGGAATGCCGCACCGGGAAATGATGGAGCCCGGCGTAATCAGGCCGCGTCTGAAGCTTGAAGCGTCCACACCGGGCATGATGGTGCAGTTGTGCCCGATGGCGGTATGGTCGGGTACGGTGACGCCTTTTCCCAGTACCGTAATATCGCCATCACCCGGTAGGCACTTTCCCAGGCCGATGTAACATAGCTTGCCGATATTGACGTCCTCATCTACGATGCAGGTATCCACAATACTGTGATAGCCAACGGAGGCGCCTGGCATTACCACCGAGTTCCACACCTCGGCCCGCTCGCTGACCCAGACCCCCGGCGACAGGACGGAGTTTTCCACCCGTCCTTTGACGACGCAGCCGGGGCTAATTAGGCTGTTCACCACCTTGCCCGTCGCACTGATGTCGGGCGGCGGCAGTTCCGGGTTCCCGGTGAGCACCGACCCTGTCCCGTTGAGACTGAAAGCCGGCTGCGGGCTGATAAGTCCCATGTTGGCGGCGTAATAGGCCCCGGGCGTGCCGATATCCTGCCAGTAACCATCGAACTCATAGGCAAACATCCTGTCCCTGCCCACCATACCGGGAAGAATGGCATAGCCGAAGTCGTGCAGCGAGTCGGACCGGGCGGCGTCCTCCGCCAGACGGCGGATAAGTACGTCAGGGTTAAAAACATAGATACCCATCGATGCCAGGTTGCTCCTCGGGCGGGGAGTTTTTTCCACAAACTCCAGTATTTCGCCGTTGGCGCCGGTGCCGACCGTGCCGAAACGGTGGGCTTCTTCGATGGGCACCCGCTTGACACCAACCGTCACGTCAGCGTTTGCCTGCCGGTGAAAATCAAGCATCCGGCGGTAGTCCATTTTATAAATGTGGTCGCCGGCCACTATCAGTACATTTTCGGTGTCGACTTTTTGCAAGTAGGGGAGGTTCTGGTAGACCGAGTCCGCCGTCCCTTTGTATGAGCCGTTTTTTGGCTCCAGTACGTGGCACGTTCTCACCGCAATTGCCGAAGACCACTGCCTGATGTACTCAGCCACCTGGGAACGGCGGTAGTCGGTGAGGATGGCAAGGTCGCCGATGCCGGAGTAAACGCAGTTGCTTAAGGTGAAGTCAATGACCCGAAACCTGCCGGCAAAGGGCAACGCCGGCTTCGGCCTGACATCGCATAACAAATCCATCCGCTTGCCCCGCCCGCCCGCCATAATAAAGGCTACTGTCTCCACCACGAGCTCGCTCTCCTTTCTTGGTTGCCAGCCAGCGCCGGTCGTTGTCGCCGGAAACGCTTTTCAGCAGGAATACCGGTACAGGTGGCACGGCTCTGACGTGCCGCAATCGTGGAACACCATCTTGCCACGCTGGTTGAACTTGCGAGTCTGCATCAGCCAGCCATTGTTGAAGCTCAGCGTTTCCAGCGTTTTACAGCCGGGGCAGATGGCCACAAACTCTTGGATGTCATCAACGGCGCACACCGCTACTCGGTTTGATGGATGGGACGACGGCTGTATTTCTAACAGTTCCAGTACCATCGTAGTCCTCCCCTAGTGACTCAATAGCGACATTGTATAAGGCAGGTAGTGGAAAAGTTATAAAATGGCGACGGTGAAAAGTAACAAAAATATATCATTTAATAGGACTAAGAATCCCGCCTGGTTTCCCAGTGTTCGTGACGTCTTTCAGCATCGCATAGACAGCCACCGGTACAGTTGGTATATACTGGGAATGGTGCGGGGGCACGGGACGGAGGGAAGGCTGCCCGGCCCCGGCTTCTAAGTAATGAATACCGCTTGTGCCTTACTAATAAACCTTGTTTTAATTGGTGAATGAAAGGAAGGAGATTCTATGGAATGGGATAAAGATGCCGCTGACATTTTTTGCTCGCTGCTGATTGCGGACTCTACCCGCGAGGGCGCTAAAGTACACGCCGAGACAATTGCCCGTCGCGCCGGGCACGACCGGGTGACGGGTGAGGACATGGCAAAAACGAAAAAGGCGTATTACGGGCGCACCCCGGAAGCGGTGCGCCTCGCTGAGTTCCGCAAGCGCGCCGGAGCCGGAGAGACCGAGCTGAGGCAGCGAATGGAGCAGACGGCGCGTAATCTTCTCAAGCGCGACATCGAACTTTTTACCGTCATTGCCTGCCGCGCCGAGCCTGCCGACCGTAACTTTGACCCCTGGGAACTCAAGCCGGAAGTCGAGCAGAAACTTAAAGAGCTGGATGTCACCGGTATCATCACCGATAAACTTACGCTCAAGCGTCCCATCAGCCAGCATCATAAGTTTGTCGTCTCCCTGGCAGGCTGCGCTAACGGTTGCGTGACGCCGGAAACCCGTGCCTTCGGCCTTTCGGGAGTGATGAAACCGCTGATAAACGACAACGAGTGCTCGCAGTGTTACCTCTGCGTTGACCGATGCAAGCAGAACGCCATCATACTGCGCAAGGGACGGCCCGAGATAGATACCAGCGTCTGCGATTACTGCGGTCAGTGCATCAAGGTCTGCCCGAAGAGCGTGTTCGAACCGGCGCAGGCGGGCTTCCGTGTCTTCGTCGGTGGCCGCCTCGGCCGTTTTCACCAGCCGGGCTTCGTCCTTTTCCGTATCACCGATAAAGCTACCGTGATGAAAGCCCTCGAAGCGGTGGTTTCGCTTATACGGGACGAGGCCAGGGGGGAAGAGGGCATCGGCGACCTCATCAAGCGCCTGGGAGTAGCACCTATATACGAGCGCATTTACGCGCCGTCGGTCTCCTGACCGGGGTCGTTTGAACCTTAGCGGACAGAAATTCTGGCTTCAGGCATCCTTTTCGACCTTGCCCACTGGTCCAGGGCACGATTGGCATGGTCGGTAAACATATCTTGATTCCGGGGCGTAATCGCGATGGCGAGCCCCGTCTTTTTGTTTATTTTCACATGGGTCCTCGCCAGCGCGGTGACAAAATTGACGGTAAGCGATGTCTTTGAAGTTACCTCAACCTTTCTTATCCTGTCGAACCCAACTTTGATTGAGAAAGGCCCGCCGAGCACGATGCGGATGTGGTCGTCGTAGACCCGGTAACTGCGGGGGAAAATTATCCAGAAGATGAGACCGATAAATAAGGCTTCGGCGACCAGTACCGGCCCGCCGGTGCTTTCGCCCGATGACCACAGGTAGATAACGGCGGCCAGCAGCATCGCCGGCAACAGCAAGAAAATGAGTGTCAAAAGATACCCCGGTGCCGGCTCATCTTCATAAACGAGGAGGCTTTCAGAATAGCCCATCATGGGCATTGTAGCACAAGCCCGCAAAAAGTTTTAATCGGGCAGGCGTCGCGGTATATAATTTTAACCAGGAGACTCGGAGGAGAAGAAGATGGAATACGGCTATAAGCGACAGGTTACTCTCACCTATGAAGAAGCCGTGAGGCGAACCAGGGAGGAGTTGCAGAAAGAAGGCTTCGGCATTATGACCGAAATTGACGTCAAGGACACGCTGAAAAAGAAGCTGGATGTTGATTTCGACAACTACATCATTCTGGGAGCCTGCAACCCGTCCTTCGCCTACCAGTCGCTGCTGGCGGAAAAGGACATCGGCCTGCTCATGCCCTGTAATGTGATTGTTTATCAGTCAGGCGGCAGGACTTTTGTGGCGGCGGTCAGGCCGACCGTGGCGATGAGCCGCGTTGATAATAACCAGCTGGCAGGTCTGGCGGTACAGGTGGAGGCCAAGCTCAAGAAAGCCGTTGACGGCGTCACTTCGGCTTGACAGCCAAAAGCCGGAGCGTGCTATCATCCTCTTGATGTCTCTTTTATAAACTTTATCGCGGGAGGAGATATTGTGGCGGTAGAGAAGAAAAACCTCAGGGTGAATCCCGAAAAGTGCACCACCTGCTATGCCTGCCAGCTCAGGTGCTCGCTGGCTTACACGGGGGCTTTTAATCCCGAAAAAGCCAGGCTCATCATCGAGCCGGGCAAAATCACCTTTACCGATGAGTGCGTAGCGGGCTGCTCGCTCTGCGCCCGCTACTGCGTCTACGATGCCATCGTGCGGGTTGGGAAGGGGTGAGGGGGAAGTGGAATACAACCGCACTGTATTCTGGGCCTTCAGGACGGATCTGTA
>QZJL01000026.1 GCA_003599745.1 Dehalococcoidia bacterium | reverse complement strand
CAGCGGCTCGGTAACCCCGTCGGTGGGCACTCACACCTACCCGGTGGGGGCATCGGCGAATGTTACCGCTATTCCCGCCGTTAACTGGGCATTCGTCAACTGGACGGGAGATGTGAGCACGGTGGCCGACGTTAACTCGGCCAATACCACCGTTACGATGAATAATGATTATACCATCACCGCTAACTTTGTCCGGGTAGCGTGGAACCTGACCACGTCGGTAAGTGGCAGTGGCGCAGTAACACCCTCAGTGGGCAGTCACACCTATGCCGTTGGTGAGGTGGTTTCCATCACCGCCACTCCCGTATCAGGCTGGCAATTCAGTAACTGGACAGGTGACGTAAGCACGATAGCTAACGCCAATTCAGCCAGTACGACCATCACAATGAACGATGACTACGCCATCACCGCCAACTTCACCGAGATTCCGGTTAGTGGTAGCGGCGGCGGTGGCGGAGGAGGTGGTGGCGGCGGCGCGACGACGCCGGTGTCCGATGTTATGGCGGGTAACACTTTCGTCTATCCTGTCACCGCCAGGAGCGTTGACCAGAAGGTCACCATCAGCATACCGAAAGGGACGACTGCCGAAATCGGCACCGGCCGGTTCAACGCCATTTCCGTATTAGTCCAGAGAGACCTGCCGGAGTCGGTACAGAGCTGGGGAGTCTACCTCAAGGCGGTCGGTGTCATCTACAATGTCCAGCCCGATGGCGTCAGCTTCGACCCGCCGATTGACCTGACCATCAAATACGATTCACATGACGAAGGTTCAATACCAGCCGATGTTGATAAAAAGGACCTGGTAATCGGCACCTACGATATGGGACTCGGCAGATGGGTTCTGCTCGAAAGCACCGTTGACCCCGAAAACAACTCCGTCAGCGCCAAAATCAGCCATTTCAGCCTTTACGTGATTATGGCCCGAACCGCGCCCGCCAGCTTTGCGATTTCCGACCTGGCGATAGTTCCCGAAGAAGCGACCGTCGGAGAAAACGTTACCATCAGCGTTATGGCCGCCAACACCGGAGACCTGAGCGGCAGCTACACGCTGGACCTCAAGGTTGACGGCGGGCTAACGCAGACAAAAGAAATCACGCTGGGCGGTAACCGCCAGGAAACGGTAAGTTTCAGCGTAATCGCGGGAGAAGCCGGGAGGCACATCGTCGGCATCGGCGATTTGGAAGGCGAGTATCAGGTGATTGTCCCCAGGACTCCGGCTCACTTTACCATCGGCTCTCTTTCTATATCACCGGGTGATGCCGAAATTGGAGAGACAATAACTATCTCGGTAAGCGTCACCAATACCGGCGAGACCGATGGCACCTATGAGGCGATACTCAAAATAAACGGGGAGGTAATAGATACCAGACGAATAACCCTGGCGGGAGGAAGCAGCGATAATATCGCGTTCACCACCTCAGACAATGAGCCCGGCACTTACGCGGTTGATGTTAACGGCCTCGTCGGCTCGTTCGTAGTCAGAGAAGAAACCCCCACCGTAGTCGAACCAACTTCGAACCAGATGGAAGCCTTGCCGGTGCCCGGGGAAGATGACTCCCAAGCCGCCCGGAGTGTTAACTGGTGGCTCATCGGGGGCATTGTTGCCGTGATGCTGGCAATCGCCGGGATTACGTTCCGCCTGAAAAGGCAAAAACCGTTTTCCGACAGATAAATCCCTTCGCTGCCCTAGAAGTTATAGAACTTTCCCATCTCTTTTTCCGGCACATCGAAGACCGCGCCTAGCGGCGCGATCGGCTCTTTGTAGAAAAACAGCGGCAGCCGGTCGGACTCCGGGCCGAGGCCGGCGGCAATATTATATTCGTGCTCGATTTTCAGCAGCTTCTCTCCCCAGGCCATAAAGTCGGCTTCCTGCCACCGCCAGTCGAACTTGGTGTTGAGCATGCCGACCACGCCTTCCATTCCCTCCTTCGAGTTGAGCAGGGGGGTGTGGGTGAACTGGCAGAGGCCGGTCGAGTCCATCGCAATCTGGAAGGTCTGAATAGCCCGCGAGGCTTCCACCTGTCCCTCGGTGCTGAGCTTGGGGACCTTGCGCCAGTTGGGCACCCAGCCCAGGTTCACGCCCACCATGTAGCCCGCCCCATGGTCGGCCCCCATTGTGGACGTGGACTCGGTAACGCCCATGCCCTTGATAACGCGCGGGTCGTAGGCGACCATGGCCTGCCCTTTGACCACCGGCACGCGCGCCACGCCGAAAACCCGGGCGGCAGTAGCGGCGCCGCTGCCCATGATGCGCCCCAGGTAGCTGCCGCGGCCAATTTCCCGCACCAGCTCAAGCGCCCCCTGAGCGTCGCCGAATTTGATAATGCCCGCTTCCATCGCCATGGCGACCGCCACGCCGGTGTCAATCGTATCCACCCCGTAGTCGTTGCAGAGGTTGCCAAGTTCGGCAATGGCATCCAGGTCGCCAATCTCCAGATTGGGGCCGAAAGCCCATAATGTCTCATATTCAGGTGACTTGCCGGCGAACCGGCCGTCCTTGCCGTGGTAATTGCGGTGGCAGCGCACCACGCAGCCGGGCGAGCAGGGCATGGTCATCTTGGCGCCGCGCTCTTTCAATGTCTGGCGCAGCTTCTTGCCGGAGACTTCTTCAACTTTTTCGAACTGGCCGTAGCGGAAATTACGGGTGGGTAGCCCCCCTTCCTGGTTGAGGATGGCGACCGCCGACGGCGAGCCGTAGATGGGCATGCCTTTACCGGTGGCCGGGTCAGCCAGCACCGCCCCCGACCACATCTTGTTAAAGCGTAAAAACTCACTTGAGTTAACCAGGTCAATGGGGCCGGTACCGCGCTCGTCGAGGATGATGGCTTTTAAGCCTTTTGACCCCATCACCGCGCCCAGCCCCCCGCGCCCGGCGTGGCGGTTGGGACGGTTTTCCATGTCGGTGGCGGCGACGGAGCTTGCCGCGAGCTTCATTTCGCCCGCCTGGCCGATGCTCAAATAGCCCACCCTGTCGCCGAACTCTTCGGTCAGGGCGGCGACGGCGGCGTTGTTGCCCAGCCCCTTCAGCTTGCCCGCCGGCTCCAGGTGAGCGCCTTCGCGGTCAACGTGCAGCAGATGAAGCTCATCTTTAGGCGGCAGCCCCTCGACGATGATAGCGGCGATGCCCAGGCGGGCCAGCTTCATGGCGTTGACGCCGCCCGGCGAGGACTCCTTGATACCGCCGGTGAGCGGGCTTTTCGCCCCGAAGGAAAGTCTTCCCGAGCAGGCGGCGGGCGTGCCGGAAAGCAGCCCCGGAGAGATGACCAGCTTGTTTTCGCCGGCTAAAGCATGCGCCCTCGGGTCAACCTCGCGGGCGATGACGGTCGATGTAAGTCCCCGTCCTCCCAGCCCTTTATACTCATCGGGGATAGGGCTGGTGTTGACTTTCCCCGTGCTCATATCAACCCGGATAAACTTGTCCATCGCTCTCTCCTGCACCTCTAATGAGCCTTCGGTGCTTCCGGCGGGGGCTGCTGGGCTTTGGCCTTCTCGGCGGCTTCCTGCTGGGCTTTTTCCACTCTCGCCACATCAATGAAACGGCCAGCGTTGGCGACGTTCTTGGGGTCGAGGGCTTTCTTGATTTTCGCCAGCGGCAGGTGGTAGTTGGCGAATTTCGGGCCCACGACATCCGCCGGCGCCAGGTTGGTGGTGAAAGCGCACATCCCGGCCTTGATGTCGTGCTGCAGCCAGTCCATGGCCTCTTTCATGACTTCCTGGCAGACCGGTTCCAGCTTTTCGTGGCTCTGGTCAACCGTGCAGCCGCCGGAATGGCAGAAGTCGAAGGGCAGCACCCAGGCGGACTCGCCGTTGTCGTCGAGGAAGGGCGGTTTGTAGCCTTCGATGTGCTGCCAGTGCTCTTCCTGGGCGTTGAAAACCGCGTCCAGCGAGTCGGCAAAAAGCATCGAGGTGTGCATGGTGTTGCCCGGCCTCGTCCAGCGAAAGCCGTAGTTATCGCGGATGAGAGTGTTGGCGACAAAGGGCTTAAGTTTATCATAGACTTCCTGGCTAACCTCTTTACCGCCGGTCCTTTCGATGATGCAGGACAGCACCTTTTCCTCATAGGCGACCTGTTTCGCCGAGGTGAAGGGGAAAAGGCAGATGGCGACCAGGTTGAGGCACTCCTTGCGCCAGTAGCCTTCTTCGAGCAGCTTCAAGTATTCCTCGTTGGACTTGGCGTATTCCCAGGCGATGAGCTGGGTGCCCCAGCGCTGCATGATGCCGCCAATCTCCGCCTTGCCGATGGCGTACATGCCGTCGGCGCAGGCCTTCTCGGTGGGGTAGTTGATAAAGTGCCATTGGAAGTCATCAGGCAGCTCGCTCGTCTTGCAGGGGCGGATGTCGGCCACCGGGAAGTACTTCGGGCCGGGCCAGGGGTGGAGCTTCACCGCCAGTTTGGTGATGATGCCCAGCGAGCCGTTTTCCGAGACCAGACCCTTGCGCAGGTTGCGCAGGTCGGGGCCGGGGCCTTCGCCCCAGAAGTAGCCGGCGTTGGGCACCGCCAGCGAGCCGGTGGTCATGATGTCGCCGGTGGGCAGCACCCACTCCATACCCAGGATGTTGCGGGTGGCGAAACCAGTGCGGTAGGCGCTGCCGTGCCAGCCGTGCCAGACGTGATTGGCGAGCGCCATCGCCTGCGCCCCCACCAGGGGTATGCCGTTAAAAAGCCCGCGCTTCATCGCCTCGGCCTGTAACTGGGCGTGGGTGACGTAGGGCTGGATGACGGCGAACATGTTCTTTTCGTCAACTTCGACGCGGTTCATGCGCTTGGGGTCAATGATGCACCAGTAGCGCTTGGCGGCGCTGTGCAGGGGCATCATCACCCCGGAACCCATGATTGAGTAAGGGAACTCGTAGCGCGTCGCCAGCCTGGCGATATTCTGGATATCCTGCGTATCGCGGGGCAGCACCACGAACTCCGGCTTGCGGGCGCGGTTCAAGGTGGCGACCGCGAAAAGGCAGCGGGAGTAGGCGGTCATGGTGGCCGTGCCATGGCGCACGTTTTCCTCGCCCAGGATATTTGTCAGTTCCTGAAAAATCAAGCTGTGCTTTTCATCACCGTAAGGCATTACTTACCTCCTCGCTGGCGGGCGCTATCCACCAGTTCCACCAGGTCAATAACCTTGATTTTTGCACCTGTTTCCTTGATGGCGTCCCCAAGGCTGCGCTCGCACCAGGGGCAGGCGGTGACGATGGCCTCGGCACCGGTCTCCTGAGCTTCGATAATGCGCTGGGTCGCGGTATAGCTGTTGAAGTCGGGGTAGGTGTCGATGACGCCGCCGCCGGCGCCGCAGCACCAGGCGCACTCGCGGTTGCGGAACATTTCCACCATTTCCACGCCGGGGATGGCCTTGATAATGTCACGCGGCGGCTCGTAGATGCCCATCGAGCGCTCGTTGGGGTTGAAAACGCTGATGGCCTGCGAGAGCCGCCTGCCCAGGTGGCAGGGGTCGTGGTAGGTGACCTTCATCGGCACTTTTTTCGTAAGCTTGATTTTGCCCTGCTCGATAAGCCGGGCGAGAAACTCGACCATGTGCAGCACTTCCACCTTCGAGCCGACCTCGGGGTAGAGGCGTTTCATGGCATAGTAGCCGTCGGAGCAGGCGGTGACCACCGTCTTGACGCCGGCGTTTTTCCAGGCGTCAATGTTGTTCTCGGCATACTTGGTGAACTCGCCCTTGAAGCCCATCTGGGCGGGGCGTGAGCCGCAGCAGTTTTCGTCCTTGCCCATGATGCCGAAGTCTACCCCAGCGTCCTTGAAAATTCCAGCGATGGCGCGGGGGATTTTCCACAGCTCCTCGTCGAAGCTGAAGCGGCAGCCGGTGAAGAAGGCGACCTCGGCGCTCTCCTCGGCGAGGTTCTTGATACCCAGCCCCTCGGCCCACTTGCCCCGGTCGGCCTTTTTCCCCAGCATGGTGTTGTCTTCCCGGCGCAGGCTTTCGAGTATTGGCAGGTACTGGGGCAGCAGCTGGCCGTCCTCGACCATTTTGGCGCGCATTTCCAAAATCACATTGATGGGACTCATATCGTGGACGCCCTTGCACATCACGTCGCAGCCACCGCAGGTGTTGCAGGCGTAAAGGATGTCCAGAATCTCGGGGTCGTCCTCGTATTTCAAGACGCCGTCAATCAGGTCGAGGCTCACGTCCATACGCCCCTGGGCGGCGTAGGTATCGAAGAGGTAGTAGGCGTTGGAGGGGCAGATGCGCGCGAAGCGGGCGTCCTTGACCTCCCAGTTGTCAATCCACTTGCAGTTATTGCAGCGCAGGCAGTACCAGGCATTCTTACGGAAGTCCCAGTACCACTTTCGGTTAAACTCGTCGGTGGGCAGGGAGGGTTTTCTTTCTTCGGCGCTCAATGTCGTCTCCTCCTAGAAACACAGTTTGCCGGGGTTGAGGATGTGTTTGGGGTCGTAGGCGTCTTTTACGATTTTCAGGGTCGAGGTGTAGCCGGCGGTGTGAGAATAGACCAGGTCGGCCCACCCGCCGTAGGGAGTGGTGAAGAAGCCGCCCATTCTGGCGACCGTCTCGCTGGCCTGCCGGTGGAACTCCCTTGCCCGGCTGACCTCGGCATTATCTTCCGGGTGGTAACGCAGGCCGAACTGGAGAAAGCCGGCGCGCCCCCGGTCGAGCGGCTGCAAATAGCCGCCAACGTCGGCGGTATCGAAGCCACCGGCGACGGCTATTTTGTTGATGGCTTCCTCGAACTCGGCAGCGCGGTCTAAGGTAGTGTGGAAGAAGATGTCGGTGGAGGCCCCGGCCTGGCGGTGTTTCCAGTAAGGCTCGTCCGCCCAGGGTTTTCTGAGCACGGCGGGTAGTTTGGCGTCAAGCCCGGTGATTCCGGCTAAAGTGTGCGTGGTTTTGAATTTTAGCGACTTGGCTATCTCGGCCAGCGATTCTTCTTCGTAGGCGATTTTCTCATCGGGGAAATAGTCCAGGGCAGAAACAATTAGAATTATCGTCCAGGGAGACAGCTTGTCTTTGGCCTTTTCGCCTCCACTGCCGAGTATGGCCGCCAGGTTGGTGCGGTTTAAAGCCAGGCACTCGTAGCCGAGCATGCGGCGCTCGATGCGGTAGAGCGCCTCGACCATATCGTCCGGGCGGTCGAAGGCTATGAAGAAGGTCCTGTCCTTGACCGGCAGAAACTCGGCTTTGATATTCGCCCAGGTGGTGATGCCGAGCGTGCCCTGGGCGCCGTTCCAGAGCCGGGCGCCGGGTACGAAGGCGTCGGGGAAGCACTGGTCTTTCATGGCCTTGCCCAGCGCCGTACCCGTCCAGAAAAGCTCGCCGCTGGCGAGCACCAGCTCCTGGGTGAGCACCTGGTCGCTGTATTCCGTCTTGGGAATGAGGATTGGCTCACGTTCCAGGGCGCTGGTGACCACCGACTTCGCCGGATGAGGCAGCAGCGGGCTGCAGACCATCATGCCCGACCTGGCGGCTTCCGCCTGCACCTGTGCCCAGGTGGCACCCGCCTCAATTTTTACCTTCTTGTTACGCGGGTCAATCTGCAATATTTTGTTCATGCGGCCCAGGTCAACGATGATGCCGCCCTGGGAGGGGATGCCGCCGCCGTAGTAGCCGACACCGGATGAACGCGGCGTCACCGGGATACCACGGTCGCTGGCGTTTTTTATGACCGCCTGCACTTCCTCGGTATTACCGGGGCGCGCCACCACATCAGGCTGCCTCGGCTGGACAAGGCTCCAGTCCGCAGCGTATTTCGCCAGTATCTCGGGGTCATCGGAAACGTAGTCTGACCCCAGTATGGCGGCTAAATCATCTTTCAGCGCCATTGGTTTTCCTCCAGTATTCGTGGTTTTCGGGTTACATGCCGGTGAATTCGGTGCCGCCGTCCACGCAGACGCACTGGCCGGTGACGAAGTCAGATTCGTCGGTGGCGAAGTAAAGCACGGTGCCTACCTGGTCTTCGGCCACCTGCCGGCGCTGGATGGCGCGCATCGCAATCAGGGCTTTTTCGCCCGCCTCGGAGTAGCTCGCCATTTTCAAAGAAGCCTCGGTGGCCACGTAGCCGATGGCTAGGCAGTTCACGGTGATGTTGTAGCGTCCCAGCGCCTTGGATATTCCCCGGGTATTGGAGATAACCGCCGCCTTGGAGCTGGTGTAGGGCAGCAGGCCATGGAAGCCCTGGTGCACCGTGGCCGAGCTGATGTTGACAATCTTGCCCTTGCCGCGTTCCCGCATCAGGGGCACCGCCGCCTTACACATGCGCCAGCCGCCGACGACGTTGATGTTGAAGCTGTTGGCCCACTCTTCTTCGGTCCAGTCGCTCCAGCGCTTGAAGTCAATGTCGCCGTAGAGCGCGGCGTTGTTGACCAGGATGTCCAGCCCGCCGAACTTGTCTTTGGCGAGCTGGCAGATGGCATCGCAGGGCGCCTGACTTGATATATCCAGGCTGGTGCCGACCGCCTTGCCGCCTTTGGCGATAATGTCTTTGGCGACCGCATCAGCCCGCTCGGCGTGCCGCTGGCCGATGACCACCGCGGCGCCCTCCTCTGCCAGCCCCATGGCGATGGCCTGGCCGATGCCCTGACCGCCCCCGGTAACGATGGCTACCTTGTCTTTCAGTCTCATTCGCGCAATCCTCCTTCGGGGTGTTAAGAAATAGTTTTGTAACCTATCCCCTTATGTCCCCTTCCCTGATGGATTTGGGCAGGAAGGGGTTAATTTACTTTTAGAGTGGCTTCGCCCCTCTATGACACCCTGCTTTTTGGGGTATCGCCAAACTAGCGTTTGTTTGATATAATGCCAGTTATATGCTAGAGCAATAGGGTATCTTTGTCAAGCGCAGGTCAGGGGTTGGTAATGTATCTTTTGGTGTCGGAAACGAATTGATTTGTCATTGACACATAGGAGGCAAGTTATGCCTGAAGAAATCGAAGGCGGTTCGCGCAAGGAGCAAATCCTGAAAATCGCCGCCCGCATGTTCTGCGACCGGACATACCACGGTACGACGCTCCAGGATATCGCTAAGGAAGTCGGCATGCTCAAGGGCAGCCTCTATTACTATATTGACTCTAAAGAGCGCCTGTTGGCTGACATTATCTCCCAGGCGGTCAACTCTTTGAACGAGGGGCTGGTGAGAGTCGAGAAAGCCGACCTCGTGCCGGAGCAGCGGCTAAAAGAAATCATCCGGGAGCACGTGCGCTTCAATGCCGAGTTCCGTGAGGCGGGGACGCTGTTTTTGACCGAGCGGCACGTGCTGGCTTCACTGGAGATGTCCGAGGTGAACCGCATCATCGACCGGCGTAACAAATTGCTTGCCCGCACCCTCGAGGAAGCCGTCAAAAAAAGCATTTACCGCAAGCTAGATATCCGTCTGGCGTCGCTGGCTATCATCGGGCTGTGCAACTCGCTATTGTTCTGGTATCACCCCCAGGGACGGCTTTCCCATGACGAGATTGCCGAGGGGTTCTTTGAGATGGTGCAAAAAGGGCTGCTGGTCAGGTAGCAAGTTACAATTTGGACAGACCTTCTGTTTGGAAATCAGCTAATTTTACACTTGCTAGGGCTTCTATGGCGTCATCGGGATGTCTTCCGTTTCATATGTACGTTCAAGCAATCTCTAAGTGACCTTTGATGAGAAATTGGTCGAGAACTAAATCTAATTGGGCAAAAAGCTTTCAGCTTGTCTGTGGCAAGGCGAAGACAATTCCGTGTTCCTCAAGTGATGGGCCTGTAATCTTATGTATTAGAGTCTATTGAATTAGGTAGCTTCACTGCTGCTTTTTTCAAAACTTCCTCGTCAGCGAAGACGGGAGCATTGGCTCTTATGGCGACTGCCAACGCGTCAGAAGGTCGGCAGTCGATTTCATAATGTTTAGTAGTCGATGATAATACTAGAATAGCATAGTGAGTCTCTTTCTCTAGTTTATTAATTATTGCTTTATCAATTTTTAGTCCGACAGTGTTGATTATGTCTATAATGAAATCATGAGTTAAAGGTCTTGGCAAATTAATCCCTTGAAGCCAAACTGCTATAGATTCGGCTCCGGATTCGACAACCCAAATAGGAAGATACCTTTCTCCTTCTCTTTCTCGTAAGATCACGACCTTATTAGGCTGAGGATGTTCTTTGTTTTCTCGCACAGAATCCACTATCATCTCTATTAATTTCATCATAAATACCCAGCACTAAAACTTGGTTGAAGATTCCGAGATGACTCTAACTCCATTAAACTTAAGTCTTTCATTCGGCAAATATTTGTAAGGACGTATTTCAATAGGCACACCAAGGGATAAATCGTATCTATAATATTTCTTAGTCGGTCCAACTTGGCGCAGGTTAACGAGATAGGCTTCACCTCGCTTTTTGTGGTCTTTGTCGTTACGAAGTAAGACAATTTTTATGGGATGTCCCGCGTCCAAATCAGATTTGACTTTATTGTATTCCTTTGTATAAAGTTCATACCCAAGTGCGTATCTATTCTGCATGAAGATTTCCCAACTATGAGATTGCCCAGTCATACCAATATGCAGACCTGTTGTTTTATTTTTCTTATTCCAAGGGACACCAAGGCTTATAGATGTCATTGTTTCTCCCATTAATCGACTACCTTAGCGTAAATAGCGCTTTTTATGAAAAAGATTATACCACGAAAGTTTTAATATTAAAGGTTACTTACTGTCTCTAACTGGCTAAGAGAAGCATTTTATCGGGATGTCTGCCTAATGGTAATCACGAATACTTGCTGCCATTCGCGTTTTCAATAAAATAATCCCTTTCTACAGGTGTCATAGAGGGGATGCGTAACGGCAATCCCCCTTAGTCCCCCTTTCATAAAGGGGGAAATGGCACTGGAAAGTGGACAATACCCTCTCCCTTTGGCAAAGGGAGATTGAGAGGGATTGTACTATGGATACAGGGGATAGGTTCCAAATAGTTTTCAGGCAGGTACTTACACTACCGAAATTTTCCCTTTATTGTTACTGGTAAACTCCCCTACGACCGCAGCTTTGATACCCGCGTTTTTCAGGTCTTTCATCAACTTCGCGGCTCTTTCCGGCGCCAGGGCGATGAGCAGCCCGCCCGAGGTCTGCGGGTCGAAGAGCAGGTCCTGTAAGTATTCGGGGACAGATTTGGCAAAATCAACCATATGTTGGCGGTAGTCTCGGTTACGCCCCAGCCCGCCTGGGGCAAATCCTTCCTTCGCCACTTCCACCGCGCCCGGCAGTAACGGCACCTCGCGGGAATGGATAACTAGGCCGACATCAGTGTTTTCTATCATCTCGGCGGCGTGCCCCAGCAGCCCGAAGCCGGTGACATCGGTGGCGGCGCTCGCTCCGGCTGCCATCATCAGCTCGCTTGCCCGCCGGTTCAGCATTGCCATAGATTTAACCGCTTCCCCGATGACTTCATCGCTGGCGGCGCCCCGCTTGATGGCGGTGGCGATGACGCCGGTGCCGATGGCCTTGGTCAAAATCAGCCGGTCGCCGGGTTTGGCCCCCTGGTTGAAGACCACCTTTTCCGGATGGATGACACCGGTAACCGAAAGACCGTATTTCATCTCGGGGTCGTCAATGCTGTGCCCGCCGATAAGCAGGACACCGGCCTCGCGCAGCTTGTCCAGCCCGCCGCGCAGGGTTTCCTTGAGGACAGCGCGGTCGAGGGTTTTGATGGGGAAGCAGACGATGTTGAGAGCGGTCAGGGGCTTGCCGCCCTTGGCGTAAACGTCGCTCAAGGCGTTGGCCGCCGCAATCTGGCCGAACTGGTAGGGGTCATCCACGATGGGCGTGAAGAAGTCCACCGTCTGGATGAGCGCCAGTTCGCTACTCAGGCGGTACACGCCGGCATCCTCTGCCCGCTCCAGGCCGATGATGAGGTTGGGGTCGCTGATAAGCGGCAGCGAGGCCAGCACTTCGTTCAGGTCTCCCGGACCGATTTTACAGGCTCAACCGGCGCCGTGCACGGTCTCGGTGAGGCGTTTTGGCTCAGCCAAGTTTCCCTCCCGCCGTCTAGTTTAGCCTGCCTGAGATAAAATGGCAACTGATATAGTATAAAATTTTTACTCTTGAGCCAAAATGGCCGTTTTGCCTATTGACAAGCAGACTCAGGTGGTGTATGTTTCAAATCAAACCTAATGAAGGAGGAAGCTTCATGCAGGCCTATTGCGTCAAGTGTCGTACCAAGAGGGAAATCAAGAACCCCAAGAACATCACCATGAAAAATGGCAAGCCCGCCACCCAGGGAGTCTGTCCCGTCTGCGGCACCAAGATGTTCCGCATCGGCAAGGGCTAGGCTCTGGGCCACGACTCCGGGACGCCGTAATCGCCGTCCCTACAATTGAATAGCGTGGTAGAAAGGTAACCCGTTTCCAAGGGTGGAAGGGTTGCCTTTCTGTTTGTAACGCCTTTTCTGCCCTCTCTTAAGTTCGGGCCAGCGACACCGCGATACTACTGAGGAAGCGGAGGCAGGTGTTGGCCTGTAAGTAGCGGGAAGTTTACTTGAGGTTCTGTGTCTTCGGCAGTTCGCGGAAGTTTACCAGCTCGCGGTAGTCAATCAGGCCACTCTCGGCGAAGTTGTCCACGGTGATACCACGCTCGAAGACGGCGGCCAGGGGATTGAGTCCCCCCACCAGCACCATGCCGATGCGGTTTAAGCCGACCGCCAGCTGGCAGACCGGCTCGCTGGTGTTGCCCAGAGCATAGACACCGCCGATGCCGGCTTCTTTGAGCAGCGCGATTTTCTCGACGACGGCTGCCCGTGCGGGAGCGGGCAGTTCCCGGAAATTAGCCAGCATTTTGCCGTTGCCGCTCCGGGTGATTTCCGAGACACTGGTCATATGTGCCCGGATAAACTGCTCGGACGGGTCAACCGAGGTGCCGCCGTAACTGATGACCGCCACGAACCGCCGGGGCTGGTGGTTACGAATTTCAAGGACACCGCCGAAACGCGACTCGACCGGCACCCCGCATTTGAGCAGGAAGCCATTGATGACCGCGCCGCAGACGGTCGCCAGGCCGATTTTACCCGGCGGCACCACCACTGAGCCGAGTTTTTCGCCTTCTCCGGCGGTGGCTACGAGTTCGCTCACGCAGATGCCGGCGTCGAAGACCTCGCCCATCACGTCCAGGGCGGCCGGGAAAAGTTTTCCGTCAATGAGCGTGGTGTTGATTGGTACAAGCCCCGAGCGCTTTTGCGGGTCGAAGCTTGTCTGGAAGGCCAGGAGTTCCAGCTTTTCGTTGATGAAGTTCAGCTTTTCCGGGGCCAGCGCCATCCTGAGTTCTTCGATGCCCTGTGGCGTCAGCATACGGCCGTCGCGTCCCATCGGCTGGGTGTAACCACGCTCGTCGGTGATTTTGAGGTGGTAGCGGATAGCCCGCTCGGAAAGCGAAATACCGTGGCGCTCCAGTTCGCGGGCGATGGTGATTGAGCCGAGCGGCTCCGAAGACTCGCTCAGGACTTTTAAGATGGCGATGATTTTTCGCTCGGTATCGCTGCCGGCGGCCTGCACCACTTTCTCCCTCCGTCCCGGGGTGGCGGCCTGATTATATCAGCCAGCCAGGTGAAGACGGAAGTGGCGGCGGTTGTGGCCGCCACTCTTTCTTGACTATCGTTCTTCTAGAGCAGGGGCAGATACTTTTTGATTTCGTATTCCGTCACCTGGATGCGATACTGGTCCCACTCGATTTTCTTGTTCTCTATAAAGGCATTGAAGACGTGTTCGCCGAGAGCCTCGCGCACCAGCTTGCTTTTCTCGGTGAGCAGGATGGCTTCTTCCAGGCTGGCCGGCAGGGTGCCGATGCCCCGTGCCTTTCTTTCTTTATCGGTCATTTCGTAGACATTTTCCTCGACCGGCGTCGGCGGTTCTAGACCTTTCTCGATGCCGTAGAGGCCGGCGGCCAGCATTACGCTGAAGACCAGGTAGGGGTTGCAGGCCGGGTCGGGCGAGCGGTACTCGATACGGGTGGCTTTTTCTCTGCCAGGCCGGTATTCGGGGACGCGGATGAGGTCGGAGCGATTGCGCCGCGCCCAGGACAGGTAAACCGGCGCTTCGTAGCCCGGCACCAGGCGCTTGTAGGAATTGACCCACTGACTGGTGATGGCGGTGATTTCCGGGGCGTGTTTCAGCAGGCCGGCGATGTAGGCTTTAGCAATTTTTGAAAGATGATACTTGTCCTTTGGGTCGAAAAAGGCATTCGAGTTGCCTCTGAAAAGCGACTGGTGAACGTGCATACCGCTGCCGTTGCTTCCGAAGATTGGCTTGGGCATAAACGTGGCGTAGTAGCCGTTTTCCTGGGCGACCTCTTTCACCACCAGCCGGTAGGTCATCACGTTATCGGCCATCGTCAGGGCGTCGGTGTACCTCATGTCAATTTCGTGCTGGCTGGCGGCAACCTCGTGGTGGGAGTATTCGATGCCGATGCCCATATCCTCGAGGGCGAGCACGGTTTCCTTACGGGTCTTGTTGGCGGCGTCCATCGGTGTCCAGTCGAAGTAACCGGCGTTGTCCAGTACCTCGGTGTTTTTGTCATTTTTGAAATAGAAATATTCCAGTTCCGGGCCGACGTAAAAGGTGTAACCCAGGTCTTTGGCCTTTTTCAGGTTTCGCTTGAGGACGTACCTGGGGTCGCCGTCGAAAGGCTCGCCGCCGGGGCGCAGGACGTCACAGAACATCCGGGCGACCAGTGTTTCTTCACGGGGCTTCCAGGTCATTATCTGGAAGGTGGTCGGGTCAGGGAGGGCCACCATGTCGCTTTCGTCGATGCGGGCAAAACCCTCGATGGAGGAACCGTCGAAACCCATCCCTTCCTCCAGAGCGCCTTCCAGTTCCTCGCGGGTGATGGCGAAGCTCTTGAGTATCCCCAGGATGTCGGTGAACCACAGCCTCAGGAACTTGACGTTGCGCTCCTTGACCGTCCGCAGGACATAATCCTTGGCTTCCTGGCGACTTTTGTCAGTCATATTTTGCTCTCCTTATTTTTATCCGGTTATCCGTGTCGGGGCTTTTATGGCTTTTACAAGTATATTGGATTACCGATAGCTTAACAATAGTACGGTAATGTTTCCGGCATGTTAACGGCGGGTTAATTTCTTGTTACAAAAGGGGTTTTGGGCAGCGACGGCTACCGGTCGCGGAAGCGGTAGCCGATGTTCCTCACGGTCTCGATGAACTGCCCGCCCTTTTCTTCGAGCTTGAGCCTGAGTCTTCTGACGTGAACGTCCACGGTGCGGTCGCCCCCGTAGTAGTCACTGCCCCAGACCCGGTCCAGCAGGGCTTCGCGGCCAAATACCCGGCCCGGGTGAGTGGCCAGGAACTTGAGAAGCTGGTATTCCTTGAAGGTCAGTGTTACCCGGTCTGCGCCAAGCCGGACCTCGCACCTTGATGGGTCAATGACCAGCTCGCCCGATGTGATTGGCCGGCCGCCGTCGTGGGTCTCCCTCTGCCTTATCAGGCGGCTGGCGCGCAGCGCCAGTTCCGCCGGGTCGAAAGGACGGGTGACGAAATCGTCAACCGCGTGTTCTAAGCCGAAACTCTCCAGCCCCTCTTTGCCCAGGGCGACCATCACCGGCAGTTTCTTTTCCCGCTTGATGGCCGCCGACAGCTCGCGAAAGCGGGCGTAGCTGGTCGGCCCGTTGGTGTTGAGCAGTACCAGGTCGGGCGGGCGGCTGCCCGGCGGCGCGATTTGGCTTTCGTTCGTAGCGGTAAGGCAGATGAAACCACGTCCGGCAAGCGCCTTTTCGATTTCGGTGGTAGCCTGCTTTTCGTCACTGAGGATGATGATGCGGAACAACTATATCCCTCTCTGCTAAACTCTGACGGCGATGCCTTTTTGCTTGAGATATTTCTTAATTTCGCCGACGGGGTGGGTACCGTAGTGGAAGATGCTGGCGGCGAGCACGGCGTCGGCCTTGCCCTCGGTCAATGCCATGTAGAGGTCTTCCGGCGTGCCCGCGCCGCCGCTGGCGATGACCGGCACGCTGACCGCTTCCGAGATGATGCGGGTTAGTTCCAGGTCGTAGCCCGCCTTGTGGCCGTCGGCGTCAATGCTGGTGAGCAGGATTTCACCGGCGCCCAGCATTACCGCCCGCTCCGCCCAGGCCAGGGCATCTTTACCGGTGGGTTTCTGGCCGCTGTGGATGTAGACCTCCCAGCGCGGTTCTTTCGAATTTTCGAGGCGCTTGGCGTCAATGGCGACTACGATGCACTGACTGCCGAACTTGGCGGCGCCTTCGCTGATGAGCTCCGGCGTGCTGACTGCGGCGCTGTTGATGGAGACTTTGTCGGCCCCGGCCATAAGCAGCCGCCGCATATCGCTCACGGCGCGCAGCCCGCCGCCCACGGTGAGCGGCATAAACACCTTCTCCGAGATGCGCTCGACCACTTCCACCATGGTATCGCGGCCTTCCGGCGTGGCAGTGATGTCCAGAAAGACCAGTTCGTCGGCGCCCTCCCGGTAGTAGAAGCTGGCAAGCGCCACCGGGTCGCCGGCGTCGCGCAGCCTGGCGAAGCTGGTGCCTTTGACCACCCTCCCGTCTTTAACATCGAGACAGGGTATGATTCGCTTGGTGAGCATCTTTATTTCCCTGCCCCGGCCATCCTGATAAAGTTATCGTAGATTTTCAGGCCGCTCTCCCCGCTCTTTTCCGGGTGAAACTGGGTGGCGACCATGCTTCCCCGGGCAATGACGCTGGCGAACGCCTGGCCGTAGTCGGTAGCGCCGATGACCACCGAGCGGTCAGCCGGGTCGGCATAGTAACTGTGCACGAAGTAAAAATTGGCGGTCTGGGGAACTCCCCGGAAGAGCGGGTGGCTCACCAGCTGCTTTACCTGGTTCCAGCCCATATGGGGAATCTTGAGGTCGCCCGACAGCTTTTTCACCCGTCCGGGGATGATGTCCAGGCAGGGTGCGCCGCCGCCTTCCTCGGTGCTGGTGAAAAGCACCTGGAGACCGACGCAGACTCCCAGAAATGGCCGCCCCGCCGCGATGTACTCTTTGATGGGCGCCAACAGCCCCAGTTTATCAAGGCTGACCATCGTATCCGGCGCGGCGCCGACGCCGGGCAATATCACGGCATCAGCCCCGGCAATCTCTTTGGCCGAACCTGTTACCAACGGCTGGTAGCCGAGACGGCGGATAGCGTTGGTCACGCTGCGCAGGTTGCTGGCGCCGTAGTCAATGATGGTAATTACCGGTTGCGGCACGGTCACTCAATGCTCCAACATATGGCATATACTTGCCGTATATTCGTTATATTATCACATAGATTTACGCCTGTCAACAGGGAACTAGTAAAATAGATGCGGAAAAATCATCTGTAATATTGCCGTATCTATTGACAGCCGAGTTTCTGTTTGTCTAATTATTCCCCTTTTTGCTCGTAGCTGTCAATCGTGGGTTGCATTTGAGTGGAGATACGAGGCAAGTTGGGGCGGGCAGGTTGTGCTAGATTCTCAGGACGATGCCCACCGGACAGTGGTCGGAGCCGGTGACCCCGGACAGGATAAAAGCGCTTTGCAGGGCGGGCAGGAGGTTGTTGCTGATAAAAAAATAGTCAATCCTCCAGCCGACGTTCCTCGCCCGCGCCCCGGTCTTAATGTCCCACCAGGAATACTGGCCGGGTTCCCGGTTAAAGTGGCGGAAGGTATCGCTGTAGCCATGCGCCACCAGCTCGTCCAGCCAGGCCCGTTCCTCGGGCAAGAACCCCGAGATTTTCTCGTTGGCCTTGGGGCGCGCCAGGTCAATTTCCTTGTGGGCGGTGTTGTAGTCGCCGCAAACGACCAGCTTTTCTCCCTTGCTTACGAGGGTGTCGGCATAGGCCAGGAACTCGCGGTAGAAATCCATCTTGTACTTCAGGCGGGAAGCATCCTTTTTACCGTTGGGGAAATAGACGTTAAGCAGGATAAACCCCGGGTGTTCGGTGAGTATGACGCGACCCTCGGCATCCAGGATTTCGTTGCCGAGCTTTAGAGCAACGCGGCGCGGTTCAAGGCGGCTCATAGTAGCCACCCCGCCGTAGCCCTTCCTTTCGGGGTGGTTCCAGTAGGTGTGATAGCCTTCTGGCTGGCGCAGTTCCGGCTCAAGCTGCTCGGGGGTGGCTTTGGTCTCCTGGAGGCAGAGAACGTCCGGGATGTCCCGTTTGAGCCAGTCGAGAAAACCTCTGACCTTTACCGCCCGGATGCCGTTGACGTTCCAGGAAAGCAGCCTTATCTCTTTTGGGGAACCGGTCGTCATCTTGCGCATTCCTGAAACCGGGTTTCGAGTTCAGCCTAAGCGTATCGCAAGTCTCGTAACCTGTCAACATTCTTTAATTAGCTTTGAGGAAATGTTATTTTGCATCCTTGGGGCGGGGGTTGGCCTCGGGTTAAAAATAAGGTAATATGTTAGTGAGGGGACTTGCCGAAAGTTTCGCACCGGGATTCTCTAACCGGAATGGGGGTACAGGATATGCCGATGCAGTGGACAATCAAAGAAGTTCTGAACCGGGCCATCCAGAAAGAAACACAGGCGCGGCTGCTCTATTTGAATTTAAGCAGCCGGGTGAAAGACAAGGCAGTGAGCAAAGCCCTCCACGACATGGCCCAGGTCGAACAGGGACATCGCGAGCACCTGGAGAGCTACCTGCGGGGTGACATTAAAGTGGGCGGGCTGAAAACCGGGCAGGTTGTTGACCTTAAGATTGCCGAAGACGAAGGGCAGCCGACCCCCACCGACGATATGTCGGTGGCAGATGTCCTGCTCATGGCGGCTAGCTGGGAGAGGGACGCCAACAAGTTTTACCTGGAACTGGCTGAAATCCACCCGCCGGGCGAGGTCAGAACGCTGCTGGAAGAGCTGGCTCTGCAGGAATTAGAGCACAAGCACCATGTGGAAACCCTCTACAAGCAGCTTAAGACCGCCTGAGAACATGATGCCTGACAGGGCGTTTCCTTCCTCATCGTAGTAAGTCCCGGTGCCACCCGGCATACCGTTTTGTAAACCCCGGTAGGAAAGTTCGCCTGACGGGTAGAATGACACGCCGGTGTTGCCGTGGTGGAAAAGTTCTACCTGTTGATACTCATCTCCACCAACTTAATATTCAAAAGCGCTTTCAGCGCCCTCCTGTATGTACCTGTACATGCAGAGATTCTCCTGCCTCTTGACAGTATGATAAGGTAAGATTATAATGTGAAGAATAATTCAGGAATTATATGTTTATTTATTCGAGGCGGCGATGACCGAGTTTTCCTTCATCACCAATCATGGTCTGGTGCTCCTGGCGATTGCCAGGCGCCGCCACAGCACTGCCCGGGAGCTTGGTGATACTGTGGGCATTACGGAAAGGGCTGTCCACCGCATCATCGGCGACCTGGAGCAGGCGGGCTATATCACTCGGAACCGTGTGGGCCGGCAAAATGAGTACCGGATTCACCTGGATATGCCGCTTCGCGATGAGGCCGGCACCGCCGCCGTGGGCGAACTGCTCATGGTCCTGGGCTGGAAACCCAGGAAGCCGCGCCGACCCCGTCAGGCATCGGTTCAGAAACAGGAAAGTGTCCCCGCCGGCCGCTTGATTTAGCCTGGGTGCCGCCGGTTTTCCAGTTCATCGAGCCGGGCATCGCTCAGGCCGAAGTGGTGGGCGATTTCATGGCGTACCACGCTGGCGACCTCGTCAATAATCTGCACGGCACTGTCGCAGCTTTCTTCGATAGGTTCCTGGAAGATGGTAATCTTGTCCGGGGGCACCAGCCCGTAATGGGCGCCCCGCTCGGTGAGGGGCACTCCCTCATACAGCCCGAGCAGTGTTTCGCCGCGCGCCAGCCCCTGCTCCCGGAGCTGACTCCTGGTCGGGGCATCCTCGACCACGATATCAATATTCTCCAGCCGGGCCAAAAACTCCCCGGGCAGGGCTTTTATCGCTTTGGCGACCAGTCTCTCGAACTCATCTCTTTCCATTGCTTCTCTTCGCATGCTAACCGCCTTATGCAGGGACTGTCAAATGTAAGGGCGACCGTAAATGGCTCATTTTGGGCAGTTTGACCCCGCCAGCGCCGTTGCCAGCCGGCGCGGGGTGATGTTATGATTGCACGAAAGCCTGATTTGGGGGTGCGGTTTGTCAGTCTTATCGCGTGGCGAAATAAAGCGCCTGGTAGAGGGTGAGCCGCCGCTGGTGGCGGACTACGTTGACCTCGAAGCCCAGCTTCAGCCCAATGGTTTCGATATGAGCCTGCGTGAAGTGGCGATGATGCTTTCGGTGGGCTGTATCGCCCAAAGCAATGCTGGTCGGGTTGTGCCGCCCACCACACCGCTGGCCTTTGATAATTCCGGGGCGATGTTTCTGGTGCCCGGCAGCTATCTCATCACCTATAATGAGGTTGTCAGCCTGCCGGAAAACGTGATGGCGCTGGGACGTCCCCGTTCGAGCCTGCTGCGTTGCGGGGTGGCGGTGCACAACGCCGTCTGGGACGCCGGTTACCACGGCCGTTCCCAGTCGCTGCTCGTGGTCTATAACCCGCTCGGTTTCCGGCTGGAAAGAAACTCCCGCATCGTGCAGTTGGTCTTTTTACGGCTTTCCCGTCCCACGCGGGGCTACCGGGGAGCCTACCAGGGCGAAAACGTTTAGCTCAAAGCTCAAGCCGGTAGGCCATCACCACCGTGCCCGGCCTGGGGTGAAAGTCGTATTCCGGGGCGCGTACAAAACCTATGCGCTCATACATCCCCTGCGCCACCGCCATGATTTTGGCGGTATGGAGGCCGATTGTCCTTATACCGCGCTCACGGCAGCGGCGGATGCATTCCGCCATCAGCGCACGGCTAATGCCTCTGCCCCGGAAAGCGGGGTGTATCGCCAGCAGGCGGATACCGGCCCAGCCCCGGGGCCAGGACTCATGTTTTGAGCGGAAACCGTCCGGGTAAAGCGTCACCGCCCCGGCGATTTTCCCGCCCATTTCGGCGATAATTAGTTCGGAAACGTTACGGCGGCGGCGTACGTCCATAATGTCATCGAGATAAGATTTCCAGGCTTCCGGCGGGAAAAACCTTTCGTATTCGAGATAGGCGTCCCTGATGACTCGTGCCGCCTCGCCAAGCTCCCGGGGGCGGGCGTCGCGTATCAGCAAGCGGTCTTTGGCCATAGCGTCAGGCATCTATGAACCGGGGCGTATCCCGATGGTGACCGGCACCTCGACTTCGACGCCGCCGCGCAGCACCGTCAGGGTGACAACCTGACCCGCCGACCCGTAGCGGGCGAGGAAGGTGACCAGGTCGTCCGAGCTTCTGACAACGATGTCGTCATACCTGATGATGACATCTCCACCGATTGCCACCGGTTGGCTGTCTATGGTCACCTCCCCTTCGCTTGCCCTGATGCCAGCCCTTGCCGCCGGGCTGCCGTCGGTGACCGTTATCACCAGGGCGCCGCGCTGGCTGGCGGCAAGGTTCATGGCCGCCGCCAGGTCGGGGTCAAGCGAAGTGATGCTGATACCCAGGTAGGGATGGTCATAGCGTCCGCTGGCGACCAGCGCCGGGACAACCTTCTGCACAATCGCCGAAGGTATGGCGAAACCGACGCCTGACGAAGTACCTGACTCGGTGGCGATGGACTGGGTCACGCCAATCAGCTTTCCAGAGGAGTCCAGCAGCACCCCTCCGGAGTTTCCCGGATTGATGGGGGCATCGGTCTGGATGATGTCGGGGATACTGTAAGTCGCGCCCAGGGCATTCTCATCGGCGGGGATGAGCCGTCCCAGGCCGCTGATAAAGCCCACCGTCATGGTGCCCTGGAGGCCGAAGGGGTTGCCGATAGCAACCGCCAGCTGTCCCACCCTGGCCATGGACGAGTCCGCCACTTCGACCGGCTTGAGCTGGTCGGGGGGCACATCCACCCTGACCACCGCCAGGTCGCTGTCGGCGTCGGCCCCGACCACTATGCCGGGAACGATGCTGCCGTCGTAGAAAGTTACCGTGATTTTCCCGGCATCGGCGATGACGTGACGGTTGGTTACGATGTTGCCCTCGGTATCCCAGACAAATCCCGAGCCTTCGGCCCGGCGGGGGAGCGGAAAACCGGGAATCTGGCTTTCGACGACGCTGATGTTGACCACTGAAGGGTTGACCCGGGAATAGATTTCCTCCAGTAGCGTTTCCAGCTCGGTGAGCGCCGGCGCGCCCGGGAGCGTTTCGTTTGATGTGCCCGCCGTTTCCGGTGGCTCTGACGAAGCCGGAGCACCGGGCGCGGCACAGCCGGCCAACGCCAGTGTAACCGTCAGCAGGACGGAGGTGAGCAGGACGCTTATTTTCATTGAGGCCTCCTAAAAGTCATCGCTAATTTCAGTATATATCACCAGTGGTGACTTTCCTTAATAGAAACTTAAAATGTCATAAATTTGCAACATATCGCGTCCCTATTTTATAACTATTCGATGTCCGAGTCTCTAGTATTTTACAATGAGCTACTCAAAAAAGCGGCGTCATACAAAACCGCCGGAGCAAAAGCGTTTCGCAAGATTGAGCGTTATTTTCAGGAGGATGTCAAATGAAGCTGAGGCTTTTGGGGTCAGTCGCGCTGGTGGTGCTGGTGATGGCGCTGTCGCTGGCGGGTTTTTCTGCCTGCGGCTCAGATTCCAATATCGGCGAGCCTCCATCTGATACCCCCCCGGCTTCCCCACCCGCCTCGACTACCGGCGCCGATGGCATCACCGTCAGTCTGGTCGCCAGGAATCTTGTCTTCGACAAAAGCACCATAACCGTGCCCGCCGGGGCGGAAGTTAACATCATCCTCGACAATCAGGACCGGGGCATTCCCCACAACTTCGCCCTTTACACTGATTCCTCCGCCAGAACCACGATTTTCCCGGGGCGGGTCGTCAACGGGCCGGGGACGATTACGTATCAGTTCACTGCGCCCACCACACCGGGGGATTATTTTTTCCGGTGTGATTTCCATCCCCAGACGATGGTTGGGACGCTGGTGATAACCCAATAACGATTTTGCGGGCGGCACAATCTGGCATGAAAGCTGCCCGTATTTAAGTACCGCTCACTCGCCCAGCGTTTCACCGAAGACCCGGCCGTAGTCCTGGCAGGCTTTCAGGCCTTCTTTAGTCTTGAGGAGTTCCTCATTCAAGGTCAGCGCCCCAAGCTCAAAGGGTATCATTTTAGCGGAACTTTGCAGGGTCTCCATGATGATGGCGGGGGCGTGGGCGTCGTGCTGGTAGCCGACGTCATGGGTGTAGGAGCCGAAAGCGCCGCCTAATTTTCCTCCAAGCCTGGCCTTCTCCGCCAGGAGCAGGAAGGTTTTCATCGGTCCGGGCAGGTCGAGGGAGTAGGTGGGAGAACCGAATATGTAACCGTCATATCCCGCCAGCTCGGAGGCGTCCCTGATGTCCTCGATATTCCTGGTGCTGACCTGCTGTCCGCTGAAACGCGCGCCTTCGGCAATGAACTCGGCCATCTGCCGGGTCGTGCCCGCGGCACTGAAATAGGCGACCAGTACTTTTTTCATATAATCAACCTCCCGTAAATCAGTCTTTAAGGCTAGAGAAACCGCTCGAAGCGTTCCTGTTTGCCCCGGCAGATAGGGCACACCTCCGGGGGCGAGTCCCGGGCGCAGAGGTAGCCGCAGACCCGGCACCGCCAAACCGGCAGCGAGACCCTGGTAAGTCCGCCGATTCGAGCCTTAGCCTCTGGCTGACCCCTTTCCTCCGGCGGCGGCCGGCGCTCGGGGATGCTCTCAATCTTTTTTTCACCTTTCAGCGCCGCCCCGGATACGTAAAGGGCACAGTAGCAGGCGCCATATTCCAGGAGGTCGGCGTCGCGGTAGTCGCAGGGGCAGACGATGTCCAGGTCATCGGCCTTGACTCCCGAGGCCAGGCGGCAGGGGCAAGCCCAGTAACCGTACCGCCGCTGGTTGGTAATCAGTCCTTTCACCAGCTCCCTGGTGAAATCAGTGTCCGGGTTGAGGTGATAACCCACTGTCTCGGCTTCGCGGTTCAGCCGGTCGTAGAGTTCATCAACTTCCGCCGGGGCGATTTCGGATGCGGTCACGGCTTTAACACTCCTCGGATTTCATCTTCCTTGAAGCCGACGATGCAGGTCCGGTCGTTTATTACCAGGGTGGGGAAAGAGCACGCCGGGTTCCAGTTTTTCACCTCCCGGATAGCCTGTTCCTTGGCTTCGCCCTGGAGGTGGTCAACATATTCGTAATCGTAGGCCACGCCCATCTCGTCCAGCAGTTTCTTCGTCTTGGCGCACCAGACGCAGGTGCTGAGGGCATAAAGCATGATCTGGCCGGCCTGCCTGCCTGGGACGTGCTTCACATTATCGTCCAAGCTGCCTCTCCTTGTATTCTGCCGTAAACATGCCCGGCTAGGTGACCTTGATTTCCCTCTCCGATTTCCAGAGGCCGTGGATGTTGCACAGGGAGGTGGCGTAGAGTGTGCCAGGCTTACTGATTTTAAGGGTGAAGGCGACTTCGTGGTTGGTGTAGACCGGCCCCTTGTTGGGACCGTCAACCGATTCGCCATGGGCGGTAAATTCACCGCGCCCTACCTGGTAGGGGAATTTATCGCCCTCCGCCAGGAAAAAAAGCGAAATCCAGCGGATGTGGTGCTCGGTGGTGTTGGGGTGGGCTATCTCTTTACCAACCGAAACGGTGACGATAAAAAGCTCACCGGCTTTCACCTGGTCGGCGCAGTCAATAGTCGGCACGTGTTTTTCGGTCTTCCAGTCCGCCGACTGGAAAAGCTCCTCTAACTTTTTCATCTTACCTCCTAAACTTGATATTATCATGAACCGGCTGCTCGATGGAGCCGGCGAGCTTCAGAAAGCGGGAGTGTTTTTATGGAGCTTACTTGGTTGATTTTTCCTTCTTCTTGGCCGAAACCTTAATCCTTTTGGGTTTGACGGCGGCGATTTGGGAACGGCAACCTCGAGTACGCCGTTTCCCCGGATGAAGAATGCCTCAGTCGGGCAGTTACTTTCCGCCGAGCGCCATTCTTATTTATATCGAAATGACCTAGCTGAATTCTAGACGGCGAGGGGTTTCAAAGTCATAACATAGGGGCAGGAAATATTACAAAGTTGTGACATTTAATCAGGTGAAAGCTTTAAAAATATTCCCCTAGTATCGTGGGAGGGAGGCAGGTTGCTCTCCCATCCCCCAAAAACATCACCCAGCCGACAGGCTGGAAGGGAAGAGGCAGGGGGTGGTTTCCTAAACCGTGCGTCGGGCGTTCGATCGCCCCAAGGTCGCCACTTTTTAAAGCTAAGCTGAAGGACTTATCCCATCAGGCTGGCGACCTCAGCCTGGGTAAGCTCGCGCGACTCGCCTTCCTTGAGGGTGCCCAGCAGCAGTCTGCCGATGCGGACACGCTGCAAAGCTTCCACCCGGTAGCCTAAGGCCGCGAACATGCGACGGAGCTGGCGTTTTTTGCCCTCGTGCACCGTGATGCGGTAGCTTAAAGGCTCGGCAGCCGGCTTGATGGTGGCGGGACGAGTACGGCCATCCTCAAGCAAAATGCCCCGCTTCAGCCGGTCGGCATCAACCAGCACAAGCCGCTTATCGAGGCGCACCAGGTACTCTTTCTCATGCTCGAACTTCGGGTGGGTCAGCTTGTAGGTGAGGTTACCGTCGTTTGTCAGTATCAGCAGGCCGGTGGAGTCTTTATCGAGCCGCCCCGCCGGATAGAGACCGAGGTTGCGGTATTTCGGCGGTAAAAGCGCCATCACCGTGTCGCGCCCCCGCTCGTCGCGGGTAGTGGTGAGAATGCCGGGCGGCTTGTTGAGCATCAGATAGACGAGCTTCTTGCCCGGCTTCAGGTTCACCGGGTGGCCGTCGAATGTGACCTTATCATCCGGGCTGATGGTCAGGCGGAAGTCGGAAGCGACCTTCCCGTTCACCGCCACCCTCCCCTGCTTGATGGCCTCGGCCATCTGGCGGCGCGAGCCTACTCCCGCCCCGGCCAGCGCTTTGAGAAGCTGAAACTGGCCTGACAAGCTAGTGGACACGCTTCTCGTGGCCGGCCCAGTACTTCTCGCGCATCTCGCGCTTGAGAATTTTGCCGACCGGGTTCTTGGGCAGCTCCGGCCAAATTTCCACCGACTTCGGTTTCTTGTAGCCGCCCAGACGCTCGGCGGCGAACTGCATGATTTCCTCGACGGTGGCGGTTATGCCTTCTTTGAGCGAGACGATGGCCTTTACGTCCTCGCCCCATGCCTCGCTGGGCACACCGATGACGGCGCATTCCAGCACCGCAGGGTGAGCGTAAAGCACGCCTTCGACTTCCTTCGAGGCAATGTTTTCCCCGCCGGAGATAATCATGTCCTTCTTGCGGTCAACGATGTAGACGTAGCCGTCCTCGTCCACCCTGCCGATGTCGCCGGTGTGCAGCCAGCCACCCCGCAGTAGCTCGGCGGTTTCGGCTGGTTTGTGCCAGTAGCCCTCGATGATAGCGTCGCTTTTGAAGAGGATTTCCCCGGGCTGGCCCTTCGGTACGTCCTTGTCATCGTCGTCCACGATGCGCATTTTGCAGCCGGGCAGGGGCTTACCCACCGAGGCCAGGATTTTCTCTTTGGACTGGTCGGTGATGGCGAGCAGGTGCTCTTCCCTGGTGAGCACCGTCTGGCCGGTGCCCTCGGTCATGCCGAAGCCCTGGTGGAAGACCGGACCGAAGGCGGCGATGCCCCGCTTGATGGCCTCGACCGGCATCGGCGACCCGGCGTAGGCGATGGAGTGCAGGCTGGAGGTATCATACTTTGGGCGGTCGGGGTGCTCAGTGAGACGGACGAGCATAGTTGGCGCCCCCGCCAGATGCGTGATTTTCTCATCGTTGATGAGCTTTAAGACTTTCTCCACGTCAAAACGCTTGAGCAGATATGCCGTTGCCCCGCACTTGATGAACATGAAGTTGGCGTGGAGCAGTGCCACGTGGAAAAGCGGCCACATGCCGAGACAGCGGCTGTCATTACGGATTTGCCCCGAGTTCGCCAGGCGGGTGTAGCGGACGACGTCGCGGTGCTTCTTGATGACCCCCTTGGGCATAGCGGTGGTACCGCTGGTATAGACGATGCCCAGCAGGTCGTTCATCACCACGTCTATGCCGGGGTCCTCCGGCGAGGCTTTCATGCATTCCTCATAAGTCGGCATATCGGTCGGTTTACCGTCAAGGGCGATGAGGTGCTTTAAGGCAGTCACCTGGTCTTTGACGGCGCGGATGGCATCGAAGAACTTCTCTTCGACGAAGACCGCTTTCGCCCCGGAGTCGTTGAGGATATAGACAAGCTCGGCGGGTTTCAGCCGCCAGTTGAGGGGCACGTAAGCGAAACCGGCCTTCGAGGCGCTGGCAATCTCCAGGTATTCGGGGACATCGGTGGCCAGCACCCCGAGCCTATCGCCCTTTTTCAGCCCCATGCCCAGCAGGGCGTTGCAGAGGCGGTTAGTGCGCTCGTTAAACTCGGCGTAGGTGTAGCGCCGCCCGTCTTCCGGGGCGACGATGGCGACTTTATCGGGGTAGATGCGGGCGCTCCACTCCATCACGTCGCGCCAGGTATCTTCTCTCAGGGAACTCCACTTTGCCATTCTCAGCCTCCAGCGTCGATCGTAAGTCACACAAAAAGCCAATCCCTACTCTTACCATCTCGCAATCCCAGCGTAGTGCTGTCCCAGCTCCCTGAGGGATTGAGGCTGCTTCTCAATGTAGCTGTTGGGCGGAAATCTAGGAACGTAGTTATCATAAGCGTGGCTGAATAGCTCTTTGGGGAAGCGTGGTATCCAGTGGCGCTTGCGGTAGGCTGCCAGGGGAATGGTGGCGGCCGCCCAGGTCTCCAGCGGGGAACTTGCCTCTATCATAATCTTCCCCTCGGTATCGATGATGCAACTGTGACCGCAGCCGATGTCCAGCGTCAGGCCGTCTTCTTCGGTAACGGCGTTGTTGACATAGACGCCGTAAACGCCGGAGTTGATGCACATCCCCTGCATATCCATCACAAAAGTGTTGTCAGGGCCGCCGTGCGGTCCGGAAAGCGGGCTGGTGCCCCAATGTCCCGCGCCCAGCGTCATATAGCGCACCAGGATTTCCGCGCCCTTCATGGCGTAGATGCGCCCCATCTCCGGCTCATTGATTTCAGGAATGATGGCGATATTGCCGATGTCGGTACGGCAGACCGGGAATACCTGGTCCCAGCCGTAACGTTTGGTGAACTCGTCAAGCACGTCGTAGATGGTGGTGCCCAGGTCGGCAAAGGACGAAAGATTACGCTTCTTCCAACTCCCGTAAATCACCTTACCGGACGGGCCGATGATGGTCGCCATGTTCACGAAGTGACCGGGCCATTCCTTTAGCTTGGCGTAGCAGCCGAACTCGAGGTAGCACTTGTACTTTATGGCAATCTGGCCGATGGCCTCAATTTCCTCGCCCTCGGGGAAGTCCACGCCCGCCGCCAGGAAATCGTCCTTTTTCCAAGCAGGCGTATAACCGCCGATGGGCGACTCGTGGAAGCAGAGCAAGTCTTTTTTGCCCCAGCCCTGGGCCTGCGCCGCCAGCTTGGCCATGTGCTCGATGTTCTTCTTCTTACCTTCGCGGGCAGCGTCGGGAGAACTGGTGTCAATGACACGCAGTCTTGACTGGATAGCAGCGAGTGCCACTTCTTCGCTGCGGAGGGGAACGCATTCGTAGTTAGGGGCTTCCTTGTATGGCATACCGTACCTCCTGACACGCCGCTACCCGGGCGGCAACTTCCGTATCGGTGCCCCCCCACCCATCTCCGCCGATTGACAGTCGCACAAATGCCGCGATATAATCCAAAGCGGCATTGCTATCGTACCATATTACGCCCTGAAATTCCAGCTTTTTATGCGGGTGATTATGATGGTGAACAGCTTACCCCATGCCGATTTCCCCCGTGTTGCCGCAAGGCAACTCTAGCACGTATCTAAATCCATATTCTTAAAGGAGAGCACGATGGCCGAAAAACCGCTACCCAACTATGAAGTGGTGCCCCTGCGCGGTGACGACGTCGTCGTCACCGTCATCCAGTCGAAGCAGATGACGCTCGACATCAAGAACTACCAGCAAGGCATCAAGAACAACCTCAACCTGATGCTCCAGCTTATAGACTTCACCCAGAGCCGCCGCCACAAGGACCTGCTCGTCTTTCACGAATTTCCGCTTACCGGCTCAAGCATCCTCTGGAACCGCGAGGAGCAAATGCGGGTGGCGGTGGACGTCCCCGGCGAGGAGACCGAGGCCATCGGCGAGCGCGCTAAAAAATACAACTGTTACATCGAGTTCGGGGCCAAGGGACGGTTAGCGGACTGGCCGGGTCATTTCTTCTATCTCGGGGTCATCGTCGGCCCGGACGGCAAAATCGTCCACACCCGCTGGAAACTGCGTAATATGCCGGGGCTGGGCTTCGGCACCACGGTCTATGACGTGCTGGATGCCTACAAAGAGCGCTACGGGGCGGACGCCATCTTCCCGGTCGCCCGAACGGACATCGGCAATATCGCCATCCTGCCGGAGATTTACGACCCCGAAG
Source organism: Dehalococcoidia bacterium (assembly GCA_003599745.1). Taxonomy (GTDB): domain Bacteria; phylum Chloroflexota; class Dehalococcoidia; order Dehalococcoidales; family SURF-40; genus SURF-40. Next base: position 11,552 of record QZJL01000026.1, on the reverse strand, counting down.
CCGCCCGCTGCTTCGCTATGAAAGGGGCGGAGATGCTCATTCGCTACATGACGCTGGGCGCCGGCCACTGGGGCACCCGCCCGGTATCGTTCCGGGGCGGCCTCGGCGACACCATGCGGGTGGACTTCGCCGCCAACTGCATCTCCAATAGCGTCTATGGCTTCTTCGTGAACAACTCTCTCAACACCGATGACTTAATTCAAGACCATGGAGTTGGCCGTTCCTCGATTTACGACTACGACGGCCGCCTGATGGCCGAGGCTATCTCGCCTTTCCAGACGCTGGTCGAAGCCACCATCCCCATCGCCAGCTTCCGCCGCCAGCACACCATCCCCAATATCTGCAAAGAGCTTTACACCAACGCCTACGGCAAATACGTCTCGAAGTTCCCGCCCAACCTGTTCCTCAAGAAAATGCCGGATACGAATAGAGAGTCCGCCGAGCAGTATATCCAGAACGCGAGATGGTAAAGGTTCAGAGATAGTCAAAAAATATTTCTGCTCATTAGGTAATAAGGCACAGTCGTAAGGACTGTGCCTTTGTTGTTATGCAATGATAAAATAGCGTCTAGCGGAAATTTTGCAGTTTCTATTCATTAGAGTTATAAGAGAAGATAAGAACCCATAGATGGACGCTGAGCAAATATTAAAAGAGCTTGAATCAATTTCCCGGTTGCCCAAATTGGGAACTGAGGATTATAACAAGTGCTTAGAACAGAATGATTTTCTCCAATTTCTTCTGAATACCAGGGCAGGGGACATCCCACTATATTGCTCTTTCAAAGCAAGTTTCGTCTATTCAGTTATTGTCCCATCCAAGAGCTTGAAAGGCGATTACGTTCAGGACCTGCTGAAATGGCAAAGTTTTCAAGACTCCTGGGGGTATGGATACAGATTCGGTAAGCGCGGCGAGCTAAAGCACTTTATCTCAAAGCCTTTTGAATCGAACTACTCTAAAATACTCGCTCAAGCACAACCTGTTACGTTCCTCCGATACTTTGAAGGCAAGGGTGATAAAAAGGGATACATAGAAGTATCGCAATTTCTGACTCACCTGCACGGCCTCCATTTTATGGGTGAGAGGAAGGCCTATTGCAGGCTAAACAAAGATGGTGATATTGAGGAAGTCATTAAAATATTGTATCCGCCAGAGGGCGGGCACATAACGACCATCAAGCAGGATGTGCTTGATTTTCACCTCTTTTTGAACAGGTCAGTGCTTATCCGATTTTTCGATAGGGTTGTCTATGACAAAGGGGTGGGTGTAGACCAGAAAGACCAACAAAAGGCTGATTTCAGTGACGAGACAAACGAAATTTACGCTCATAGGGGAATTTTATTTAATCAAAAGAGAGAAGCTACTTCAAGCTGGATAAGAGGCTTTCAGGTCATTCGCAACAGACAACCTCGTAAGGTAATGCTGGCAAGGCTAACAGACAAAGATTTAGAACCGAAAAAATACGAAACATTTATAGCTTGGGACTGGAAACATAAGAGAGTTGATGAGCTTTCATGCGACCCTCGTGAGCTCGGAAATTACTTCGTTGAATCGGATAAACCATTTGAGACTTCCCCCGCCTTTTTCAAGCCAGATGTTTTATTGAAGTACAAGCAAGACACGGAAAAGTACAATTTAGACCAACGTAATATTAGTTGCAGGAATAGCTGGTATCTGCAAACTTATGATATTAATGAAGCCGGGCAGGTTTTCACATATTTATGTTATTTGGGGGACCTTCCTCATAATGAACAATTGCACTGGAAGCAATACAATGAGAATCCGAAGGCAGGAATATCGGAGAGAGCATTGAAGACTGATTTCAAAGCGGAGTGGGACATATCGTATGAGCCGCTTTCAGAGCTGAAGTCATCCTTAGAAGAACTATCAAAAAGCAAGAGCAAACTATGGGCCTGCCGTGATTCGAGCTTATGTACTCAGCTTAATTACGTTGTCTCTAATTCCGTTAAGGAATGGGCAGACGAAATTCAAACCCTGGATAAATTAGTAGTCGAAGGATTTAATTATCCGTATATTAAGGGGTTAGGCCAATCACTCAACTGTTATGACCCCAAACTCGGCAGTATCAAATTGCTTGGGGCAATACTGAAGGCTAAAGGCATTAATAATCAAGAAATAGATCAAATAATCTCTCCCCTCGGGGAAATTCAATTCCTCCGGACGAAATTTTCGGCACACGTGTCTGACACAACCGAGAAAGACCAGATTCGGAAGAAAATAATCAGTGAGCATGGGACGTTAAAAAGCCATTTCCGGAACCTTGTTGAAAGAACTGACAAAGGTATCAAGCTATTACTGGCATTTATGACCGATGCCTACATGTCTAATCAGAGAAACCAAGGTGATGACCCTGCCGATACCGGAAATTAATTCTCCAACGATATATGGGCATACAAGAAGGGGGGCGAATTTCTCCCGTCCCCCTTCTTTATTCCCCGCCCAGATTGCTTCGCCTCCTGCCGGATGGCTCGCAATGACAGGCCAGTCTTAAATTACTTTATCGAACTCGATGCCCAGGTCTTTCATGATGACGTTGGCGGGGGCGCGCGCTCCGGCATTAAGCCCCGTGCCCGGGTGGGTCGAAGGCCCGCAGAGGTAGAGTGAGTCCACCGGCATCTTGTAGCCGCTCCAGCCCGGCAACGGGCGGTTCGACATGTACTGGGTCAGGTAGCCGCCGATGTGGCTCGGCTCGCCGTCAATCCAGGACTCGTCCCAGCGCGAGTATTCCAGCGGCGTGAGGAACTTTTTAGCGATGATGTTCGCGTCGTCCATATTGGTGGTGTGCTGTCGGATGGTCGCTAGTATCTTGTCGCAGACTTCCTCGCCAATCTTGTCCCACTGCTCCGGCCCGCCTTCCACGTAGTAGGGCTCCTGGTGGGCGACCCAGAGGGTATGCTTGCCCTCGGGGGCGCGGGTGGGGTCGAAGATGGTGGAGCAGATGATGCCCGGCGAGCCCCACTTCGCCTTGCCGCGATACATCTCGGTCAGCCCGTCCATAAACTCCTGGAAGTTGGCGGTGGGGAAGGTCTGCACCTGGAAGCCCCGGTCAACGTCGCCGCCGGCTTTATACTTGGGTGCGTTGTTCATGGCGAGGTGGATGGTCATGTACTGGACGCGCTGCGGTTTGAGCGCCTGCACGTTCTTGACGAAGCCGTCGGGTAATTTGGCGTCGGTAACCATCGCCGGGAAGATTTGCTTGATGTTGAGTCCCATCACCACGCCTTTGCGGGCGCGGACGGTCTCACCGCTATCGAGCACCACGCCCTCGGCCTTGTTATCCCTGATGAGCACCTGCTTTACCCTGGCGTTTGTCCGGATTTCACCGCCGAAGTCCTTGATGGCCTGCCCCAGGATTTCGGTGAAGCGCCCGGCGCCGCCCTCGATGGCTTTAGCGCCGTAGAGCACCGAGTAGGGCGCCATGAACTCGATACCCTCTGCCGTACCTGACTCGTAGGGGCTGACGCGCGCCTGCGCCGCCCAGCGGGTAGCGGCAATCTTCATCTCGTCGCTGGAAAACCAGTCGTTCACCGCGTCGTAGGCGCTGGAGAACATGGTGTGAATCAGCTCTTGGCCCTTCGATGAGCCGGAGAGCATGGTGATGAAGCTGCCGAATGGGGCGGGGGGCATGTTCGAGCCGCGCAGCACCGGCTTGAAGAAGGGCGTCGCCCATTCGACGTACTTACGGAACTGCTCGGCGTCTTTGGGACTGATTTTCTCGATGGAGGCGCAGGTCTTATCGAGGTCGTGGTAGATGGTGATGTTACGGTCGTCAGGGAAGATGATGACTTCCTGCACCTCGGGTATGGGCAGGAACTTTAAGCCGTATTTCTTGACCAGCCCCAACTCGTCGTTTTTGATGATGGGGTTCTGGTCAATCCAGAGAGCGGCAGTCGCCCCCAGGTCGTGCTTGAAGCCCGGCACGGTGGCTTCGCGGGTAACCACGCCGCCACCGATGAAGTCGCGCGATTCGAGAACGCAGGTCTTGAGGCCGGCCTTGGCGAGGTAGGCGCCCACGATGAGGCCGTTGTTGCCCGCGCCCACGATGGCGATGTCATACTCGCCGGGAGCCAGCGGCGCGGCATCCTTAACGACGGCGGGCGCGGGAGTTTCAACTTTGGACGGCGGTGGCGCGGCTTTGGGAGCTTCGGCGGGTTTGGCCCCGGCTTTGGGCTTTGGTGCTTCTTTTGTCACCGGCTTCTGGTTGCGCCTGGCCCAGGCCTTGCAGAAAAAGGCGGGCACGTAGCCGATGACGCCGGATTTCATCGCCATCCGGAGAAAGCGCCAGAACTCCGCCGGCTTGACATAGACATCGACCGGCATGCTTTCCAGGATGTTGGTCTGCATCACCAGGTCGTCGCCCCGGCGCTCCAGTTTATAGACTTCTACCATGGTGTTGCCGCTTTTGTCGTACAGCTTCATTTCCGCTACCCCCATTAAAATTTCAGGGACAGAAAGGGAAAGCAAGCCCGCTTAGATTTTACCCGACTCCGGTTTATTTAGCAACCGTTTGGTAGATTTTTCGAAACAGAGGGTGTCCAATGAGAATTTGCGCATTAAGTGGCCGTATCCTGGTTGACAATCATAAAGGTTATGTTATTATCATAATCGGATATTCGGGCTTTCGGGCGCCAAATTTGCCGGAGAGGTGACGGTAATGAACCTTTCGCTTTCAAGCCCCATCTTGCTAGTTTTCCCCCGCCACCCGTTGAATTTTCGCATACTGCGCGGCATCGCAGCGCTTGGTCTGCTGGGGCTGTTTGCGGTCGTTCTCTTTGCCACCGGCTGTACTCCCAGCGCCAATCTCAAGGCCGACATCACCAGCGGGGCGGCGCCGCTCACTGTAACCTTCAGCAACACCACCTCCGCGTTCTTCAGCAAAGCCGATGAGTTCCACTGGAACTTCGGCGATGGTGGCACCGCTACCAGCACCACCAAGGACGAGCCGGTAACCCACGAGTTCACGAAGGCGGGAGATAACACCGTCACCCTAACCGCCATCAAGCAGGGCAACCCGCCGAAGACCACGAGCAAGACGCTGGTCATCACCGTGGAACACGGGGCTCTGGGTGGTGTTAAGATTACCCCGGAACAGGCCGGGATGGCAATCGGCCAGAGCCAGGAATTCACGGCGGTGGCGGTTGATGCCTACGATAACCCCATTCCCGAAGCGCCGCTCAACTGGACGGCGGCTCCGGACGCCGGCGCGCTTAGCGGCACCAGCCTTATCGCGGGCACGAAAGCCGGAATCTTCGACCGGGGCATCGTCGTCACCTCGAGTTTCGAGGCGAACACCGCCGAAGGCACGGCTTCGGTAACCGTTAGTCCCGACCCGCTTGACGCGGTGGTGATTCCCGAGACCGAGGTTGCCGCCGGGGAAACCCGGCAGCTTGAGGTGGCCGCCACCGACCAGTATGGCAACCGGGTAACTGAGATGACGCCCGCTTGGACAGGAACCAACGAAGACGCCGGTTCCGTTACACCGGATGGAATGTTCACCGCCGACAAGGTGGCGGGAACATATGCCAATACGGTGAAAGTCAGAGTGACCCAGGGCGACAAAACCCTCGAAGCCGAAGCCCCGCTCACGGTCGTTCCCGACGACCTCGAACAGGTGGTCATCGGGCCGGACAAGGCGGAAATCGGCATGGGGATGACCCAGCAGTTCGTGGCGGTGGGCGCCGACCGGTACGGCAACCGCATCACCGGCCTGGAATTCACCTGGAACCTGGAGAGCGGCGGTGGTGTCATCACACCGGGAGGTCTTTTCACCGCTGGCGACAATGCCGGCACCTACACCATTCAGGCTCAGGCTACGCAGGGGGACATCACCAAAGCCGGTTCTACCGGCGTCAACGTTCTGCCCGACCGCATCGCCTTTCTCTCTGAAGGGAAGACTGATGAGTTGGATATTTACATTATGGGCGTTGACGGCACTGATCTGAAACGGCTTACCACCAGTGGCATCGACCTCGGGAATATCTCGGTTTCGCCGGACGGCCGGCGCATCGTTTTTCGCGATGACAACGGCCTTTTCACCATCAACGATGACGGCACCCGGAAAGTTTCTCTCACTGATTTGCGTGCCTATGAACCTGCCTGGTCACCTAATGGCAGCAAAATCGCCTTCCAGTCCTGGGAAAACGACCTGCCGGAAATATACATGATGGACGCTGATGGCTCAAACCTTGTTCGTCTAACAGATAACTCGGCTTACGACGATTATCCAGCTTGGTCGCCTGATGGTTCTAAGATTGTTTTTGTCTCCGACAGAGATGGCAACAACGAAATATACGTGATGAACGCCGATGGCTCAAACCAGCGCCGGCTGACAAACAGCCCTGAATCAGATACTTTCCCAGTCTGGTCACCGGATGGGACGAAAATATTGTTCCAGTCTGACCGAAGTGGCAGGGGCATTTACGTTATGAATAGCGATGGGACAAGCGTGTCCAAGTTGACGGCCAACTCTTATAGCACAAACCATCCGTCATGGTCGTCGGACGGCAGCAAGATTGCCTTTCACGGGTTCCGTGATTCTGACGAGGCCGAAATCTACATTATGAACCGCGACGGCAGCAATATCATCCGCTTGACCAACAACACGACAAACGACTATTCGCCCTACTGGATGCCACGCAAGGCGGGGGTCGAGGTCAACGAGGACTCAATCATCATCCCCGACGCCAGCCGACTCAAGGACCTGACGGCGCAGGAAGTCACCAGCCGGGCACGCGCTGCGGTGGTGCGTATCAAGACCGATTTGGGGTCAGGCTCGGGTTTCCTGATTTCGCCCGACGGCCTGATTTTGACCGCCAACCACGTCATCAGCGGGTCGAAAGAGATAACCGTCTATCTCAGCAACGGCACAAGCTACCAGGCTACCGTAAAATCACGGGACATGGTGCGCGACCTGGCGACCATCGAAATCAAGGCCGCCAACCTTCCTTACCTCGAATTCGGCGACCTGAGCAGGGTCGCCCTGGGGCAGACGGTGATTGTGCTCGGTTACCCCCTGGGGAATGAAAGCGTCTCGGTGACGAGCGGTCTAGTTTCTACCATAGACTACGACGGCGGTCGCAACATCACCTGGGTGCAGACCGACTCGGCGGTCAACCCGGGCAACAGCGGCGGGCCACTGCTCAACCTGCGGGGGCAGGTAATCGGCATCATCACCAGCAAGATGGTGGGCAGCGGCGTGGAGGGCATCGGCTTCGCTATCTCGGCCAACACGGTTAACACTTACCTGCCGCAGCTGAAATAGCGACCGTCCCTGACTGAGCACCTAGAACAGTTTCGGTTCTTTGCCGGGGTGCAGTTTGCGCCACTTTTCCAGGAGCTGTTCTTTGGTCTCCTTGCGCTCCGGGTCACGCTCGGGAGCGGCTACCGGGCAGACTTCAAAGCACCTCGGCTCCTTATAGTTGCCGATGCACTCGGTGCAACGCTCGGGGTCAATAACGTAGGTCTCTCCGCCTTCGCTGATGGCCTGGTTTTCGCATTCCGGCTCGCAGGAGCCACATTTTTCGCAATCCGCGCTGATTCGATAAGCCATGATACTGAACTCTCCTCTCTCTAATCTCTAACCGCCGGTAAGGCTGGCTCTAATCTTCTCGTAAAGCTCGGGGCGTCCCTTCTTTACCCTCTCCAGGTTGGTGGTGACCATAAGCGCCGGGATGCCGATTTCATCCTGGAAAAGCTGGAAAAGGTAATCGATATCGTCGTCGTTGCAGACCCGGTTCAGGGGATAGACCCGGGCGAGCAGCTTCTGGTAGGCCGAGTAGTTGAAGGCAAACGCCTTCTGCCACCAGTTGATGTAGTCTTTGTAGCCGGGCTGGCCGCTGCGCTCTTTCTCGATGGCCTTCACCGCCTGGTAGCCGCTTGCCACCGCTCCCTGTATCCAGGCCTCGGCGGAGGCCCCGGCGTCGCCGACGATGACCACGTTGCCCGCCACCGGCTCTTTGAGGGAAGCCCGGGGCGCCACCGCGGTGACCTTTTTATCAACGACTTTCGCGTTTTTGAACCAGTCCCAAAAGGCGGGCAGCTTGAGGAAAGCGTCGAGGATGGCCGCCGGGGGCTTGTCCGCCCCGGAACCGACGCCCAGAATGTTACGGCCACCGGCCAGCAGCCCCATCCAGACGTTGCCGCCGCCGCTCACGCTGGGTATGGTCCAGGATAAGAGCGAGGTGTCATGCGAGGGTGCAACTACCCCTTCTAAGATATAGGCCACGATATGGCGCGGCGCGCCGATGCGGCGGTTTTCGTTGAGCCCCAGGCTCTGCACGATGCGGGAGTTGAGACCATCGGCGGCGATGGCGTTCTTTCCCCTGATGGTCTCTTCGGTCTGTCCCCGTTTCACTTTGACCTCGACGCCGCCGGGGGTGTTGGCGGCGCTGACCGCCGATGCCTCGGGCATCACCTCAACCCCGGCTTTTTCGACCGCCGCCAGAAGCTGGGCAACGAAAGCCTCTTTCTGGTAGTAAAAGCCCCAGACCTTCTCATCGGGGACATAACGGTGAATCCGGTAGCCCCTGGGTGATATCTGCACCCAGTTGTAATAAGCCCGCACCGACCCGCTAAAGTCGAGGCTAAAGCCGGGCACCGGGAAGTGGAAACGGCATTTCTCCGGCAGGATTTCCGCCGATACCGGGTCAATGTAGCCATCCATGTTGGGCTCGCCTTTGCCGGTCTCGGGGTTGGGGGTTATCTTGTTGATGTAGAAAATCTGGAGGCAGGCGCGGGCAATCTCGGCAACGTTTTTCTTGCGCTCGACGAGCAGCACTTTGAGGCCGTCTTCGGCGGCGGTCTTGGCCGCCATCAGACCGCCCGGCCCGCCGCCAACCACAATCAAATCGTAATCCATAGCTGGCTCCCTCCGGCTGCCCCGGACAGGCCTAATACGGCCGCCGGGGAATTTACCCGATGCGCTGGGACATAAAGACATAATTCCGTGATTATAATATTATCTTTGGGGACGCTGCGTCAAGCTTGAGGGAAAGCGGCCTAGAGCAGGTCTTCAAGTGCCTTGCCGGCCACGTTCAGAACCGAGGCGCTCTTGATGTAGTGGGCGACGCGCACCGCCTCGGCAATCTCCTGTTTGGTCGCCCCGGTGGCAATGGCCTGTTTCGCCAGACCGGTCACGCTGTGGGTGGCGCCGTTGCCGACGTCCATCGCCATGGCGATGAGGTATCGGTACTTTGGGGAAAGCGCCCCCTCGGTCTCGAAAGCGAACTTTCTGGTCTCACTGACCATCTTCAAAAGCTCGGGGTCCAGTTTCTTGAATGTTTCACCGGGCGTGGGCATGAAGAACCTCCTTGAATGATTATTTAATGAGTTAGTAAGGGGCAACTTGAAAAACAAGATTGCCATCGTATTCGATATATTCAATATATTTCAGAGGCAAACATTGAGGATTATTGGCATTAAATCTGTGGAACGCGTCTATTAACTGAGCATAATTACGAGAAGCTCTGTTCGTAGGTAAAGAAACTAAGACAGGTTGGATGTCACCAATTCTATTAGGTATGTAATATTGCTCAAGCCAATCTACGTACCTCTGTAATTGAAAGGTGTTATCAGGATTGGCTTGTGTAGCTTTCAATTCTATCGGGATGATTATCCTCGTTACGTCTTTCAAAGTATCCAGCAGTATATCTATTCTTTGCATCCCGACCCCACAAGATACTTCATTTCCAAGCCATTCCAATCTTAACGTGTCTAATAAACAAGCGTCTAGATCAGTGTTTGTATTTCTTCCGATATTTTGTACAATGTATGTTTGCAGGTGAGCCTCAAAAGCTTTCCCCTCTTTTAATTTTCTTGCTAACCTCGGCAATATATCTATCCTTTCTTGCCGCCCCGAATAAACTTGAGGGGTTGACGAAAGGCAAATTTCTTGGTTCTCAACATCCAATGTAAAGTCCGCACCTTCTAACGGTCTGTGATTATTCTTATCTCTAAGGAGTTGGAAAAGGTGTTCACTTTCATAGACGGTAATCATCGTATTACCTCTATTCCCTTTCAACTTCCGATAGATTAGGCTCCAAAGCATCTGACATGGTGAAGGCACATGTTTTATCTCATCCAGAGTTTCCCATTCAGTAACACCCTTGGCATACACTTCATATGGCTCAATCAAAGTTCGGTAAGTTAGGGATTTTCGTAGGAGGTCTTTAAGAAATTGCCCGGAATCGTTGTTGTCCAGGAAAGAGGGTGCTTGTTTTACCTTGAATATCCCATAGAATTTACCTTCGTAAACTCCCTCAGACGCATTTTGTTGCAGGTAAAATATTACATAATCGCCTGCTCTTACCCTTTGGGAATCTGCCATCATTCCGACCAGGTTGTTCTCAGTGGCAGCAGCGAGGGTTGAGTAAGGCGAAGCATTGAAATCTATGGAATTATCTTTTGCGCCAGTGCCGGCAAATTGATACTCAAGGTGGTATTTGAAAGTAATGGTATCGACTATGAAAACGTGGGTAGTTTGCACCTAACATTCCTTGCTCTTCGAGGTATTGGTAGGTTTTCGTCTATCTTTTTTCTTCGCATCTTTCTTGAAGAACATTATATATTCGTGTTTGAATATATAATAACCGCCTCTCAACGCACGATAACGCCATAAACTAATCTTATTCCTTTTGCCTCTGTTCTCTTTTATGTCTTTTACACATATACTCTTGAGCGTGTACCCGTGCCTGAGAACTCTCTCCATGGTTCTGAAACCTAATGGTATCCATTCGCCTTTAGCGTATTTATCCCCGATGACTAAAACGAGATAACGCCCTTCTTCTAGGACATCATCGTAATTTTCTAAGACTTGCTCAAATTGTGTGTAAAAATCTTCCTCTGTTTTGGCATTTGATAAGTCAGCTTCCAAATCACTAAACTTAATAATATCGTGGTAAGGCGGATGCAAAATCAAAAGTTGAGCTTTTGATGTCCCGCATTCCTGAAGCGCCTTTTCAACCTCTAACTTTGTCTTTGGAAGTCTGCTATCACCTTGTATTACTAGAGTTTTGATACCACCATTATTTGATTCGTGGGCGATGAACCACTTCGCCTTTTCTGCTACCCAGGGAACTAGCTCAACACCTACGCCATTGCGTCCAAGTTGTCGGCACTCGATGAGGGTCGTCCCCAGCCCGAGGAAACCGTCGAGTACCGTCTCACCTTTCTTGGTAAATCTCAACACCGCCTGGGTTACAATCTGCGGTATGAAATTTCCCCAGTACTCTGGAGAATGGAAACCGCTGTCGTCCCGTTTAGGGAAAAGCCACAGACTGTCAGTAATGACATCGTTGTACTCTTTCCAATGAGTCATATCGAGGTCGTTTATACTCTTGGGGGAATATTTTCTGGGTTTCATAAGCACTTATTATAGCCTACTTGGGTTTATGCGCCAAACAGAATAGCGTCGTGTTTGACTCGAAGCCAAAAAATAGCGTAACATGACAACGGGAGCTAAGAAAATGCCAATCTACGAATACGTCTGCACCGGGTGCAACAAAAAGTTCGAGATGTTCCGGCCTCTCAGCCAGGCC
>QZJL01000052.1 GCA_003599745.1 Dehalococcoidia bacterium | reverse complement strand
CTGATCGCGATCGTACACGAGTAGCGCTTTGACAGGTCGGCCCGGTTTTGCTACGATCTTGTTTGGCAGTTGTAGGGTGGGGCTTGCCCCACCATGAACCTGGACCCACGGAAAGCGGTGGGGCAAGCCCCACCCTACATGTTACCGAGCCTGCTCGTCAGAACTCATCAGGGTCCCACACATTGAGGTCGTTTCACACCTGTTTTCCGTTGACGCGGCCGGCGCGGTCCAGTAATTAGGACGGCCAGTGCCGGGCCGCTTTCTTCTTCGTTGATGACCTCAACCGCGAGCCCCAGGCTCTGCAATTCCTTCACAAGCACTTTGAAAGACTCCGGGATACCCGGTTGCAGAATCTCCTCGTTCTTGACGATAGCCTCATAAGACTTAGCGCGGCCGGTGACGTCGTCCGACTTGATAGTCAAAAACTCCTGGAGATTGTGAGCGGCGCCATAAGCCTCGAGCGCCCAGACTTCCATTTCACCGAACCGCTGGCCGCCGAACTGGGCTTTACCTCCCAGCGGCTGCTGGGTAATCAGGGAGTAAGGGCCGGTCGAGCGGGCATGCACCTTATCCTCGACCAGGTGGATAAGTTTCATCATATAGATGTTACCCACCGTCACCGGCTGATCAAAAGGCTGGCCGGTGCGCCCGTCACGCAGTAGCATCTTACCCAGGATAGGCGGCGTTTCTCGCTTCTCCTGCATCACCCGCTCGACCGCTCTGGCGATTTCCTCCGGTTTGAGCTTTGCCGCCGGTACCCCGAGTCCTTCAAGCCACAGACGAGTCGAAACCATCGCCGCTTCCCCGGGACCATCATCATTAAAGACCCCCTCAGGGTCGTAGCCACGATCCTTCAACCAGGCTTTCGCCCGCCCCAGGCACACATCGGGCGACTCTTCACCCGACCCCATGCTCGCGGCCCCGGCCTGCTTGATAATCCAGGCCCGGCCCAGGGCATCCTCGATGTCGGAGTCCCGGGCGCCGTCGAAGACCGGCGTTTCAACCCTCATGCCCAGTACCTCAGCCGCCCAGCCCAGATGCGTCTCCAGCACCTGCCCCAGGTTCATTCGCGAGGGGACCCCGATGGGGTTCAGAATAATATCCACTGGCCGCCCGTCAGGCAAGAAAGGCATATCCTCAACCGGAGCGATGAGGGCGATAACACCCTTGTTGCCGTGACGTCCGGAAAGCTTATCACCCACGGAGACACGCCGCTTCTGCGCCACCCAAACCTGCACCCAGCGGTTCACCCCGGCCATCAGCTCGTCGTTATTTGCACGGGAAAACTCGCGCACGTTGATGACCTTGCCCCACTCACCGTGAGGCATGCGAAGTGAAGTATCCTTCACCTCCCGCGCTTTCTCCCCGAAGATGGCACGCAGGAGCTTTTCTTCCGCCGACAGTTCCGTTTCGCCCTTGGGAGTTATTTTACCTACCAGGATGTCATTGGGGCCAACCTCAGCCCCAATACGGATAATACCTTCCTCATCGAGTTCCCGCAGGCTTTCTTCGCCGACATTGGGAATATCTCGGGTTATTTCCTCCGGTCCGAGCTTAGTCTCCCGCGCTTCCACCTCGTACTTGGAGATGTGAACCGAAGCGAATTTATCCGCTTCCACCAGGCGGTTGGAAATAATGATTGCGTCTTCGTAGTTATAACCTTCCCAGCCCATGAATGCGCAGAGCACGTTCTGTCCCAGGGCAAGCTCGCCCTGCTCCGTGGCGGAGCTGTCGGCCAGCAGGTCGCCCCTTTCGACATGTTCGCCGCGGCTCACCACCGCCCGCTGGTTAATGCACGTACCCTGATTGGTGCGCACAAACTTCTGGAGATGATAAATATCGGTCTCTCCGTCATCACGGGAAACCATGATTCGGGAGCTGTTGACCGAGCTGACGATACCATCGTTTTCGGCAAAGAGAAGCTGTCCGCTGTGGCGCGCGGCTTCGAATTCCATACCGGTAGCTACCAGCGGCGCCTCGGCACGAATCAGAGGCACTCCCTGACGCTGCATATTAGCACCCATAAGCGCCCGGTTAGCGTCATCATGCTCCAGAAACGGAATGAGCGCCGTCGCCACGCTGACAATCTGCTTCGGGGAGACATCAACGTAGTCAATCTCAAAGGGTACGGCAAGCAGGTAGTTGTCAGACTTTCGGGCTTCGACCCGGTCGTCAACAAAACGGCGGTTCTTATCCAGGCGTACATCGGCCTGGGCAATGGTGCAATTATCTTCTCTATCGGCGGTAAGATACAGCACATCATCGGAAACAAAAGGCTCAATCTTGACCTGGCGGGACCTCATCTTGGCTAGCTCGGCAAAGACCTTCGGCGTGATTACGCCGCCCTTTTTGACCATCGGCTTGCCGTCATCATCCGCCACCGCTTCCCTTGCCTTCTGGCCTTTCAAACGGCTGTCGTGGCTGTCGAGTTCTTTGATAACCTCGCGGTAAGGTGTCTCAATGAAACCATACTCGTTGATGAGGCTGTAGGTCGCCGGAGAGCCAATCAGACCGATGTTGGGGCCTTCTGGCGTCTCAATGGGGCAGATACGGCCGTAATGCGAGAAGTGAACGTCGCGCACATCAAAGCCGGCGCGCTCGCGGGAGAGACCGCCCGGGCCCATCGCCGAAAGACGTCGCTTGTGGGTCAATTCGGCCAGCGGATTTGTTTGGTCCATAAACTGCGAAAGCTGGGAGCCACCGAAAAACTCCCTGATGGCGGCGATGACCGGACGGATATTAATCAGGGAAGAGGCGGTGATGACATCGGCGGTGGTGATGCTCATGCGCTCTTTTACAACCCGCTCGAGACGCAGCAGTCCGATGCGGAACTGGTTCTGTACCAGCTCGCCCACGGTGCGCACCCGGCGGTTACCCAGGTGGTCAATCTCATCGGAGGCATCGAGACCGTTGTTGACCAAGAGAATGTGGCGGCAGATAGCCACGATGTCTTCGTTAGTGAGCGCTTTGTTCTCTTCGGGCACCTCGATATTCAGCCGCTTATTCAGCTTGTAGCGGCCCACGCGGCCAAGATCGTAGCGAGCGGAATTAAAAAAGAGGTTATCAACCAGCTTACGGGCGTTTTCTATGCTGGGCGGGTCGCCAGGACGCAGCTTCTTATAAATATCTATCAGGGCATCCGCCCGGTTGGTGATGCCCGGCTCACGGGACATCGTTGTTTCGATGTAGCGGTGGTCGGGGTTATCGTCCTCTTCAGGAAAAAGACCCAGCAACTCCTCGTCTTTACCATAGCCGATGGCACGCAGCAGGGTCGTGATAGGAATTTTCCGCTTGCCGTTAATCTTCACTGAAACAACGTCGCGGTTCGAAGTTTCAAACTCAAGCCAGGCGCCTCGCGTCGGTATTAGCTTGGCAAAACATAGCCTGCGGCCGCTGGCGACGTCTTCCTCGCTGGTGAAATAGACCCCGGGCGAACGCAGCAGCTGGCTCACCACCACCCGCTCGGCACCGCTGGTGATGAAAGTCCCTTTGGACGTCATCATCGGGATGTCGCCGAAAAAGATGGACTCTTCCTTGATTTCTCCGGTGACCTTGACCAGCAGGCGGGTCTTGACGTAGAGCGGCACGGCGTGGGTGAGGTCACGCTGGCGACACTCCTGCTCCGAGTGGCGAGGTCTGCGAAACTCGCAGCACTCGTAATAACCGTGGGTTTTGGCGGCCTTCTCGCTCACCAGATCCTCGTCCTTTAAGACAAACATAGCGGGATAGACCTCGCCCGATTTCCGGTCACGCACCACTTTGAAATAACCGGTTTCAAGACTGCAGTCGGTGCAATACCGCTTCTGGGTGTCAGAGGTATAACAGTACCTCTCACCGTGCCTTATGGCGGCGCCGCAGCCGTCACATCTTACCTGACCGATGCTCAGCAGGGACGAAACGCTGGGGTTCTCTACCAGCACTAACTCAAGGCGGCTGCCCACCAGGTCGTGTATGGGCGATATCTCCCGGAACAGCTCCAGAAGCCCTTTTTCCTGGAACCAGCGGAAAGAGTCCAGCTGGATAGCGATGAGATTTGGGACTTCGAGCACCTCGGGGAGACGAGCGAAGGTTTTCCTGGGGATAGACACGCGGACAGTGGATGACGAGGACACAGACGCCATAACATCACTCCTAAAACTCACGCTGAATTAGGGTACTACTGAGGCGAAATAGATGGACTTGGGCTGTGATATAAAAAAGGACACACCTGTGTTATTCTATCAAGAGGCATGGTACAATGGTTAATCATATTACATATATAAAAAATTGTCAAGAGGGTTAGTACCGGAAATTTTACGCCGGCTGCGGCGGGGCACTATTTTTCGCCAATGAAGCACCTGATAGCCTTGCTGTAGCGCTGGAAGCACCCCATTCCTTGCCGGTAAGCAAGGGGGCTAACTCACCAGGTTACTCTTCTCCAGTTCCGGTATCAGGTCGGTAAGGCCAAGATTTTCAAGACCTTCCTTCCTCAGCAACCCCGTCTCAACATCCCAACCACGCGCCCGATAATAATCGTCCATGATACGCCTGAACACCCCGCGGTCAACCCTGGCCCCCTGGCAACTTATCAGCTTACCCTCGCTTCCGGGCATCCTGAAATCAGGGTTGACCGCTGAAACAATGTTGGAGGCGTGCTGGAAGGGACGATCGTGGAAGCGCTCTTCAAGAACATCGTCCCGGCGGCCCCGCCGTCCCTCGCGCAAATAGATTGCCCGGTTCTGGTTGAAACACCTTGCCCCGATACGCATATACTCCCCTTCACCGGTTTCTTCGCCAGTTACCGCCGAGAGTAGCCTAGCTTCAAGAGCCGGGTCGCCGGTCCCCGATTCGGCATTGCCGGAAAAGTTTATCGGCCAGAACCAGTCGCAGGCAACCAGACTCTCTTTGGCATATGCCCGATTTTGAATATGTACGGCGGCGGCGCCCATCGCATCGGGCGAGTCGAACTCAACCGCTTTCTCACCGCCCCAGAACAACCTTGCCATATGACGCAGTTTCTCGGTGGTAAAAAACCCCCGCTTGCCATCGCTGTTAGCCCAGGCCATCCACTGCCTTAGTGGCTTGGAGACTTCGTGAACCTGAGCGGTAACGAAGTTGGGTTCGGTGGCATAGATCGGCACGAGCGACAGGAAAAGGCGCGGGTCGTGGCCGGCGCCGGGCAGCACCCCGGTGTTACTGACGATGCCTTCAAGCATATCTGAGATACCCCAGGTCTGCGCCGCGCGCCGGCTCCCCTCGGCTAGCACATCGCCAATGCCCTGGCGGCTGACAATCAAATTCGCCAGCGCTTCAAACCACTCCCCGGTACCCATCCGGTCATAGTCTAGGGCAGGGTCGGCCAGATTGACCGCACCGGCGCGGACCGCTTTCGGCAACCACTTGCAGAGGAGGGTCAACTGAAGGGCGCAGAGACCGTGCTTATTTGCTATCTGGGTTGCGTGAAAAGTGGCGCTCCCGCCCGCGCCAGTCCTGGCCTTCTCCCAGGTACGGTAGAAAAATGCCGAAGCGCAGTTGATACGGTAGCCTTCTTCGCCATCACCGGAACGGTATAAGCCTCGCCGACACGTCCCGGGACAACCATAGCAATAGGCGTTTGCGACCTTCTTCACGCCGCCGAGCTTGACCTCGTTGTGATAACGCCCCGAACTTTCACCGAGCGTAAGCCCGTTGACCTCGGCGACAACACGCTCAAACTCATCCGGCCTCGCCACCGGAACATTGACCTTCGGCGCTTTAACAACGATGGCCTTTAAGTTTTTTGAACCCATCACCGCACCAAACCCCTTGCTCGCGGAAACGCCGCCGGAGCCGATGATATTCGCGAAGCGGACACGGCGCTCACCGGCCTCACCGATGGCAAGCACCGGCGCGTCCGCCCCGTACTTTCCCTGGAGAGTTGCGATTGTTTCAAAGGCATCTCTGCCCCATAAGCCGGCGGCGTCTTCAAGAGTGCAACGGCCACCAGGCTCAATTAGCAGTACCACCGGCTTGTTTCCCATCCCGTAAATATC
This sequence comes from Dehalococcoidia bacterium, assembly GCA_003599745.1. Classification (GTDB taxonomy): domain Bacteria; phylum Chloroflexota; class Dehalococcoidia; order Dehalococcoidales; family SURF-40; genus SURF-40. The sequence continues at coordinate 35,230 of QZJL01000052.1, read as the reverse complement.
AAGCCCGTCGAGGCCGGCCCATTTCAGAGCCGCTGCGAAATAGCCGCCCAAGTTACCGCAGCAGTACTGCTCGGGATAAGTAAGCGGTGACCTGCTGGCGATAACGCACCGGGAAGAAGCCACCGCTCTGACGCCACCCAGTGGGCCGTTCATTACGAAAAGGTGGTTATCGGGGCTTAAGGCGGCAGTGTCTTTGCTTATAAGCTCCCAGTAGAGGCGGCTGGCGACGCCCTTACCGCCGACAAACCTCTCGGCATAACTCATGGTGGGTATTTCACTGACCGTACCAAACGACAGGTCAATGCCCAGCATCTTTCCCGCCCAGCCGTACGACTGCATTTTCAACCTCTCACTAATGATGTAACGTAAATAATACCACCTTTTCAAGCGGCCGTGATAATAAGCATAGCTTCCGGTCATTTGACAAGCTTTTAATCGGGCTTTATGATGTTCGAGGCACTACTTTATCAAGAAAGCCAGCCACTCATCATGGCGAGACAAAAGTGAAAGCAAACCACGAGGAAAAGATAGTCCGCACCATCTGCAACAGCCACTGCGGCGGTACCTGCGAGATGAAGGTGCACGTCCGCAGCGGCCGGATAGTGCGCATCGAGAGCGGCGGCGACGGCGAAACGTCCCACCGTATGTGCCTCCGGGGCCGCGCCTACCGCCAGCGTGTTTATGCTCCCGACCGCCTCCTGTATCCTCTCAAGAGGACGGGGCGCAGAGGCTCCGGCGAATTTGCCAGGGTATCCTGGGACGAGGCGCTGGAAACCGTGGCACAGGAGCTTAAGCGGGTCAAGGACAGCTACGGCAACGCCTCGATCCTCCACTTCTGCTCCATGGCCGATGCTCACGCCGTCCATCACACGCAGGCTTTTCACCGGCTGCTTTGCCAGTTCGGCGGTTACACCGCACCCTGGGGCTTCATCTCGAACGAAGGCCTCGCCTTTGCCAGCGGTATCACTTATGGTGCCAGACCGGCGGGATACACCCCTGAGCAATACCCGAAGTCCCGTCTCATTATTATGTGGGGCTGGAACCCATTGGTAACCCAGCAGGGCACGCCAATCCCCCCGGCACTTTGCCGAGCCAAAGAGAACGGCACGAAATTCATCTGCCTGGACCCCCAGTTCACCGACTCGGCGGCAGTCCTCGCCGACCGGTGGATTCCCATAAGGCCGGGAACCGATACCGCCGTCCTCGGCGCGATAGCCTACGTGCTAATTAAGGAAAACCGGACCAACCAGCACTTTATTGATACTTATACTTTTGGCTTCGACCGGTTCCAAAAATATATACTCGGCGGCGAAGACGGTGTCGAAAAAACACCAGCCTGGGCCGAAAATATTAGCGGCGTCCCGGCGGCGACCATCGCCGAATTAGCCCGGATGTATGCCGGCACCAGCCCGGCGGCGATTGTCACCGGTTATGCCGCCGGACGTACCGCCTTCGGTGAGCAGTTCCACCGGATGGCGTTTGCCCTGGAAGCCATCACCGGCAACGCAGCCACTGCGAGTGGGGGAGCGCCCATAACAAAGTCAGTGGCCGCTATCACCCAGCTCCCGGGTCCACCGAACCAGGTGGAAGCCGGAGCTCCGCCGCGTTGGAACGCCCTCCCCTACCGTAGCGCCAGCGTGAACTCCAGCGCCCGGGTCAACGTGAGCCTGTTTGCCGATGCCATTCTCAAGGGCAAAGCCGGAGGCTATCCCGCTGACTACAAGCTCCTCTGGCTGTCAAATACCAATTACCTTAACCAACTCGCCGAGGTCAATAAGGCAGCCGGGGCTTTCCAGAAACTGGAGTTCATTCTGGTGACAGAGCAATTTATGACCGCCTCGGCCAGATTCGCCGATATTATATTACCGGTTTGCACTTTCTTGGAGAGGAATGACCTTTACGCGCCACCGGGCGGTGGCATCTACGCTCTGGTGAATAAGGCCATCGAGCCGCTGGGGGAGTCGAAGTCCCAGCTACAAATCTGCCAGGCGCTAGCGGCGAAGCTCGGCATCAGCGATTACAACGATAAATCGGACGAAGAGTTGGTAAGGTCAATGGTGGCAAGACTATCTCAGGAAGCCGGGCTACCGTACTTCGATACCCTCAAAGAACGGGGCTTCTACCGCATCAAGTCCGATGGAGCCCCTGCAAAGAACCCATTTCCCACCCCTTCGGGAAAGATTGAAATTTTCTCCGGGGTAGCCGCCAAAATGAACCATCCCGGGATACCGCCTGTTCCTGAATACCTGGAAACATGGGAAAGCCGCAACGACCCTCTGACCAAAAATTACCCGCTGCAATTAATCACGCCGCACCTGCGGCGGCGCGCCCACAGCCAGTTCGATAACCTGCCCTGGCTCCGCGAGCTGCAGGCCCAGGCAGTTGACATCAACACCGCTGACGCCGAAAAAAGGGGCATCGGCGACGGAGCTATAGTGAGAGTATTCAATGACCGGGGAGAAATGATAATCCCTGCCCGCGTGACGGAAAGGGTAATGCCCGGGGTGGTCGCCGTTCCCCAGGGCGCGTGGTACGACCCCGATGAAACCGGCGCCGACCACGGCGGCTGCGCCAACGTGCTCACTAAAAACGTAACGTCACCGGCGGGCGCATTCGTCAGCAACACCGCCCTGGTGCAGGTGGAGAAGGCTAAAAAGTAACCATGCAATACGGATTTTATTTCGACCAGAACCGCTGTACCGGCTGCTTCGCCTGCGTGGTAGCCTGCCGGGACTGGCATGACGTGCCCGCCGGGCCGGCCTGCTGGCTGAGGGTCAAGACCGTTGAGAAGGGCAGATACCCGGACTTATTCGTTACTTTTCTCCCGATGACCTGCTATCACTGCCAGAACCCCGCCTGTGTTGCTGCCTGCCCGCAGGGGGCAATCACCAAGCGGGAAGACGGCATCGTAACCATAGACAGCCAGAAGTGCCTGGGCAAAGACGGCTGCCAGTTATGCTTCGAAGCCTGCCCCTACGGCGCGCCGCAGTTCGGGCCGGAAGAAGACGCCAGCGTGCAGAAGTGCGACCTGTGCCGGGAAAGGTGGGCAGAGAGGCAGAAGCCGGTGTGTGTTGACAGTTGCCCGACGCAGGCTTTAGACGCCGGCCATCTGGATGATTTGAAAGTAAAGTATGGCGAGGCGAGGGATGCCGAAGGCTTTACGTACTCCGAAGAGCTGCGGCCATCAATCATCTTCAAACCCCGCAAAGACACCGGACACTTACCACTCCGGCGTATTATCGTCACACCGGACAGAGAAATGCCCGGCTAGAGAACTGGAATGAAAGCCCTTGTCCTTAAAGAGAACTGCGAAATCGAAGTGGCGGGGAAAAAACGGCAAATAGAAGACCTGCCCCTGAAAACCGAACCGCTTGAGCTGGTCGAGTTGCCCATCCCGAAACCTGGCCCGAAAGACATTCTCATCAGGGTCTCCGCCTGCGGCGTCTGCCGCACCGAACTTGACCAGATAGAGGGCAGAATATCACCGCCGAAGCTGCCGGTAATTCCGGGGCACCAGCCGGTGGGGACTGTCGCTGAAGTCGGGACCAAAGCTACCAGATTTAAACCCGGGGACAGAGTCGGCGGCACCTGGCTATACTCAAGCTGCGGTCAATGCCGCTTCTGCCGTAACTCGGAAGAAAACCTGTGCGAGGAATTTCAGGGCACCGGCTGCCACGCCGACGGCGGTTATGCCGAGTATATGGTGCTGAATGAAAACTACGCCCAGAAGCTTCCTGAAAACCTGCGTGACCCGGTCAAGGTTGCCCCCCTGATGTGCGCCGGAGTAGTTGGCTACCGCTCGTTAAAATTAACCGGCATGGCCGACGGCAAGACCCTCGGCCTCTACGGTTTCGGCTCCGCCAACCATCTGGTAATCCAGATGGCGAATTTCCTGTATCCCAACTCGGAAAATTTCGTCGTCAGCCGCAACCCTGCCGAAAGAGAACTAGCCCGGCAACTGGGCGCGGACTGGGCCGGCGACATCAGTGACAGGACACCGAAAAAACTGGACTGTGCGATTGACACCACGCCCGCCTGGAAACCGGTGTTATTCGCCCTGGAAAACCTGCAAAAGGGCGGCAGACTTGTCATCAACCTTATCCGTAAAGAGCCCGCGGACAAAGACTTACTATTCGGGCTGGACTACCCCGAGCACCTGTGGTGGGAAAAGGAAATCAAGTCCGTGGCCAACGTGACGAGGCAGGACGGCCAGGAGTTCCTCGGTTTAGCGGCAAAAATGCGCCTTGAACCCGAGGTTCAAGAGTACGGACTGGCAGAGGCGAATAAAGCCCTGGTCGAGCTTAAAAGCGGCCAAATCCGCGGCTCGAAAGTCCTGAGAATAGGAACTTAAGAACCTTCTTGCTATTTCTTTTTGGCGGACGTTTTCTTCCCTTTATCTGCCTTCGCGACCTTGACGGTGGGTTTGTCAGCGTAAAGCTCAGGATGGTGACGACGGCACGTCTGACACATAGCCTTGCCTCCTCTGGAACTTCTCTACCGAGATTATATCAGGTATGCCATTGGCATTCCTTCCATATTACAAGCCGGGGGCAGAGGTTACGATTTTATTCATTTTTTGCGAAGACCGACTTAACACCCAAAGCTACGCAGGTTGACTTTAGAGTCCGGTTTGGCTATATTTAGGCAAGTGGCGAGAAATATTCTGGTGCTTCGACAACCGTCTTACCCGATTCATTCTTTCGAGGTGGCCGATGGGTGCTGAGAGCCTTAAGCATATCCCGGGGAGTTTCCGCGAGGCGATTGATTTTCTCGCGGCACGCGGCGAGCTAAAGCAAATCAAGGATGAGGTGGACACCGTCTATGAAATCAGCGCCATCGAGAAAAAGCTGGACAACGGCCCGGCTTTCTTCTTCGAGAACATCAAAGGCTACCCGGGCGTAAGGGACGCCGGTAACCTCTTCGCCCGCATCGAGGACACTGCTGCCATGTTCGGCCTGGACGACCACCGCAAACTGAAGTTCAAGTGCCACCGGGCTATTAAAACTCCGCTTCCTCCTAAAATCGTCTCTAAAGCGCCATCCCAGGAAATCGTCATTACCGCCAACATTGATATCAGCACCACTCTCCCGCTCATCAAACACTCCCCGGATGATGCCGGCCCGATGCTCGGCGGTGGCGTAGCTCTGGTAAAATATCCAGCAGAGGAAACCTGGGAAATTTCCTTCAAGCGCATGTATTTCCGGGGCAAGGACTGGGGCAGCATTAACATCATCCCGGCCACCCACCTGGGCAAAATCGCGGCAGGCGAATTTACTAAAGGCAGCCGCGTGCCCTTGACCATCAACATCGGCGTGTCCCCGGCGGTGATGATGATGGCTGCGGCCTACGCCATCCACACCGTTGTCCCCGACGGCACTGACGAGCTGGCGATTGCCGGGGCGCTTCAGGAAGCGCCGGTGGAAATCTGCAAAGCCAAAACGGTTGACGCCTACGCCATCGCCGACAGCGAATGGGTGATTGAAGGCTATGCCCTGCCGGAGAAAATATTCGAGACCGATGAAGCGGAAAAGCTCGGCAAAGCCCAGGCGTCGCCGTTTGCCCCGGAGTGGGCGGGTTACCTCGCTAAAGCGCTGAAACCTCCCAAGTTCCAGGTCACCGCTATCACCCATCGTCAGGACCGGCCAATTTTTTACACTCCCCTCGCCGCTTCCTTCGAGACCGAGAACCTGTCCAGATCATTCCGTGAAGCATGCTTTTACGATATTGCCGAGGGCATTGCGCCAGGACTGGTCACCGATGTGAACATCCCTTACGGCATCAGGGCGAACAGCGGTGCGGTCTACCAGGTAAAAAAGCGCTTTTCCGGCGACGACAGCTTCGTGAAGAACATCCTTTCCGGCGCGCTCGGGGTCTCGATGAGCCGGCTAATTCTGGCGGTTGACGACGACGTTAATATTTACAGTGCCGATGACATCCTCTGGGCAATCGCTACCCGGGCTAACACCCAGACCGGGTTTAACAAGGCGCCGCCCGGCTCCGCTGCTGTGGGCTATGTTCTCAACGAGTATGCCGCCCGCACCGGCGCCGGCGGCGGCGAGGGCATCGCGATTGACGCCACCGCTCCCTACGCCGCGAGACCAAGCTTCCAGCGGGCGCACTATCCCTCGGACACGGTTGACGTAAGCAAATGGCTCACACAAGAGGAAATTGCCGCCATCAGGACGATGCAATCGGACTATGCCCGTTTCTTGGCGGATATCGGGGGATAAGGGTAATACATCTTGATTTGGCCGGTTCTCTAGAAAGGTTGACACCGCTTATCGGTGTAGTATAAAATCAACTAGCCCTCATACCCCTTGCGTTCAAGGCTAGCCCTGAATTTAACCAGGTTTTGGAGGCGTGCTAAATGGCGGAACCTCTGCTTGAAGTCCGCGACCTGAAGACCTACTTCGACACGCGGCGGGGGCCGGTAAAAGCAGTTGACGGCATCAGCTACAACGTGATGCCCGGCGAAATCGTTGCCCTGGTGGGCGAGTCCGGCTGCGGCAAGACGGTGAGCGCCCTGTCCCTGCTGCGACTCATCCCCGAGCCACCCGGCAAAGTCTGGGCCGGCGAAGCGATGTTCGAAGGCAAAGACCTCCTGAAACTGAATAAGGAGGAAATACGTCAAATCCGGGGCAATAAAATCTCGGTCATTTTCCAGGAACCGATGACCAGCCTGAACCCGGTTTTCACCATCGGCCGACAGATAACCGAGACCATGGTAGAGCACAAGGTGGTCGAAAAGGAAAAGGCCTATGCCGAAGCCTCCCGTCTGCTGGAGCTGGTGGGCATCCCCGATGCGGAAAGGCTCAAGCAATATCCCATGCAATTCAGCGGCGGTATGCGCCAGAGGGTGATGATTGCCATGGCGCTCTCCTGTAACCCCAGACTTATCATCGCTGACGAACCCACCACCGCGGTTGACGTCACGATTCAGGCGCAGCTTCTCGAACTACTCGATTCGGTAGTGCAGCGTTTCAATGCCGCCATCCTGCTCATCACCCATAATCTGGGCATGGTCGCCAAGTACGCCGAACGGGTCAACGTGATGTATGCCGGCCGCATTGTTGAACAGGCCACCTGCGAAGAGATCTTCGCCAACCCGCTTCACCCTTATACCAGGATGCTCCTCAACTGCAGCCCGAGGCTCGACCGCGACCGCCAGACCAAGCTCATTCCCATCCAGGGGCAGCCGCCAGACCTCGTCAGACGGCCACCGGGATGTCCCTTCCACCCGCGTTGCTACTGCACCAAGGATGTCTGCACCGACGAATGGCCTCCTCTGGTCGAAGTTTCCAAAGGCCACACGGTAGCTTGCCCTTACTGCGATGGAGGTTAAGTAGTTGGAGAACAACATCTTGGTCGAGGTCAAAAACCTCTATAAATACTTCCCGATTACCCGGGGTATCCTCATACAGCGCAAGATTGCCGATATCAAGGCGGTTGACAACGTGAGCTTTTTCATCCGCCGGGGGGAAACCCTGGGACTGGTGGGGGAGTCCGGCTCCGGCAAAACCACCGTCGGCAAGTGCATCCTGCGGCTACACGACGTTACCTACGGGCAGGTAGTATTCGACGGCGTTGACCTCGCCCATATTCCTAGGGGGCAGCTGCGGGCGATGCGTCCCAAATTCCAACCGATATTTCAGGACCCTTATAGTTCGCTGGACCCACGCCACACCGTGGAGTCCATCGTCGGCGAGCCACTAGTCGTGCATGGTATCGCCAAAGGCAAGCAACTGAAGGACAGGGTCGCCGAGCTGTTGACCATGGTGGAACTGGAGCCGGAAATGGCGCAGCGCTACCCGCACATGTTTAGCGGCGGCCAGCGCCAGCGCATCGGCATCGCCCGGTCACTGGCGACCAACCCCTCATTCCTGGTATGCGACGAGCCGGTATCCGCGCTCGACGTTTCCATTCAGGCTCAGATTGTAAACCTTCTGGATAACCTGCAGGAAAGCATGAACCTCACTATGCTCTTCATCTCACACGATCTTTCCCTGGTCAGGCATATCAGCGACCGCATCGCTGTAATGTACCTGGGCAAACTGGTGGAGCTGGCTTCCAGCAACGACCTCTACAACGACCCCCTCCACCCTTACACGCGGGCGCTGATATCCGCCGTGCCCATCCCCGACCCCGCTGTCGAACGCAATCGCAAACGTATGCTGCTCCCCGGCGAAATCCCCAGCCCTTTGAACCCGCCTGCCGGTTGCCGCTTCCACCCGCGCTGCCCCGAGCGTCTGGAAATCTGCTCCAAAGATGTGCCGAAATACCAAGATAGGAGCGGCCATTTCGTTGCCTGCCACCTTTACCAGTAAAACAAGATAGGTTTACGTATCCGACTGACCGCACCGTCGGTTTGTAGTCAGCGTCGTCAGCGCTGCAGCCCTTGATAGTATACACCCCTTGTCTCCTATTGTTTCCTGGCAAGTCCATACCGCAGCCAGACTCTGCTGCCTTTCAATTGTAAATCTCGCAGGCTTTTTGGAAGTCCCTTGACCGAAGTGGCCGTTTACCGCTATCATCTTAGGCAACCAGCAAGGAGGCGCTTTAAGTGATTGTTGAGATGAGGGCGGGCACCACCGTCGAAGAGATAGACGGCGTGGTGCAGCGGGCGAAATCGCTCGGCCTGAGCGTTCAGCTTAATCTGGGCACCAGCAAAGCGGTGGTGGCTATCCTGGGCAACAATACCGGCAGTTTGCCCACCGACGTTTTCGCGGTGCTCCCCGGCGTGGAAAGCGTCACCCGTATCATGAAACCCTACAAGCTGGCTTCAAGGGAATTCAAGAGCGAAGACAGCAAGGTCGAAGTGGGCGACGTTGCCATCGGCGGCAAGCAAATCGTGGTCATGGCCGGCCCCTGCGCCGTCGAGAGCGAAGAACAGATGATGGCCGCCGCAGAAATCGTGAAGAAAGCCGGGGCCAGAGTCCTGCGCGGCGGCGCCTTCAAGCCGCGCACTTCGCCATTCAGCTTCCAAGGACTGGAAGAAGAAGGTCTTAAGCTCCTGGCCAGGGTCCGAAAACAATTCGCGATGCCGGTGGTCACCGAGGTGGTGGATAACCACGAAGTCGCCCTGGTTGCCGGGTCAGCCGATATTCTCCAAGTCGGGGCGCGTAATATGCAGAACTTCACCCTGCTGACCGAGGTGGGCAAGAGCCAGTCCCCGGTCATCTTGAAGCGCGGCTTCGCCTGCACTGTCACCGAATGGCTCACCGCCGCCGACTACCTTCTGGCCGAAGGCAACCAGCGGGTCATCCTCTGCGAAAGGGGCATCCGCACCTTCGAAACCTCAACTCGCTTCTCAATGGACATTTCTTCTATCCCGGTCATCAAGAGGGCAAGCCACCTGCCGGTGATTGTTGACCCCAGCCACGCCGCCGGCCACTACTCGCTGGTGCCCGCCATCGCCAGGGCCGCCATCGCCGCCGGCGCCGATGGCCTGCTCATCGAAGTCCACCCAAACCCCAAGGAAGCCTTGGTTGACGGGCTGCAATCGCTGACACCTTCGGACTTCGTCAGGCTGATGGGAGAACTCAGAACCATCGCCCGGGCGGTCGGCAGGGATATTTAGCTTTAAGGTAGTAATAACTGATTTGTTCACCAACCTGTCACTGCAAAAGAGAATCAGCCTGCTCGTTGCCGCCGGGCTGTTAATCGGCCTCGGTCTGTTCAGCTGGCTCGGGCTGGAGTCTTTGAGGGAAAGCACCCAGCGCACCCTTGACCAGCGGCTTACCATAGCCCGGATTATGGCCAACCACCTGGACGAGAGGCTGACGCAAACGGCCTCACAACTCGAGAATGCGGCTAACCAGTACCGCGAATTCCCTGCCGGGAGCGAGTTTGCTGAAATGACCGAGTCACTGCACCGGCTGTTTGCCGGCCTGCGGATTTCCGTACCCGATATTATGCTGACCGACGCCAGTGGCCGGGTGGTTAGTGTCCAGCCATCTGACAGCCAGATTCTCGGCACCGACATCGCTTCTTACCCCGAACCTAACCGCACCCTGCAGACTGGCGCCACCACCATATCTAACCTGATAAATAGTCCCGTGCTCGGGCAAAGGGTGGTGCTGGCCACCGCTGCCATCACCGATGAGAACGGCAACGTCGTCGGGCTGCTGGCCAGCTCGATTGACATTGAGCAGTCAAGCCCCGACATTTTCAGCGAAGACATCGAGGTAGGCAGCACCGGCTATCTTGAAATCGTGGATGGGAACGGGCTGGTCGTCGCCAGGACACAGCCGGGTTCGCCCCCGGTGGCTTCGGAGTTGAGCGACCACCCCGGCCGCTTCGCCGACCTCATAAAGGAAGGCAAGGCGGCGGTAAGAACATGCCACCGCTGCCACGAAACCACCCAGTCTGAAATCCAGCGCCGCCAAGACGTGCTTGCCTTCGCCCCACTCTCATTCGCCTCCTGGGGCATAGCCATCCGGCAATCGGAAGAGGAGGCACTGGCTCCCACCCGTCAGCTCGAGAGACAGCTCATCCTCCTGGGCATTATCGTGCTGATGGGGACGCTGCTCCTGGCCTGGGCGATAATCAGGAGCATCGTGAGGCCAATCAAAGTGCTGACCTCGGCGGCCACCAAAGTAGCCGCCGGCGACTTCAACGCCGCCAGGCCGACGGCGCGGCGTGATGAAATCGGACAGCTCGGTAACGCTTTCTATGAAATGACAAGGGACCTGTCCTACTCCCGGGACGAGCTTATGTCGCGCAACGAGGAACTTTCGGCGCTCAATACTATTGCCGCTTCGGTAAGTGAGTCTCTCAACCTCACCGATGTGCTGGAAAAGGCTTTCGGCAAAGTCCTGGAGGTTACCAGGGCTACCGCCGGCTGCGTTTTCCTGAGGGACACTGGGGAAAACCGGATGAAACTAATGTTCTGCACCGGCCCCACCGACATCTTCAGGTGCCAGAACCTGGGACTTACCACCGTCAGGTGTGCCTGCCATCAGGTGTGGCAAGCGCGGCAAACGCTGATGGTGAACCACACCTCACAGTGCCCGAGACTGAGCGAAGAGATACTGCAAAACATCAGCGGCTTCGTCTCCGTGCCTCTGAAGACCAAGAACCGCACGCTGGGCATCATGAATGTTACCTGCTCCGGCGACAACTATTTTACCGAGCACGACTTCCGCCTTCTAGACTCGATTGGCTATCATATCGGTCTGGCGATTGAAAACGCTATCCTGTACGAAGAGGCAAAACAGAAAGAACAATTACGGGGGCAACTCCTGTCCGGCGCTATCACCGCTCAGGAGGATGAGCGCAAGCGCATCTCCCGGGAACTGCACGACGAGTTCGGCCAGACCCTCACCGGGCTGATTATGAGCATCGAGTCAATGGCGGATATGGTCACACCCGAACAGGCCAAACTCAAGAGCAAGATGGAAAGCGCCAAGTCGCTGGTCGTCCGGGCGCTGGAAGAAATCCGCCGCCTCACCCTCAACCTGCGTCCCTCGGCGCTCGATGACCTGGGACTGGTTATCGCCATCAGGACCTACGCCAGCACCCATCTGGAAAACCTCGGGATTAAGGTCAAATTCGAGAGCAAGGGTTTTTCCGAACGCCTGAACCCGGTCGTAGAAACGTCGCTGTTCCGCATCGTCCAGGAGGCCATCAACAATATCGTTAAGCATGCCGGGGCGAAAAACGTTCACATAAAACTGACCGCCGGCGAAGGTAGAGTCACCGTCACCATAGAAGATGACGGCAAGGGATTCGATGGCGGCGCCGCCCTGCGCTCCCGGTCAGGAAGCGAGTCGCTGGGGCTGGTGGGCATTCAAGAAAGAACGACTCTGCTGGGAGGGACTTTCAGCATCAAATCTAGGCCGGGGGAAAAGACACGCCTCAAAGTCGAAATTCCTGCCGCCACTATGCCCCGGGCTGGCATCGGGGCAATTTAACAAGGAGCGAGATAATGAGTAAACCAAGACTTCAGGCACCGACGCCAAAGAAGCGAAGGATTCGCGTTTTGATAGCCGACGACCACGCCATCGTGCGGGAGGGGCTACGCGCCCTGCTCGACGGGCAACCGGACATTGAGGTAGCAGGCGAGGCCACTGATGGCGAACAAGCGGTTAAAATAACCTCACAACTCCTGCCCGACATCATCCTGATGGACATCACCATGCCCCGCCTCAGCGGTCTTGAGGCAATCGGCCAGATAAGGCGACAGAACCCCGATGTAAAAATCCTGGTACTGACTATGCACGAAAGCGACGACTACTTTTTCAAGAGTCTCGAAGCCGGCGCCTCGGGGTATTTTATCAAGGGGGGCTCTTCCCAGGAACTGGTCAACGCCCTTTACACCGTCTGGAACGGCGACGTTTTCATCTATCCCAGCATGACCAAGAAGCTGCTCAGTGACTACGTGCGTCGCATCAATACCGGCGCCGAGAGAGATACCTACGACGGTCTCACCCCTCGCGAAAGGGAAATCCTGAGGCTCATCGCCCAGGGCAATACCAACCAGGAGATAGCCGACCTGCTCGTGCTCAGCGTGGCGACTGTCCAGACACACCGCGCCCACATCATCGCCAAGCTGGGACTGCACCGCCGCGCCGATCTGGTAAAGTACGCCATCAAGCGGGGTTTCATAACTCTGGATGCTTAACCATCTTAGGGCTGGCGTCCAGGCTACTCCTCATCATAAACGACTACCCAGTTCCGTGTAGGTCATACCGGGTTTCCTACAGGTAGCGGCGCGCGAAATACTTACTGCGCAAGTACCAAAGTTCAATTGTTCCCACGATTTCACCTCTCCAGCCGGCGTGTTATCCTCACACTTAGGACAGGACTGTTCCTGATTTGGAAGGATCGTGAGCCGACGGAATATACGGGTAATTCTCGCATCGGGACATGCCAAACACCGGCGCTTTCTGCGGGCAATGGTTGAAGAACAGCCGCAGGCAGTCGTTATCGGCCAGGCGGAAAACGCCCCCGGCACCATCGCCTTAGCCAGAAGCCTGCGCCCTGACGTGGTCATCATTGACAGCCACCTGCCGCACACCGTAGCGCTGGCGGCTGTCCCGCTCACGCAAATCGGCGGTCTGGATACCGCCCAAACGGCAACACAGGAAATACCCAACACCCGCGTCGTCCTGGTCAATACCGACACCATACCCGGTGAGGGCGTCATGAGTTCAGACTTCGTACCGCTATTCTTCCGGGAAACCGGCGGCAAACGCATCCCCTTCACCCTGCAGGAACTGGTCAGCAAAGCCAGAACTTACGATTCACCCGTCTTTGCCAGCATCCAGTTAAGCCCCGGCCAGAACCTTAAAAACCTGATTTTCGTCCTGTGCGATAAAGCGATGCTGGCCGGAATCATCGCCGTCCTGCTCGGCCTGATATTCATCGTAACCCTGTTCCTGGCATTACCCGGCTTCTTTATCGCCATCGCCGGTGCCGTGTTGTTGGTCTTAGGGTCCGCCGCCAAAATTTTGAACCGGCTCTGGTACGGTTTGGGTGACAAAGGATATGTCCGGAGGATTGATGACCGCGAAGAATGTTCTTAAACAGTGCCCGGTATTTGCTGCGTTGAATAACACCGAGTTGGGAAAAATCGCCAGCCTGGCGGAAAGCCGTCTGTACGAGGCCGGTACGACCATTTTCAAAGAGCAGGCCAGAGCGGAAGAACTCCTGGTGATTGAAGAGGGCAGGGTGGCCCTACAGATAGCGATGCCAGCCGCGTCGCCGCAGTCACCTAGGAAGATAACGGTTGATGTCGTGGGCAAAAACGAAGTGGCGGGCTGGTCAGCTTTTATTGAGCCCGGAGCATATGTTCTTACGGCGGTCTGTCTGCAGAATACCCGGGGACTGGCCATCAACAGCAACCGGCTCCAGGCTCTTATGAAGGAAGACAGCCACCTGGGCTACGAAATACTCAGCGGGCTTATCCGGGTCATAAACTCCAGACTGCACGACGCTTTCCAGGTGCTGGTGAGCGAACGTGCTTTTGCGTCTGAGCTAAAGGGATAACCAAACATTCAGTGCTCACGGTGTCCATCGGCGAAAATCGGGACGGAAACAGTTAGAAAAAGCGACCCTAACCTGAAAAGGAGGCTTACTGATGAATCCCTGGCTTATTACTCTTATCGTGGTCGTGGTACTGGCATTGCTTGCGGCTTCTATCAGAATCGTCAAGCAGTATGAACGCGGCGTGGTGCTCCGTTTTGGCCGCCTTGCCGGCGTGAGAAACCCCGGCTTCAATCTGATTATCCCCATCATTGACCGCATGACCAAGGTTTCCCTGCGCATCGTAACCACCGTCCTGGAGCCGCAAGAGGTCATCACCCGGGACAACGTGACGGTTAAGGTGGACGCCGTCGTCTATTTCCAGGCGATTGACCCGGCGAAAGCGGTCATCAACGTCGAGCAGTACCGTGAGGCTATCATCCAGCTGGCGCTCACCACCCTGCGAAGCGTCCTCGGCCAGTCGGAGATGGACGAGCTTCTGGCGCACCGCGACCAGATAAACCTCCGGCTGCGGCAGATAATTGACGAGCAGAGCGAGGAGCCGTGGGGCGTGCGGGCGACACTGGTGGAGGTCAAGGACGTGCTTCTACCCGACGCCATGCAGCGGGCAATGGCCCGGCAGGCTGAAGCCGAGCGCGAAAAACGCGCCAAGATAATCCACGCCCATGGCGAGCGCCAGGCGGCGGATACCCTGGCCGAGGCGGCATCCATCATCTCAAAACAACCGGTGGCGCTGCAGCTCCGCTACCTGCAGACCCTGGTGGAGATGGCCGGTGAAAGGAACAGCACCATCATCCCGCTCACTATGGACATTCTAAACGCCCTGCGTGGCGACAAAACGAAGTAAGCTATACAGGGCAAAAGCAGTTTCAGTGGAAGGACAGTCAAGTGCAGCGTAAAGAAAAAGGGCTATCGAGGCGTGATTTTATCAAGGGAGTGGGTAGTACGGTTGGACTGATTGCCGCCTCATCGTATGCCCTGCCGAGACTGTTCGGCCAGACACAAGCCTCAGAGCCGAGGGCTGCCGGCGATGCGGCTCAGGCCAGAACCCGTGCCTGGTGCATGGTGATTGACTTAAAGAAATGCGAGGGCTGCGTCACGATTGACGCGCCGCCGCAGTGCACCCAGGCCTGCATTGCCGGGCATTTTGTCCCTAAAGGACAGCAGTGGATTCAGGTCTATGAGGTGGGTATGTCCGGCGGTGGCAGCTACTTCATGCCCACCCCCTGCTTCCAGTGCGAGAACCCGCCCTGCGTCAACGTTTGCCCGGTGGCGGCAACTTACCGTGACGACGAGGGTATCGTCCTCATTGACCACCGGCGTTGTATCGGCTGCCGCATGTGCATGGGGGCCTGCCCCTACCACCGGCGCTTTTTCAACTGGGCCGAACCGGAGCTTCCTCCCGAGGCTGCCCTTGCCAGGTATTCGCCACTTTACCCCGTGCCGGCGGTAAAGGGCACCGTCATCAAGTGCATGTTCTGCGCCCATATGCTGCGTGACGGCAAGCTACCGTTCTGCGTATCCGGCTGCCCGATGAAAGCCCTCTACATGGGCGACCTTAACGAAGACGTCGCCTCGAATGGGATGGAGGTGGTGCAGCTGTCTAAGTTCCTTGACGCCAACAACGCCTACCGCTACAAGGACGAGCTGGGCACCCAGCCCCGGGTCTGGTATTTACCAGGTCATGGCGAGAATTTCCGCCGACATGCCGACGACCCCCGCCCGTTTCTTAAACCGGTGTGGAGCTACGGCGGCACCGGGTATGACTACCATCCCGGTGTATGGCCCTGGGGGGAGACGACTAAATGAGATTCGGCGGCACCGAAAGCTATACCGAGCGCCTGGAACGAACGGTGCTGAGGCCACTCGCCGGTACCAGCCCAGCCTACCGCGTTTTTGTCTTTTCCCTACTGGCGGTTGTCCTGTGGGGGCTTTACGCCTTTGTCGTCCAGCTCCGCTACGGCCTGGTATCAACCGGCATGCGTGACCAGGTGCTGTGGGGACTCTACCTGGTGAATTTCGTCTTTTTCATCGGCATCAGCCACGCCGGAACGCTCATCTCGGCAATTTTGCGCGTCACCCACGCCGGCTGGCGCACGCCGGTAACCCGCATGGCCGAGATGATTACGGTAGTCGCCATATCGGTGGGTGCGCTTATGCCCATTATAGACCTGGGACGCCCCGACCGGGTATGGCACATCGTGGTCTTCGGGCGCTTCCAGTCACCCCTGCTCTGGGACATCGTCTCCATCACCTCCTACCTCACCGGCAGTCTGATTTATCTTTACCTGCCGCTCATCCCCGACTTCGCCCTGATGCGTGACCGGCTGGGCCGGGGAGCTTCATCCCTCAAGCGGACGGCCTACACGCTACTGGCAGTCGGCTGGCAAAACACCCCCCGGCAGCGAAAACGGCTGGAGCGAGCAATCAGCATCCAGGCAATCCTGATTATCCCCATCGCTATATCAGTCCACACCGTGGTTTCCTTCGTCTTTTCCATGCTGATGCGCCCCGGCTGGGACTCGACCGTCTTCGGTATTTACTTCGTCATCGGGGCAATTTTTTCGGGGATAGCTTCTATCATCATCGTGATGGCTATCTTCCGCAGGTTCTTCCATTTCGAAGAATACCTCACCGAAAAACATTTCAAAAATCTGGGCTATCTGTTGCTGACCGCGCTCGCCCTTTACCTTTATCTGACCGTAAGTGAGTACCTGACGACCGGCTACAAGCTGATGGTCGAGGATAAACACCTCCTGGAAATCCTGCTTTTCGGTTCGAATGCCCCCTGGTTCTGGGCGTTCGTGGTGGGCGGTATGCTCATCCCGGCCTTTCTCATCGTCTTCCGCCAGTGGCCGACCATCCCCAGGCTGGTGGTCGCCGGCGTGCTGGTGAATATCGGGATGTGGCTCAAGCGGTTTGTCATCATCATCCCCTCACTCCAGGTACCACTGATGCCCTTTGAGTTCGGGGCTTACCAGCCGACCTGGGTAGAGTGGTCAATTACCGCTGGGTCTTTTGCCGCCTTCATCCTGATTTTCGTGATTTTAGCTAAAGTCCTGCCGCTAATCTCCATCTGGGAGGTCGCCGAAGAATCCGAAAAGAAAGAGACGAGACCGGCACTGCCGGAAGCTGAAGCCAGGGAAAAAGTGAGGAGCTTAAGATGAAAATACGTTTGCTCCTCGGGGTCATCGCCGCAGCCATTCTGATGATGATTCTGACAG
The DNA here is from genome assembly GCA_003599745.1 of Dehalococcoidia bacterium. Taxonomy (GTDB): domain Bacteria; phylum Chloroflexota; class Dehalococcoidia; order Dehalococcoidales; family SURF-40; genus SURF-40. The sequence goes on along the minus strand of QZJL01000052.1, from coordinate 18,020 downwards.
CCGGTGTTTTAGCCCAGGACACCGAAGTGCCGCCGCCCTATGCCGGCAGGACCAACCCCTTCCCCTGGGACGATGCCCAGGCCCAGCAGGCGGGCAAAGAAATCTACCAGCGTTCCTGTATCGGCTGCCACGGTACAACCGGGGCCGGGGTTACCAGCGCCGACTTCAGCGCCGCCGCCTGGCAAAAACAGCTGGAACAGAAGCCTGACTATTCTCTCTGGCGTCTTGCCGATGGCCTCATCAGCCAGGGTATGCCGCCCTTTAAGTCCTCCCTTTCGGAAGAACAGCATTGGCAGGTGCTGACTTATCTCTGGTTGCTGGGTGAGGCAGTACCGGCAGCGCCCCTGTCCGAATCGGGCGCGGTCTTTCCGACAACTTTGCAGCTTGCCGCCCCGGCCATGGCTGAAGCCGGAGAACCCCTCACCCTTAGAGCTTCGCTCAGGGATTTGCAGGGAAATCCGGTTCGGGGAGAAACGGTCAATTTTTACGTCCTGAAAGATTTTTTCACGAGTGCCCCGATGAAGATCGGAGAGGCAATCACCGACCGCGATGGAATCGCCACGCTGGAGTATATTCCCCGGCATTTCGGCGATATGACCGTCGGAGCATCCTTTGGGGCATCGGAAGCCCAGACAACCATGGAAATGCCGGACACCGACCGTATCTTCTACCGTACCGAGGTGGGTATCAAAGTCCCCACGCTCGGCGAAGCACGGTTTATCGGCCCGGAACGCCTCAAGCTTGAAGAAGAAGGATTCGCCCCGCCGACCGTCTTCCGCCTGCCCTCCGGCACGCTATTCTGGCTGGCGCCAATCCTGCTGGTGGCGATGATTATCTGGGTCGTCTATTTCTATAATCTCTACCAGGTCTACCGCATACCGCTGGCCCGGAGCGGCGCCGGCACCGACACCCGGCGGGTGCCGCTAATCGGCCTGATAATCATCGCCCTGCTTGGCGCAATGCTGGTGCTGATGCTCATCACCAGCCCGCTTTCTCACCCGGCATAGCGCCGTACCAGGGAAAAAGAAAGGTGCGCCGTTTGCGACAAACCACGGCGCACCCCGGTTTTCAGCCAATACTGGAATGTTAGAACCGCGCCAGCGTCCAGTCTATGCTTTCCATCCAGATTTTCATTACTTCCTTATTACTGCCCAGCCCTGCCTCGGTAGTGGCCTCCAGCCCCAGTTGATTTTTGAACGACTTCGGGTCATCGCTCATAACCGCCTGGGTGAGGCGGTCACCAGCCACGAAAAGCATCGGGAAGAACTTGACCTTCTTGAGGCCGGTCTCCCGGGCGTCGGCGAAGGCGATTTCGGTACCCGGCGGGCCGACTACGGTCGCTAGGAAAGTGTTTCTATAGTGCTTGCGCACGTAGCTATCCATCTGGAGAAGCGGGACATTGAGGGTGGGCACCTCGCCGTTGCCATGGGCGGCGATAAGCGTCACCGTGTCCTGGCCGCCGAAATGAGGTGCAAGGGCATCGGCCACTCGGGCGACGTTATCGGGCGGCGCCAGCAGCGGGTAGCCGAACTCCACGTTAAGACCGGCGGTGTCGCCAGCTTCCATATGCGGGTCGGTGCCTTTCGAACCGGGCAGCAGGAAAAGATACTGCACGGCGATATTTCGTTTGCCCTCTTTTTTAAGGTCGCCGTAAAGCTCCAAAAGGCTGCGGACCGGGACTTTGCGCTGGAAGATGGTGGTCTGCCCTTTCCGGGCAAGTCCCTCGCGCACCGATATGCCGCCGAACACCCAGCGCACGTCGTAGCCGGGGTAGGTCGAGGTGACCAGCGTGTCAACGTTCTCCAAGTCTTTCAGGCCGTCAGGGATGCTGGTGCCGAAAGTGGTGATGACGATGACCGGTTTTGCCAAATCGCTTGCCATTTATACCTTCCCTCATTATGTCGCCTTTACAAAGGCGTAATTCCGTCGTCATGCTACTTGCCCGAAAGGCGGGTTGTCAAGTGAAAATAAGAGAGAATCGTTGCCTAAAACCTACGCCGGTCTGACCCGCCAGCCGCCCCTTTCAGCTCCTGGTAAGCCCTGACCACCTCGGCCACCGAGGTCTCGGGTTGAGTAGCAGAGCACCCGCACGTCGCCCGGCTCACCCTCCCAGTAAATCGCCACCTTGCTACGCCGCCAGGTGACGGTGTGGCGGTCAACGCAGTTGTAGCAGGCGTTCAGCCTATCGCCCTTAAACCAGCGGGCGTAGGGAAGTTGCCAGTCGAGCACTTTGTGCCAGGTATGAAACCAGTCCAGTACGCGCGCCTGCTCCGCCCAGAACGCTTCACTATCTTACAGTGAGCGCCGATAAAAATCGAAGTAGCGTTTTACCGGGAAGTACCGGCTCTCGAAAGGCAAAGATAGCCCCGACATCGGTGACCCTCCCGGGGTTAATCTTCTTTATAGAACAGGTCGTCGAAGAGGCGCTCCAGCTTTGCCTTGTGACTTAGTTCGCTCTGCATAAGAGACTGGCAAACGCTTTGCGCCTCGGGGCTTTCCAGGATAGCCATCAGGCCGGTATAGAAATCAACCGCCTGCTGTTCGTGGATTATGGCAAAGGTAAGCGTGTCCTGAAGACCGGCGCCTTCGATGGTCATCGGGGCTTGCAGATAGTCACTCATTTTCAAATCAGCCACGCTTTCGCGGCGGACCGGCGTTCTGCGAAAACCTTTTTCTCTGAGCGCCTTGAGCTGACGCTCGTGCTTTAGCTCGCCTTTCTCCAGCTCCTCGAGCAAGACTTTTGCCCCGGCGTCATCGGTCTTTTCCCGGGCAGCGTGGTAGAGCGCTTGAGAGGCGATTTCCCGGTAAATCGCAACGTCAAAAAGTTCGCCGAGCTCGTCTGCCATTAAATCGCCTCCGGGTATATCATTATGTCAGCTACTCCCGAGTTTCTTCACCAAGTCCTGAAATACCTCAACGTGGTAAAGCTCGTTATCCCGGATGCGCCTCAAAAGACGTTTAATATCCGGGTCAGCCGTCTTGCGGGCAGCGCGGTCATACTCGGCGGCCACCGTCTTTTCAATCTTGATGTCGGCTTCGAGCATATCACGTTTTTTCAACGGACGCTCAACCCCGGTGTGCTCCAGTACGGGTTTGCCGCCGCCCGAAGCCAGTTCCTCAGCCAACCAGCCCAGGTGCTGCATCTCGTTGATTGCTTGGTCTTCCATCTGCTCTTTCATGGCCGCATTCCGGGACAGATAGCCATGCCAGAGGTATTGCAAGACAACGGTGTACTCGTGCTCGATACCCCAGTTAAGCGCCCGGGCAGTCTCGTCGCGGCGCTCGCCGCGGACGTCAACCAGTCCTTCTTTCTTTGCCTTCTCGATAAAGTGCTCGAACTTCAAACGGTGGGCAATTTCATCGGACAGAATGCGCTCCAGAAGCCGCTTGATTTTCGCGTCGTCAATCAGAGCGATATGCTGCCGGTACTGCTTGGCCGCGCCCTCTTCCAACAGAACATCATTTTTCATCCAGTCGGGGACGGTTTTCCCACCGGGAAGCTCCTTACCCCTTTCCAGGCCGGGCGTCCCCCCCAACCCGACAATGGTCTCAGCCAGCCAGTCGAGGTGGCGCATCTCGTCACGGGAAATGGCCTCGATTTCACAGGCTACCTCACCTTCGCCCATAGCATAGGCGTGAGCCAGGTACTGTATGATGGCGGCATGCTCATCTTCGAGGTCACGGTTCAGCAATTTGATAACTTCGGTCTTTTCCATCTCGCTCCTTTTGGGGTGCTTCTAATTTGAATATATCATATCGCCCGCCAACATACCACGAGGCTTTAGTTCGCTCTCCTCCTGAAATCACAGGAGAATATACAGGGGATGAGGTTACAAAAAGATAAAACAGCGAGTTCAGTTCGACCGTCGTGCCTAATTCTGATAAAATAGACTTGTGTCTTCGCCATCACACGGAAATGAAGCGATGAAAATTGGCGTTTTGGCGCTCCAGGGTGCTTTCCGGGAACACATTGCGGTGCTCAAAGGACTGGGAACCGAAGCCATCGAAGTGCGCCTGCCCGAGCAGCTGGCGGACTTAAGCGGCCTGGTCATTCCAGGCGGCGAGAGCACCACTATTTCGAAGCTGATGCAGCACTACCGCCTGGTCGAACCGCTGCGGGAGCTGGCACGCAAAGGTACACCCATCCTCGGCACCTGCGCCGGACTGATTGTCCTGGCAAAACACCTGGTCACCAATAACTTCGAGACACTCGGCCTTATGGATATAACCGTAGCGCGCAATGCCTTTGGCCGCCAGGTGGAAAGTTTCGAAGCCGAAATTGAGGTGCCGGCACTTGGCAAAGCACCCTTCCGGGCAGTTTTTATCCGCGCCCCCATCATCGAAAAAGTCGCACCCGGCGTCGAGGTGCTGGCAAAACTTGAAAACGACACCATCGTGGCCGCCCGGCAGGGTAAAGTGGTTGTCACCGCTTTCCACCCGGAACTTGCCGGCGACACCCGCTTCCACCGCTACTTCCTGGACATCGTCGGAGGCGCTAAAGCCAAGATGCGCTAGTACCTAATTGCGTAATTGGCTAAGACGTACGCGCGCCGTTCGTGGTGAGCCGTTAGCCTGCCCTGAGCGAAACCGAAAAGAACCACCGGCACGCCCTTTGACAAGCTCCCCTTCGACAAGCTCAGGGCGAACGGCATTATTTGTGACGCTATTTTCGCAATTAAGTGCTAGCCTCTGGCAAAAGCCACCGCGTTAGTGAAAATCCCAAAACCGTCACCCGGCTCGCCACCCTCGCCCCTTGTCCAGCGCGGGTGCTGCATCTGCCGGATGTAGCGCTCGGGATGCGGCATCAGGGCAAAGACCCGCCCGGTAGCGTCACAGATACCGGCGATATCGGCCACCGAACCGTTGGGGTTAAGAGGATAGGTCGCCGTCCCGCCATCAGGACTGTCATAGCGCAGCGCTACCGGCAGCGAAGGCAGCACCTGGGGGCTGGTTACCAGTTTACCCTCGGCATGGGCCACCGGCAGGTACATTCTCTCGATACCCCTGGTGAAAACACAGGGGCTGCCGGGTACCACGTTCAGGTGCACCCAGCGGCACTCGAAGCGGTTGGAATCGTTATTGGTGAGAGTTATATCATATTCTTCGCGGCTCTTAGCGCCCGGCAAAATCCCTGCCTTCACCATCACCTGAAAACCGTTGCAGATGCCGAGTACCAGCCTCCCGTCGCTGATAAAGCGGTGAACCTGCTCGCCCAGGCGCAGCATCAGTTCATTGGCAAGTACCTTGCCGGCGGCGATATCATCGCCGTAGGTGAAGCCGCCGGGTATCACCAAGATATCATAGTCGCCCAGACGCTCGTCGCCGCTGATAAGGCGGTTAATGTGCACTGGCGCCGCGGCCGCACCGGCCTGCTCAAAGGCGAAAGCCGTCTCGCGGTCACAGTTGGTGCCCGGCCCCCGCAGTATCAGTACCCTGGGATTAGCCATTCATCTTCACCATTTCATTGGCCGCTGCCAGGCCTCTTTCAGTTCCGAAACCGGCTTACTTATGAGCCGTCTACCGGACAGCCCGTAAACGTTAAGCGTTCCCGAACCGGTCACCTCGCCGATTGGAGCAAACACCGCACCGGCCATTACCTGCTCAAATACCTCGCGGTGTTCCGGCGTCACCTCGACCAGGAAACGGGAGTTCGCCTCCGAGAACAGGATAAAATCGTCACGCTCGATTTTCTCGGCGAGCGGCACTTCAGACAGACGGACTTCGGCGCCGAGTCCGCCGGCAAAGGCCATCTCGGCGAGGGCTATCGCCAGGCCACCGTCACTTAAATCATGGCAGGCGCTAACGAGACCGGCGGCGGTGACACGGCTCAAGTTATCCATCGCGACCTTGGCCGCCTTAACGTCAACGGTGGGCACGCGGTTACCGGTATAGCCATAGGCGCGGTAATATTCGGAACCGCCCATCTCCGCGCGGGTAGCGCCGACCAGGTAAATCAGGCTGCCAGCCTTTTTGAAATCCATTGATACCACCTGGCGAACGTCTTCGATGACGCCGATAGCGGAAATGAGCAGAGTGTGGGGAATGATGATACGCTGGCCTTCGTATTCAAACTCGTTATTCAGGCTGTCCTTGCCGGAGATAAAAGGCGTGCCGAAGACCTTTGCCATGTCGTAGCAGGCCTGGCAGGCGCGCACCAGCGCCCCCAGCGTCTCGGCGCGGCGGGTATCGCCCCAGCAGAAGTTATCGAGCAGGGCGACCCTTTCGAGGCTGCCACCGACGGCGATAATCTGGCGCAGCGCCTCATCAACCACCGAGGCTGCCATCCAGTAGGGGTCAATATCGCCATACCGGGTGTTGATACCGTTTGAGATAATCATTCCCTTATCGGAATCGAGCAATGGCCGGATGATGGCAGCGTCTCCCGGGCCGTCATTTTCTTTGCCGACCAGAGGTTTCAGAACACTGGCACCCTGCACCTCATGGTCGTACTGGCGGATGACCCACTCCTTGCTGCAGACGTTCCACGAACCAAGCACTTTGAGCAGGGCTTCCTCCGGTGGGGCAAGATCGCCATCGCCCGGCTCGGGATGCGCCGCCGGCTGCCAGTCCGCTTCCGCCTCGAACTGTGGGCGCCCTTCGTGCAGGAACTCCATTTCCAACTCGGCCACTTTGTTGCCCCGGTAAAAGAGACGGAGCATGCTGTCATCAGTGAATTTACCAATGATGGTCGCCTCGACATTCTCCGCGGCAAAGAGTTCGATGATTTCCTTTTCATTTTCCGGCGGTACCGCGAGCAGCATGCGCTCCTGAGACTCCGAAACCCAGATTTCAGAATAAGAGAGACCGGCGTATTTCAGCGGCACCCGGTCGAGATAGACCTCGACACCGGTGTCTTTCCCCATCTCCCCGACCGCCGAGGAAAGGCCGCCGCCGCCGCAATCGGTGATACGTCGGAAAAGGCGGCGCTCGCTGGCCGGCATAAGGACATCGATCACCTTCTTTTCCACGATAGGGTTGCCAATCTGCACCGAGGTGAAAGAAAGCGTGCTCGACTGGTCAGTAAGCTGCTCGGAGGCAAAAGTGACCCCGTGTATGCCGTCGCGTCCCGTCTTGCCGCCGACCAGCAGCACCAGGTCGCCAGGCTGCTGCCTGCCCTGCCGCGCCGTCTCCACCGGCATAATGCCGACTGTGCCGCAATAGACCAGAGGGTTTGCCAGGTAACGGCGGTCGAAGCATAATGCGCCGTTCAAAGTCGGGATCCCCAGGCGGTTACCGTAGTCGGCCACACCCGCCCGCACGCCTTTCAGTATGCGCCGGGGGTGTAATACCCCCTTAGGCAGTTCTTGATAGGGGAAATCAGGTTCGGCAAAGCAGAACACATCGGTGTTTAAAATCGGCCGGGAACTAAGCCCGGTGCCCAGTATGTCGCGGATGACGCCGCCGATGCCGGTAGCGGCGCCGCCGTAAGGCTCGACCGCCGAGGGGTGGTTATGCGTTTCTACCTTGAAACAGAGCGCCCACCGGCCATCAAAATCAATCACCCCGGCGTTATCCTCGAAGACCGAGATACACCAGGGCTTATCCAGCTCGCGGGTCGCCTTCATAATGGTGTTTTTCAGAAGATTATCAATCGTGATGTCGCCGAAGTGAATCTTGCCGCGGAAGGTCTTGTGAACGCAGTGTTCCGACCAGGTCTGCGCCAGCGTCTCCATCTCGGCGTCGGTAGGATTACGCCCCAGGCGGCCAAAATGCGCCCTGATTTCCGCAAATTCTTCCTGGCTGAAGCCGAAGCGCCGGGCAAGCGCCTCAGGGGACTTTGCCAGGTCAATCCCTTCGAGCTTGAAATGATATTGGGGGGCAGGGTGGACAACGCCGTCTTCAACTCTTACCACGTGCTGGATGATGGGGTTCACCAGCAGCTTGCTAGAGATTTCGCCAACCTCGGAGCCACCGGGGTTCCCTTCGAGGAGATAGCGTTTTGCCGTCCTCACCCCGCGCACGCCTTTTATCCCCAGGTCAAGGATGGACTTCAGAATAGTGGCTTCAACCGGGTCAACCACGCCGGGATTGTAGGCCACCTCAACCGCGACGGCACCATCCGTAATTTTTGCGGCTGGCGGGTCATAACGATATTCCCCGGTCACCGGGTCGCAGAGCAGCCGGCGGCAAATCCGTTCCAAATCCGGTGATTTCAGGTTACCGTCGAGGCGGTAGATTTCCACCACCCGGACACCGCGAACACTGCTGATACCAAGGTCAGCGATGTCTCTGGCTAAAGCCAGCCCCCGGGCATCCGGCAGATGCCCTTTCAAGCTCACTTCGACAAGATGCACAGATTATCTCCCCGGCTCCGGCAAGCCCAGTTTACCACCTGGAAGGCGGCGGTGGCAAACCAAATACCGCCTTGCCCCGCGCTCCCCCGCTGCGAAGCCACTTGACTTGCCTGAGGCGCTCTGATTGTGATAACATTTTCCTTGCCAGTACGCCATCTGACGGAGACTTTCTGGCTCAGACACCCGATTTTTAAGAGAGTGGTAGTGCTGTAATGATAAAAAACCGGCTCAGAATCTGCGACCTGACCCTGCGCGACGGTCACCAGTCGCTCTTCGCCACCCGCATGCGCACCTCCGACATGGAGCCTGTCGCTCCGGAAATGAACCGGGTGGGATTCGACTCGATGGAGATCTGGGGCGGCGCCACCTTCGACGTGGCTACCAGATTCCTTAACGAAGACCCCTGGGACCGGCCGCGTATTCTGAAAAAGCTGATGCCGGACACCCCCCTCCAGATGCTGCTCCGCGGCCAGAACCTGGTCGGCTACCGCAACTACGCCGATGACGTGGTCACTGCTTTCGTCAGACACTCGGCGGAGGTCGGCATTGACGTTTTCCGGGTGTTCGACGCCGTCAATGACGAGCGGAACTTCGAGACCTGCCTCGCCGCCATCAAGGAATGCAGCAAGCACGCCCAGCTCGCCATCAGCTACTCGCTGACCGAGCCCAGGCTGGGCGGTCCGGTCTACAACATTGATTACTTCGTGAAAAAAGCGACCATACTGCAGAAGATGGGGGCGGACAGCGTCTGCATCAAAGACATGGCGGGGCTGATGGCGCCCGAAGACGCCTCTGACCTCATCAAGGCACTGAAGAAGGTCATCAAGGTGCCCATCTGCCTCCATTCCCACTACACCAGCGGCATGGGCTCGATGACACTGCTCAAAGCGGTCGAAGCCGGCGTGGACATCGTTGACACCACACTGGCGCCCTTCGCCCTGCGCTCGTCACACCCGGCGGTGGAACCCCTGGTAGTGGCACTCCAGGGGACTCCCCGGGATACCGGGCTTGACCTGCACCACCTTTTCAAACTGGGCGAATACTTCGAGAAAATCGCGCCGAAGTACCGCGACTTCATGGACAGCACCCGGACGGCAGTGATTGACACCGGCGTCCTTGAGCACCAGATTCCCGGAGGCATGATAAGCAACCTGGTGTCGCAACTGCGCGAGGCCGGCGCACTCGACCGCATCAACGAAGTCTACGAAGAGTTGCCGCGCGTCCGCAAAGAGCTGGGCTATCCGCCCCTCGTCACCCCGACCAGCCAGATTGTCGGTATCCAGGCGGTGCAGAACGTCCTTTTTGGCCGCTACAAGATGATTTCTTCCCAGGTCAAAGACTACGTTTACGGACTTTACGGCAAACCACCGGTGCCGGTTGACCCCGACGTGCAGAAAATCGTGCTGAAAGGCTATGAGCGCGGCGAAACGCCAATCACCAGCCGCGCCGCCGACGCCATCGAGCCGGAGATGGAAAAAGCCCGGGAAGCAACCAAAGGCCTGGCTAAAGACGCAGGCGATGTGCTGACCTACGCCCTTTACCCCACCACCGGACTCGCCTTCCTCAAGGCCAAGTACGGGCAGGCGCCGCCGCCGCCCGGCACCGAGAAGCTAAAAACCATGGAAGACATCAAACGCGAAGACGAGATGATAGCAAAGGTCAAAGCTGGAAAAATCAGTGAGCTTATTTCCGGGGAGAAGAAGGCCGGTATACGGGCCTTCAAGGTCTATATGGAAGACCAGGTCTACAGTGTTGGCGTCGAGGAAGTGGATGGTTACCAGGTACCAACCAGCGTGGCAAACGTCACCCCAACCGCTATCCGCCCAACACCGGCTCAGGCCAAAGCCAATCCCCGGGAATTAGTTACCGGCGACGAACAAATCACCGCACCCATGCCGGGGGTCATCATACGCTGCGACGTCAAGGTCGGTGACGACGTGAAAGCCGGTGATTCGGTCGTTATTCTGGAAGCGATGAAAATGGACAACACCATTCCGGCACCAACCTCCGGCCGGGTGAAAGCCCTGTATTTTAAAGCCGGCGACCACGTCAACCGCAATGACCTCCTGGCAGTCATCGGCGCTTAACGCCGGAGCTGGTTGTTGAATTATAGCCGCAAACAAGTGATTGATATCTTATGGGCAAGACGCTAGCTGAAAAAATATTGAGTGAACATTCCGGGACGGATGCCAGTGCCGGAAAGCTGGTTGTCTCACAGGTTAACCTGGTCTTCCTCCAGGACACCACCGGGCCGCTCACCGTGCGGCAATTCGAAGCCGCCGGTTTCAAAAAACTGGCTGACCCCCAGAAAACGGTGCTCTTTATTGACCACGCTGCTCCCAGCCCAAACTCGGAGATGGCTGACGACCACCAGTTCCTGCGCCAGTTCGCCCAAAAGACCGGCGCTATAATTACCGAAGTCGGTGACGGCGTCTGCCACCAGCTGGTGAACGAAACGCTGGCACGGCCGGGTGATGTCATCGTCGGGGCCGACTCCCATACCGTAACCGCCGGAGGCGTGGGGTCCTTCGCCACCGGCATGGGTTCGACCGACATCGCCGTAGCAATGGGACTGGGCAAGACATGGTTCCGGGTGCCGGAAACCATCAGGGTAATCGCCAACGGCCAGTTCTCCCCCGGCGTTTATGCCAAAGACCTCATCCTGCATTTGATTGGTAAAATCGGCGCCGAGGGGGCATCCTACCGCGCCCTGGAATTCGGCGGTGAAACCGTCGCCGGCATGTCAATCGGCGGGCGGCTCACCGTCGCTAACATGGCGGTGGAAGCCGGCGCTAAAGTCGGCCTTTTCCCCTCGGACAGGACCACCGAAGCCTTTCTGAAATCACGGGGACGGGAAAACGATTACCGCGCTCTTTCCCCCGACCCGGACGCCGCCTACCAGGAAACCATCACCATTGACGCTTCCCGCCTCGAACCGACAGTTTCCCAGCCTCACACCGTGGACAACACCGCCTTGGCAAAAGAGCTAAAAGGCACGCAGGTCCGGCAGGTCTTCATCGGCACCTGCACCAACGGCCGGCTCGAAGACCTGGCGATAGCCGCGAGCCTGCTCCGCGGTCGCAAACGCCACCCGCACACCCGCTTAATCATCACTCCGGCCTCAAGGGAAATCATGCTGGCGGCGATGGAAGCCGGTTACATCCAGATATTTTTACAAGCGGGGGGACTCATCCTGCCGCCCGGCTGCGGGCCATGCCTGGGTCTCCACCAGGGGGCGCTGGGGCGCGGCGAGGCATGCCTTTCCACCGCCAACCGCAACTTCAAGGGGCGCATGGGCAATCCCGAAGCATTCGTTTACCTTGCCAGCCCGGCCACGGCAGCGGCCACCGCCATCCGGGGCGAAATCACCGACCCCAGAGAGGTAATGTGATGCTGAAAGGCCGCGCTTTCAAATTCGGCGACGATATTTCAACCGACCACATCGTGCCGGGGCGTCTCGCCCACCTGCGCAGCAACCTGCCGGAACTGGCGAAGCACGTGCTCGAAGACGCCGACCCGACCTTCGCCGCCCGGGTGAAGCCGAAAGACTTCATCGTGGCCGGCAAAAACTTCGGGCAAGGTTCGAGCCGCGAGCATGCCCCCCTGGTCATCAAGATGGCTGGTGTCAGCGCCATCTTAGCCCGCTCGGTAGCCCGCATCTTTTTCCGCAACGCCATCAACCAGGGGCTGCCGGTGCTCATCTGCGACACCAGCCGCATCGCCGACGGCGACGAGCTCGCGGTTGACCTCAAGGAAGGGCTAATTATCGACAAGACCAGCCGTCAAGAGCTCAGCTTTAACCCTATCCCCGGCGTAATGCTCAAAATACTGGATGAGGGTGGCCTCATCCCCTATATTCAGAAACACGGCGACCTGAAGTTCGAGTCCGGGGCAGAGGAAAGGCAATGACACACCGGGTCACTCTCATTCCGGGTGACGGCATCGGTCCCGAAGTTATCGAAGCCGCCCGGCGGGTGCTGGAAGCCACCGGCGTTGAATTTAAATGGGATGTCGTCCAAGCCGGGGCAGCGGCCATCGCCGCCCAGGGCACGCCCCTGCCGCCAGAAGTGCTGGATTCCATACGCAAAAACCAGGTAGCACTGAAAGGCCCGGTGACGACGCCGGTGGGCACCGGTTTCCGCAGCGTCAACGTGGCGCTGCGCCAGCAGCTGGAGCTTTACGCCTGCCTGCGCCCCTGCAAGAGCTATCCCGGCATACCTGCCCCTTACCGTAACGTGGACATCGTTATCGTGCGGGAAAACACCGAAGACCTGTACGCCGGCATCGAGTTCGAGCGCGGCAAACCCCAAACCGCTGAACTGGTAAAGCTGCTGCGCAAGCGCGGGGAAAAAGCTCGCGACGACGCCGGCTACAGCGTCAAGATGATTTCCGAGTCCGCCAGCCGCCGCATCATCAACTTTGCCTTCCAGTATGCTCGCGACAACCGGCGTAAAAAGGTGACGGCGGTGCACAAGGCCAACATCATGAAATTTTCCGACGGCATCTTTCTCGAACTCGCCCGGGATATTGCCCGCCGTTTCCCAGAAATCGAGTTCGAGGACCGCATCGTTGATAATTTAAGCATGCAGCTGGTGAGAAGGCCCGACCAGTTCGACGTGCTGGTAGCCCCCAACCTTTATGGCGACATCATCTCCGACCTCTGCGCCGGCCTGGTGGGCGGCCTGGGGCTGGCCCCGGGCGCGAACATCGGCGACGGCATCGCCGTTTTCGAACCTACCCATGGCAGCGCGCCCAAGTACACCGGCCAGAACAAAACCAACCCCATGGCCGAGATGCTTTCCGGGGTGCTGATGCTCCGCCACCTGGGGGAGACCGGTGCCGCCGACCGGCTGGAGAAGGCCATCGCCGCCGTTATCGCCGATGGCAAAGACCTCACCTACGACCTCTGTCCCACCGGCAGCCCGGCAAGCACCTCCCGCGTAGCCGACGCCGTGATTGAAAAACTGGGCTAGAAACCAAATCCGGGTGGGGAATTAAGGAGGCACGAAATGGACTGCATTTTCTGCAAGATTATTGCCGGTGCTATACCGACCAAGTTCGTCTATCAGGATAAAGAGGTCATCGCCTTCCGTGACATCGAGCCACAAGCGCCGGTGCACATCCTGATAATCCCCCGGGAACACATCGCCTCGCTCGCCGAAGTCCCCGAATCAAAATCGGGGCTGCTCGGTCACCTGGTCGCCGTCGCCAACAAACTCGCCAAGAGTGAGGGTATCGCCGAAAGGGGCTACCGGGTAGCTATCAACTGCGGCCCCGAAGGAACTCAGGGCGTCCCCCACATTCACCTGCACCTGCTGGGTGGCAGACAGCTTAGCGGGATGTTGGGATAAAAGTCAGCACTGGTTCAAGTCCGCTGCAGTTCCTATTCAGACTCTGCAACGCCACTAGTTTGATGTATAGCTGAATAGACTTCCCCCTTTTTAAAACCTAATTTAGCGGCTATAACCTTATGTACGTCTTTAGGCCAAGGTTTTGGAGGCAAAGATGCAATTATTTGCTCCACTTCTTTATTAGACAAGCTGCAAGGTTTTACTTTACTTGGTCCTCTAAATTCCGACGCAACAATTGTTAGTTCGCCCTTTTTCTGAGACTTCTTTAAGATCCTCTTGTAAGCCCGTATGATTGCAGAAGCTCCTTTTAAATCCAATTCAAGTGAATGCTCGTCTAGGTAGGAGCATGATTGTATTATGTCACGCAAGAAAACGAGTTTGTCATCAACCAAAAATTGGAACTGAGGAACGACCGTTGTCTTTGAATTATCTGTCTCAAAAACCAGCGAAACCTTAAGATGAGCGCAATCTTGGTTTTGCTCTCGCTTTGAAGAAACAGTGTATGTCGAAGATATTTTATCATTTAATTTGTTGCCAAACGCCATCAAGGTCTCGAAAGATGATAGAAGATAATCTTCCTCAATAGTAATCTTTTTCATATTGGTGTTATGTTTCTTTCTGTAGACATAGTCAGTTGCCCCTAGTCGATGAACCAGAAGATGGCGGCGGTCATGGTATTCCTCAAATTGAGCCAAATTAGGTACACAATCGGCTAAATTGATGCCGAAAGTTTTCATATAGTACTTCTTTGTCTCGTAGAAACCACCGCTATGCAAGTTTCTACAATCTCTTGAGATAATTTTAGTGAACAAATCAGAGAGAGATTCGGCAGATAGCAATTCTGCCTGCAAAAATTCAATGTTGGAATTAGTTTTGAACGGTTCTTTTGTAATTAGGAATATTTCTTCAACAGAGCTTACCAAGAATACTTCCAACGCCGAGATAGCCCTAATAAAAATTAGTTCTCTCAAATACCTGATAAGTTGATTTTTTAACCGGTGTCTTAAAGCAAAAATAGAGCTAGAAATTAAATAAACATCTTCTTCTATATCATTAAAGTAAAGCTTTGAATTACCATTAAGTTCCTTACTCGTTAGCTTTCTTGAAATAGACAAATCTGCTTCATCAGTTGCAAACTTTGCCGAGAAGTACAACTGCCTCAAGCGTGAGAGTTCAACTCTAAACGTATTAAAGGATTTCATCGTATATCGATGTAATTATACCTCAACTTAAACAGGAGTGTTTGTATCCCCTGTGGGTTCTTTTCCATGTATCTGAGCAGATATTGATTCACCAGTTATTAGTATGATAATATGTAATACCAATGGAGGGTTGTGATGGGTAAAGAAAAGATTGCGATTACATTAGATAAACGGTCAATCGGCGAACTGGACAGGCTGGTTAGCGAAAACATTTTCCCCAACCGCAGCCAGGCGATTCAGCAAGCGGTAAGTGAAAAACTGCAGCGGCTGAAAAAGACCCGGTTGTTAACCGAGAGCGCCAAACTTAATCCAGCTTTCGAGAGAAAACTGGCCGAAGAAGGGCTGGCCGAGGACGCAAACGCATGGCCGGAATACTAAGAGGCGAGACGCGCTGGGCTAACTTGAATCCGGGCATCGGACGGGAACAAACCGGCTTGCGTCCCGTACTGGTTTTGAGTCACGATGTCTTCAATGAGCGTTCCGGGACGGTCATCGCAATTGCCATCACCAGCCAGCCGCAAAAGGCTGGTTTTCCCCTGACGCTGGAGTTAAAGACCGGAAATTTACCCAGGCGCTCGTGGGCTAAAATCAGCCAAATACGCACTCTATCCACCGAGCGAATAGGCAAGCTGATTGGCAGGCTGTCTCAGGAAGAACTGGCTGGGGTTGTCGAAGGGTTAAATGAAATCATCGCTTGACAGGTTTCTTCGCCAGGTAAAGCAGTAATCCGGCCACGCTCTTGCCGTCGTGGATTTCCCCGGAAATCACCATGGCCACGGCGTGTTCCAGGGACACTTTCACCACTCTGATGCCTTCCGAGTCCTCGGCAAAGAGCCTGCTGGGAGTAAGGTCGGTCGCCAGGTAGAGGTGCATGTACTCGGTACAGTAGCCCGGCGCGGCGTAAAAACCCCCGAGCTTTTCTATTTTTTGCGGCAGATACCCAATCTCTTCGCGAAGCTCGCGGCACACGGCGTCCTCGGGGTCTTCACCGGGTTCGATACCGCCAGCCGGTATCTCAAGAAGCTTCTTCCCCACCGCCCCCCGGTACTGTTCCTCCAGGAGAACCTGCCCCTGCTCGTCAATCACCACCACCGCCACCACTTCGCCGTGTTCGACGACTTCGCGGGTGGTCTGGCGGCCGCCAGGCATCTCGACATTATCAACCCTTACCTTTACTACCCGGCCTTCGAAAATGGCCTCGGTAGCAAGCACCTTCTCTTCGTCCAATCTAACCTTCCTTTTCCAGACGGCACACCATCGCCACCTCATCGCAGTTGGGGAACTTGGGGCAGTGGTAGCACTCGGTCCACACCTTCCGTGGCAGCTCCATCTTATCCACCTGGGAAAAACGGAAACGTTCGAAAAACTCCGGCTGGTATGTCAGGCAAAAGACGGTGGCGATGCCAAGCTCCTTCGCCTCGTCGAGACAGGCTTTGACGAGAACCGAGCCAACGCCCTGACGCTGCTTTTCATCAACGACCGCCACCGACCGCACTTCGGCGGTATCGTCCCAGCTGACGTGAAGGGCAGCGCAGCCCGTCACCTGCTCCCCCGCGCGCACCACGACGTAATCACGGATGTTTTCGTACAACTCGCTCAAAGGACGGGGCAGCATCACACCCTTAGCGGCAAAGGCGTTAATAATCTGATGAATCTGTGTGACGTCCGATATTCTGGCCTTTTCTACACTGGGCACCTTATTTTTCCCCTCTCAGTTTCTGTTCCAGCGTGCGGTAAAAGGACTCCCTGGGATGGACACGCCAGAAACGGGCAACCACCTTGCTGCGCCTGGCGGTGATTTTCGTCCCGTTTTCTACAGCGAGATTGATGTTGCCATCAATGCTCAGTGTCGCGGTATGCGGGGCAAATACCCGCAGGCTGACAGCGGCATCACCGGGCAGCACCAGCGGGTAAGACAGCGAAAGATGCGGCAGGATAGGTATAAGCACCAGGTCAGTCGCCTGCGGGTTAAGTACTGGCCCACCCGCGGCCAGCGCATAGCCGGTCGAGCCGGTGGCGGTAGCTAAAATCACCCCGTCCGCCCGGTAAGTCGCAAACGGCTCATCATCAATACCCACCTCAATGTTGACCATCCGGGCAACCGCGCCGCGCGCCGCCACGATATCATTCAAGGCATAATAGGTCTTTTTATCACCGGCAGCCTGAGCTTCAAGCATCACCCGCTCGTCGAGCCAGCCCCTGCCATCAAGAACCTCAGGCAACTTTGCCAGAGCTTCGTCTGCGGTAAGCTCGGTCATAAAACCAAGCCTGCCCAGGTTGATACCCAGGACCGGTGTGCCGGTATTTGCCAGCGTCTGCACCACCCGCAATATGGTGCCGTCGCCACCGACGCTGAGCACCAGGTCAGTACCGCCCATCTCCGGGGGAGACCCGCCAAGCTCCCACGACGAGCGTAACCAGTTCGCCACACTGACCCCGTCGAGATAGCTCTTAAGCTCTCCGGCCTTTATCTTTGCCGCCTCGACCAGCGGGTTAAAAACGATGCCGACTTCTTTTATTTTCATTGCTACTTTAAGTCAAAACGCTCCTGAATTTAAGCAGGTTGTGTCGGTTGCGCGGGTGTGACTTTCTTCCTGCTGAAACCGAAAATATAGATTATTTCCAGGATGCCCAGGGTGTTAATGATGAACATGATGATGAACCAGGCGAGATGGCCGTTCCGGCCCGCCCGCCAGAGGGCGATTCCCTTCCAGACCATTGACCATATCCACGCCAGGACGATGAAAAACCAGATGATGCCGGCGATACCAAGTCCCAGTTCTTCCATCGAGACACCTCCAGTCTGATTATGACAACCATCATTATAGCAAGCCTAGCAAGACAAATACAGTGAGCATATCAAACGGACATTCTCCGCCGGACAGATGAATCCGTTCTAGAACCGAGAATTCCAGTGCTAAAACTGGAACATTTGGGAGGCAAGCTGCGCCAGCTTCATCGCCGCGCCGGGGATGACGCCCAGCACCAGGACGCCCAGCGAGGCTACGATAAGCGCCAGGCGCAGCGCCCCGGAAGAAGGCACTTTTTCACCGGAAGCCGGCTCGCTGAGCCACATGACCTTGACGACGCGCAGATAGTAGTAGGCGGAGATGACGCTGTTGATGACGGCGATGATGACCAGCCAGAGCAGGTCGTGGCGGACGGCGGCGCTG
>QZJL01000037.1 GCA_003599745.1 Dehalococcoidia bacterium | reverse complement strand
CACCTCGGCGACCTCGTAAGGCTCGGCTTCGCCGCCGGCACTCATACGGACAACGCTGTCTTTGGCCCTGACCCTGCCCCGCCATATCCGGCCGATGGCGATTTTGCCCTTGTGGCTGTCGTAATCGAGATTGGAAACCAGCATCTGGAATGGCCCTTCCTCAATCTGCGGCGGCGGCACCGTCTCCAGGATGGTGTCGAAAAGCGGGCTGATGTCCTTACCCTTCTCCGCAAGGTTTCTGGTCGCGATACCGTCCCGGCCGCTGGCGTAGAGCAGCTGGAAGTCAAGCTGCTCCGCATCCGTGGCCAGCTCCAGGAAAAGGTCCTGGGTCAGCTTGACGACTTCTTCGATGCGGGCATCGGAGCGGTCAATTTTGTTGATGACCACGATGGTTTTCAGCCCCCGATTGAGGGCATGGCGCAGCACGAACCTGGTCTGGGGCATCGGGCCTTCGTTGGCATCTATCAGCAGCAGGCAGCCGTCGGCCATGTTGATAACGCGCTCCACCTCGCCGGAAAAGTCGGCGTGGCCCGGGGTATCAATGATGTTGATTTTCACGCCCTTATAGACCACCGCGGTATTTTTCGCCATAATGGTGATGCCCTTTTCCCGCTCCAGGTCGCCCGAGTCCATGATGAGCTTAACGACCTCCTGGTTTTCGCGGAATATTTTGCTCTGCTTGAGCAGGGCATCCACCAGAGTGGTCTTGCCGTGGTCAACGTGGGCGATGATGGCGATGTTCCTGATATCGTTGCGATACATTATTTAACTGAAACCCTTTTCCCCTTCGAGTAATTTCCCGGTCCGAACTACCTTTGACGCGCGCTCTGACACCACGAAAAGTTTGGGGAAGTTTAATACTGGCAGACTGACTGGTACCGGCGTCGCAGAGGCAGTATTAGAAGAGGCCCTGAGCTAAAGCTGCTCCAGACCCGAAGACGGCTTTCGGAAGCGGTGACGGTGAGGTCTTCTCTGGTAATTCATCCCAGAGTATTATACATCATCGGGCGGCTTATGAGAAACCAGTGTATCCACTGGGTACTTGAAACTTATGGTTTTTGACTTTAGTCACTCTGCGGTAGTATCATGCCTGCATCTCCAAAAGGGGGTGCTGTGTGAAAGAGTTAGTCGAGGTCATCAGGGCACTAACAGACTTAATAGAGAAGGTACAAAAAATGGCGGGGGGTAAAGTACGAGGACAGTTAGTCTTTTGGGTGTTTTTTGTGTTGCTCGTGTTTTGGGCTATAAGGCCAGCTTATGAGGGCGCGAGTTTTATCCTAAGTAAGATATGGTTTGCCTCTCCGTTATTGTCCGCCTTCGCTGGTCTAGTAATTGCTGTTACTGGGTTTTTAGTTCTCTTTGGGGTGATAACATTAGTTGCCTCTTTTCCAGGTCAGTTTATTCGTTCTGCTTTAGAGACTGGGTTTCGCATTCGTTTGAACGACACGTTTATCGGCCTATTATCGGTATTGGAGAATGCGACTAAGGAGAACCCGAATTCGGTTGAAATTAAGCAGTTATTTGACGACACACAAGTGTTATATGCGAAGTACCGAAAATCTAAAACCAATATTCTGGTTCAGTGGGTCGCTCCTTCGTATTTTCGGAAAGACCCCACAAAATGGAAATTGGTAGATAAAGACGCAAAATTGGAGAGACGCAAGAAATGAGTTTCATACGGGCTAAACAGATACCGCCACGCACAGGCCACTGGTATGACTACGAAGTGGAGACCATCCACAAGGGCGATAAGGTTATCCAGAGACACATACGATACATCGGTAGGTCAGACAGGTCAGGCGGTTCACGTGCTGGCCTTACTGGTAGTTCCCCGGTAGTAATTCCAGAGCCAACAGAAACATCCCGTTCGAACGTTACTACAAGTGCCTTGCCACGTCATAGAGTGTCCGCTTCCTTTATCGCCAATGCTTTGCAGGAATATTATTCGGGTATGTCACTTCACGACATAGAGGAAAACATCGAAGCGCTGACCGATGGCGATATATCCCATGCCGCCGTGAACAAGTGGATAAACAAGTTCACGAACAAGGCTATCCGTGAGATGCAAGATTTGCGCCCGAAAGTGGGCGACACTTGGATAGCAGATGAGACCTATCTGAAAACCGATGTTAAGACTAGCGACCCTAAGGGCGTGGTCTTCTGGGACATCATAGACGCCAAGACCCGCTTCCTGCTTGCTTCCAGAGTCACCACGACACGGGGTAAGCAGGATGCCAGAGAACTTATGGAACTGGCGGCTAAAAGAGCGGGGAAAACGCCTAAAGTTGTGGTCACTGACAAGCTGGCAGCCTACATAGACGGCATAGAGCTTGCTTTTGGTGCGGATACCTTACACAGACAAGGTAGCCCGTTCAAAATGAGGTCAAGTGGTGAGAATACGGCACTTATTGAACGCTTCCATAACTCTCTGAAAGACCGAGAAAAAGTTATGCGCTATCTGAAAAACACAAATACCCTAAAGCGGTTTGCTGACGGCTGGCTAGTCTATTACAACTTCTTCAGGCCGCATATGGCCTTGAACGAGCTACCGCCCGCCCAAGCAGCAGGGCTGCTGTATGACTGGCATAGTTGGGCAGACGTGGTGGAGTACGAGAAAGAACCGCTTAAGAGAGTGACTAATGAAAAGCGCTAAGTTACAAATACCTATCCACTGGCCTCAAATTACAGCCGGCTGGAAATCGGTAAAAACGAATATGGCATCACCGGTTGGGAAAGTGAATGGGATTGTCCCAGAGTGTTAGATGCCCTCTCCCTTTTCTAATTGTGCGCTGACTTTAATCCGGCCCCATTCGCACTTATCCCACCATCTCTCGTGATAATAATAAAGTACCAGACGAACGGCATGAAAGGAGACCGTGATAATGGACGTCTGTTCCCAATCACGGGTTATAATCCAGGAAATTGCGCCGAGGATGGCTATACCGATAATGCGCCAGGTAAGCGACTTCAGCCACGACCGCCTCTTCATTTCTCCGATATAGGCGCATCTATTGTTATTGTTCACGTTGCCTCCACTCGCGGTTTGTCTTTTGGGGTTCCCGTCTCCGCAGAGTCTAAAGTGTAAGCCGGTGAATAGACACCCCAATAGTTACCATCGCGGGTAATCATTTGATGGCTATCCCGGCTAATCAGCTAACCCCGACGTAATTATCGGCGCTTCCGTCTTTCACTTAAGCCTTTGGGTGTGAATGCCGCACTCGCCGCCGCACTTGCTGGTAGCCTGCCAGCGCCCGTCCCTCTCCAGTATGCCGCCGGGATGGGAGCAGGGCGCGCAGCCAAGAGAGCGATAGCCGAGCGCGTACCAGGGATGCGGCTCGATACCCCGGGTCGCCATGTAACGCCAGATTTCCGCCTCGGTGAAAGTAAGAATAGGATTGAATTTCAGCAGGCCCCCTTTGTTTTCAACCTCCTGGTAATCAACCCGGGTCCGGCCTTCGGTGTTCCGCAGACCACAAATCCAGGCATCGAGGTCGGCCACCGCCACCCGCGTCGGGTCAACTTTAAGCAGGCGGCAGCACTCGTCCGGCAGCGCACTGTAAATCTTCTGGCCGGTTTGGTTTTCAACTTCTTTAGCCTTACGATTGAACTCATCAGTCGGCAGAAGCCTTACATTGATGTTATTCTCTTTAAGAATTTCCGGCACTTCATCGGCTACGAGGTAAACGGTCGTGCCGAGCTGCCATTTCTTATCCATTTTCACCAGATACGCAAAGGTCTCCGGCGGCTTGAACTGCGTCATCACCGCAAAGACCGGAATATCCGGCTCTACCTGCCGGACGATGTGCACCGTGACCATCGAGTCCTTACCGAAAGAGCAGGCCACCGCAATCTTCGGGCAGTTTTTCCGGGCGTCGCGGATAATGTCCCTGGCATGCTCGATTTTCTCTTCCATTGTCGAGTCTATGGTTACCGGGCTGCTGATTGTCATTGTGATTGCTCCCTCCAAAAATTCTTCTTCAGGGTATATTGTAGACTATCTTTATCAACTTAGTCTACTTTAGAAACATAATACCCTATCGCCGCCGGCACGTCAATACCCCGGGGGAATATTTTGTTCAGCCCCCGGGGCATAACTTTGCTCGTTCTCCCGCGGCTGCGCTGCAACTTAAACAAAGAAGGCATGACGTTTCTGGGCTACCTCGGACTCTATTCCCTGGGGCGCTTCGTTCTCACCTTTGGCCGCGAGCAAAATGTTTTCTGGGGACTGCAGAAAGCGTAGATAATTGGGCTTCTGGCCTTTTTGCCGCGGTAGCCGCCATGGTGTACTTCGCCAGGACAAAGCGGGCAGGCGCTGAACCAGTCGCCCCGAGGCAGCAGCCTACTCGGAGCGCAGTGCCTCTATGGGATTGAGACGGGAGGCGTTCCAGGCGGGGTAAAACCCGAAGAAGAGGCCAATGCCGACCGATACCGAGACCGCTAAAATCACGATATCGGGGGTCACCGCCGCCGACACGATGCCCGTTCTGGAGACAAAGTAAGATATGAGCCAGCCGGCGATGACGCCGATGATACCGCCGGCGAGAGTCAGGAAAGCGGCCTCCATCAGGAACTGGAGCCAGATGTCGCGTTCCCTCGCGCCCATCGCCTTCCTGATGCCGATTTCCCTGGTCCTTTCCAGCACCGAGACCAGCATGATGTTCATCACGCCGATGCCGCCTACCAAAAGAGAAATAGCGGCGATAGCGCCCAACAGCAGGGTCAGCGTGCCGGAGGCCTCGGTAACGGTCTGGGTCAGCTCCAGCGCGGAGGTAATGGTAAAGTCGTTTGAGGCGCTGGCGGCAAGCCGGTGGCGGGTGCGCAGCAGGCTGGTAATCTCCGAAATAACGTTATCTATCTTTTTTTCGTCGCTCACCGTGAGAACGATTGTGGAAACCACGTACTCACCCTGGGTCGTCCGCGTCCGGGAGACTATCTGCTGCATCGCGGTGAGCGGGAGCAGGACGGCTTCATCCGGCGAGCCGAAGCCGGTGCCTTTGCTCTCCAGGACACCGATGACAAAGCCGACACTATTGCCGATGCGTACCTGCTGCCCGATAGCGTCGCTGTCGCCGAAGAGGGTCTCTTTCACTCCGGAGCCGAGCACCAGCACTTTAGCACCACGCTGGTACTCATAATCGGTGAAAAAAGCGCCGGAAGCGATTTTCAGGCGCATAACTTCAAGATAGTCGGTAGATACGCCGGTAACCGTGGCGTTGGTATTTTCGCCGCCGGCCACCAGCTGCAGCCGCGTCGAGTAGGTCGGGGAAACCAGGTTGATAAAACTCACCCCTTGCGCGATTGCCGCGGCGTCTTCCTGGGTCAGCGTCTGGGCGCTGCCGACGCTACCCCTGACACCCCCGGAAGTAAATGATGCGCCGGGGCTGATGGAAATCAAGTCGGAGCCAAGTGAGCTGAGGCGGGACAGGATGTCACGCTGTGTCCCTTTGCCGATTGACATCAGGCTGATGACCGCGCTCACGCCGATGACGATTCCCAGGACGGTCAGAAAGCTGCGCAGTTTGTGGGTGGATACCCCGACCCAGGCGGTGCCGAAGGGTTCGAGCCACTTTTTCATACCTTCTCTTCTCTTTCCACCTGCCCGTCCTTAAGATGCACAATACGCTGGCAGTGACGGGCGATGTCGGCCTCATGGGTAATCATCACCAGGGTGATGTTCTGCTCGGCATGCAGTTCGGTTAAAATCGAGATTACCTCGGCACCGGCGCGGCTGTCGAGGTTGCCGGTCGGCTCATCGGCCAAAATCAGCGGCGGTCTTTTCACCACCGCCCGGGCGATAGCCACCCGCTGCTGCTCACCTCCGGAAAGCTCGTTCGGGCGGTGGTTGGCGCGCTCGGAAAGACCGACCCGCGCCAGGGCATCGAGGGCGCGCCTTTTGTCAACGCCCCCGGAGTATCTCATCCCCAGCTCAACGTTAGCCAGCGCCGAAAGCCGGGGCAGAAGGTTGAAAGACTGGAAAACGAAACCGATTTTCTGGCTTCTGAGGGCGGCCAGTTCACCCCGGTTAAGGCGGCTAACCTCACGGCCATCGAGAAAGTAACTGCCGGAGGTCGGCTGGTCGAGGCAGCCCAGCAGGTTGAGGATGGTTGATTTACCCGAGCCAGAAGGCCCCATTATGGCTATCAAATCACCCTTCGCGATATCGAGGTCTACCCCGCGCAGGACTTCCAGTTCGCGCTTGCCCATGAGGTAGGTCTTGGTAATGCCTTTAAGGTGTATCAACGCAGTATCACTCCTCCGCCCGGCACAAACGTGCCGCCCTGTCGTTGCCCGGTCTGGCCTGACGTCGTCGTTGCGGTCGTCCCGGTGGTGACCATCACCTGTTCGCCTTCGTTGAGGCCGCCGGTCACCTCGGTGTACTGGTAGTCGCTGATGCCGGTCTGGATAGCACGCTGCTCTAAGGCGCCGTCAGCCCCGGGCACCTGGACGAACGCCTGCCCGCCCCGGGTGGTGATGGCCGAGTTCGGCACCAGCAGCACATTAGCCTTTGAATCCGTAACAATGCTCACGGTGACGGTCAGGCCTTCCTTGAGCTGCAGGTCGGCCAGTAACTGCGCCGCCGATTGCCTCAACTGCCCGGACTGGCGCTGAGCGAGCATTGCCGACAACTCTTCCTGGGTAAAACCATCGTCCCCGTAATTACCCCGCCCCAAAAAGCTTCCGGAAGCCCCGGTAACATTATCGCTGGCCGCCCCGGGCACCGGGGTTGATGCTGACTGAGCCTGCGCCAGCGATGTAGATAACAGCTCGACTTTAACCTTGTAGTTGACCACGCCCTGCGAAATGGTAGCGGTTGGCGAGATACGGGTCACCCGGGCAGGCAACGTAACTCCGGAAACGGCATCCACCTGGACTTCGGCCGTACCGCCGAGCTTGATCTGGAGGATGTCAAGCTCGCTAACCGGTATATCCGCCTCGAACTTGGCGGGGTCGGCCAAGACTACCGCCACCGTACCCTTTTTGACCTCGTCGCCGCCGGAAACGTTGACCCTGGTGATAAATCCGGCAAACGGGGCAGTAATCTCAGGACTCTTGTTCCTGGCCTCATCGAGGTTGCTCCGGGCTTCGGATAAGGCTTTTTGTGCGTCCTGGACCGCCAGTTCGGCGTCTCCCACCTGGGCTCTGGCATCCTCTACCGCCTGCCGGGCATTGTCAATATCTATTGTTCTGGCATCTTCGAGCGCCTGCCGGGCGGCTTCCAGGTTTCCCTGGGCCACCTGCACCTGCAACCTCTTGATCTCTACCTGCAGAGGGTCGGTAGTGGCTGCCTGGGTCTGCTCCAGGGAAAGCTGGGCATTATTCAAGTTGGCCTGTGCCTGGAGTACCGCCAGCTCTTTGGCGGCAACGTTACGCTCGGCCTGAATTACCGCCTGCTCCTTGGCCGCCAGAGTACGCTCGGCGCTGGTCACGGCGCGTCCCTTGGCGGTGACGTTGCGCTCCGCCGCCGTAACCTTGTCTTCAAGCGCCACGAGCTGTTCCTGCCAGTCTGAAGCCGACAGCCTGACCAGCACCTGTCCCGCCTCAACCGACTGGGCTTCCTCCACCAGGACTTCCAGAACCGTGCCGTCCATCTCAAAAGCCAGGTCCCGCTTGTCGGAAAGCGCCAGGTTGCCCACGCCGGTGACCGAAATCTTTAGGTCTCCCCGCTCAACCGTTCTCAGCTGGCCGCCGACCGCCGAGGCCCCGCCCGAGCCGCAGCCTGCCAGCGCCAGCCCCCACACGCCCAGCAGCAAGGCCAGCCAAATTCTCGGTATTCTCATCTCGCTCCCCTGTTATGGTATTGTAAATATTGTTAACCTAAACGATAATATAGTCGGCTATTGTTAAGAAGTTATTAAGACGCTCATCGCGAACCAGTCCGGGTGACTTAACAGGAAATTAACATTTTTCGGCTATGCTGATGAAGCAAATAAAATGAAAATAACGCGCGCTCTCGGGCTGCTGGTGCCGGTTTTTGCCCTGCTGTTGGTGCCGTTCGCGGCCCAGGGTTATTACAGCTACCCCAGGGTTCTCGAGTGGTACCAGATAAACGGCCCCGGGGAACGCGGTAAAATCGTTGTAAGCCCCTCGGAAGTAAGCGAGATTGCCGTGGGGCGGCAGGGGACGGTCTACGCCCTCGACCGGGCTAACGCCAAAATCTACCAGTCGCAAAATAGCGGCACAAGCTGGGAGGACATTACCGACCGCCTGATAAACGCCGGGGTCGGCCTGCCGGCAAGCCGGGCCGCCATCGCCCCCGACAGCGACAGCGTGGTGGCATTGGTAACCGACTCGGGTGCGGCCGTCTACCTTACCACCGACGGGGGTAATACCTGGCGCGACACCGGCCTCAGCGGCCAGACCGGCGTCATCCAGGCCGTTGCCATTTCCCGCCAGTATTCTTCAAGCGGCGAATCTTTAAGAGAAATAGCGATTGGCACCGCGGTGTGGGGCGACGCCAGCACCTCCGGGCAGGTATGGGTGCTCAAGCTGGGGCAGTTACCATTCTGGCAAAACCAGGGGCTGGTGATTGACCCGGCCCAAACCGGCGGCGAAGTGGCGGCGCTGGCCTATTCTCCCGACTACCCGCAGGACAAGACGCTGCTGGTGGCGGCGGCCACCGGCGCCGACGTGGCGGCGGACTACCAGAACCGGCTCTGGCTGTGCGCAGGAGCGCGCGACCCCGTCTCGGGCGCCACCGCCTGGGACACCATCAGCCCGGTAGCGGTGGCGGCGGCCGGTGACGGTGCCGGAGTCTCAATTTCGGCGACGCTGGCGCTGCCCGCCAACTACTCCGGCCAGAGCGAAGCAACCCGCCGGGTTTTCTTGAGCTACGACCGCACGCCTGACGCCGGTGACGACGTCTATCTCATTGACGATGCCAGCGTTAAACGCCGCAACGTCAATGGAGGCACAGACGTTAATCTGAGCAGCATCGCTTATTCGGGGACGACCAGTTCGGGGAAACTTCTGGCCGGTTATGTCAACCCGATATCCGGCACGAAAACCGTGGAAGTGAAACGGACTTCGAACCCCTTTGCCTCACCACCGACATGGCAGGCGGCCAGCACGCCTCCCTCCGGCCCGGGCAATGCCCGCCTCAACTTCGGTTCCGGGAACGACACGGTGTACTGCGGCACCGGCCAGAGTCCCGGACAGGCTCTGGATGAGAGCGCCTTTTCGGCAAGCACCGACGGCGGCGATAACTGGCAGCAAATCAGCCTGATGGACACCACTTTAACGATTTCCGACCTGTCGCCCACCCCCGATTCCGCTACCCTTTTCATCGCCACCTACAGCGCCTCCGGCCCCGAGGGCATATGGCGCAGCACCACCGGCGATGAGAGGCTGGGAGTGTACTGGACAAGACAGCTGGCGATGGACACGGCCTCTAACCGGGTTATCCTGAGACTCAGCGCCGGCTACGCTTCGGACTATACTATTGTCGCCGCCGAGCTTGGCGGCACTCTTATCGCTATTTCGCATGACCGGGGTAATGCCTGGAGAGTGCGCCAGGCGCCGGGCAGCATAATTGACCTGGCGGTGGCAGATTCCAGCAACATCTACGTAGCCCTGGCCGATGGCAAAATCTCCGTAACCAATAATGACGCCCGGTTCTGGGAGGACCCGGTTGACACTTCACTTGACAGTATTAATATGCTCTCGCTCGCTCCCGACAGGAGCATCCTGGCCGGTAGCACAAATGGCGACGTCGCCTATGCCCCACCCGGGAGCACCCGCTTTACGGTGTTTTCCGAATTCGGCAGCGGCGATGTCTGGGTAGCCGCCGATACCGCATTCTTGACAAACCGCATCACCTATCAGGGGAGCGCCAACCGCATCTTCCGCAAGGACATTGACGGCGCAGGCACGGAACTTATCCACTCCCTCGCCACAAACCGCCAGATAACCGGCCTTGCGTCCTTCGGCGGAGCGCTCTACGCCGCCTGGTACGACCCGATAGCCGGCACCAGCGGCGTCGAGCGATGCCTCGAACCGACCGCCCTGGTGACCGAATGGGACACCATGAACGCCGGTTTTCAGAACGCCCGTTTCGATACCGCGCCCCAGGCGCTGAAGGCTTCCGGGGCGGCCGCAACCACCCTCTGGGCGATTGACAGCCTTGCCCAGGCGCTCGTAGCCTATGATGACGTCCTGGCCGGTACGAGACCGGTTCCCCATGTGCCCGAGACGGTTACCGCCGAGCCGGTGTCGGGGCGCAACCGCGAGTTCAGCGTAACCTGGTCGGCGCTTGGCGAAAGCACTGAGTACGATGTTGAAATCCTCGACGCCGCCGGCGGTATCCTGATTCTCGCCGCTCCGGTCGAAAGCCCCGATGTCGCCTTCCAGCCAAACACCGCTTCTCCCGCCTGGACAATCGCCCCCGGCCAACTGGCGCAGGGCGATTACTACGTCCGGCTGAGAATCAGAAACCAGCAGTCCGGCGACCAGGTAAGGAGCCTCTGGTCACTGCCGGTGAAGTTCACCGTTACCGCCGGCACGCGGGTGGTGACCACTTACGCCGGCCTGACGCTCACCAGCCCGAACTTCGGCGCCGCCGGCTTGCCAACAAACCCGGCTTTCACCTGGGCACCGGCTGTCGGGACCAGTGAATACGAACTGGTGCTGTCCCGTGACGCGGGGTTCAGCCAGCCGGTGGCGGGTACGCCGGTAATCACAAGCCACCCGGCCTGGCAGTACCCCGGAAAGCTCGACTATGACACCACCTACTTCTGGCGGGTGAGAGCGGCCGCCCCGGCAAAAAGCGAGTGGAGCGCGGCAGGCAGCTTCACCACCATGTCGCCACTCGAAGAGACCCCGTCACCGGAAGGCCAAACGCCGACGGTTTCGGTAGCGGAACCACTGGTGGAAGTGATAATCTCGCCGCCAGTCACCGCGCCGCCTTCAACGACCGGGCCAGCGCCCCGGCCGCTCATCCCACAACCGCTGTTTTGGTTGATGATAGGCATCGGCACCGCCCTGGTCATCGCCCTCATCAGCCTGATTGTCGCATCCCGTCGCTAGCCTCAGTCCCTCCGGCAGTGAGTTAGCACCTTGAAGTAACCAAAGCCCGTCTTACACCACTGCAGGCAAAGCTTGCTTATGCTAAGATTTTAATATGGGGTACAACAGTACAGGTAGGGAGACTTTTGCCAGCTTCGAAGGCTACTGGCACGATGCCAGTCTCAACCTCGACTGGAGCTCGGTTTTCGTCCTGCCTCCCTGGCTGCGCGTCTGGTGGCAGGTCTTCGGGGAGGGTAACGAGCTTTACCTGCGCAGCTTCCGCGATGATAAGGGACTTCTTGGCCTTGCGCCGCTGAGGATAAAGGACAAAACCGCTTATCTGGTCGGCAGCGCCGACGTCTGCGATTACCTGGACTTCATAACTGTCCCCGGCCAGGAGTCCCTTTTTTACGATGCCCTCCTGAGCGAACTGGAAAAGGACGGCATCGGGCGGCTGGAGCTGGAGTCCCTGCGGCCGGAGACCAGCGCCATCCATTATCTTGCCGCCATCGCCCGCGAGCGCGGTTTCCGGGTCGCCACCACCCGGGAGAATGTCAGCCTGGAGATGGCACTGCCCGAAACCTGGGGAGAGTACCTGACAACGCTTACCCCCAAGCAGCGCCACGAAGCCAGACGTAAGCTGCGACGGCTGAACGAGGCGGGACAGGTCAACTACAAGTGCGAGGAAAACCCTCCGGAAATAAACTTGGCGATGGACACTTTTTTACGGCTCTTTGGCTTAAGCCGGGCAGAAAAGGCCAGCTTCATGACGCCGGCTAAAGAGACCTTTTTCCGTAGCATCGCCGATGAGACGGCAAAAAACGGCATATTGCGGCTCGGCACGCTGGAATTTGACGGCGAGGCGGCGGCAATGATTATGGCCTTCGACTACGATGACACCGTCTACCTTTATAACAGCGGCTACGACCCCCGGTTCGAAAACTTAAGCGTGGGGATTGCCAGCAAGCTGCTCTGCATCAAGGAAGCCGTCGCCCGTGGCAAACAAAAATGGGATTTCCTTAAAGGCGGCGAACAATATAAATACCACCTCGGCGGCCACGAAGTGCCCGTCTATCGCTGCCAGATAATTAAGACCTGATTGGTGGGCCGTTATGGCGAGCAAGCCTGAACTTAAAATTGCCATGCTGAGCGCTCACAGCTGCCCGGTAGGACAGTTGGGAACGAAAGATACCGGCGGCATGAGCGTCTATATCCGGGAACTGGCGAAAGAGCTGGGCAGACAGGGACACGGTGTGGAGATATTCACCCGCGTCCACGACCGGCGCGACCCCATCTCCAAAAGCTTGGCCCGGGAGCGCGCCTTGTCCACCTCAAGACCGGCAACGACTATGATTTGGACAAGCTAGCGCTCTACCCGCACCTCGGGGAATTTTGCGAAAACCTTGAGACCTTCCGCCGCCGGAACGGATTAAACTATGACCTTATCTTCGGCCACTACTGGCTTTCGGGTATGGCGGGCAAGACGCTGGCCGAATGGTGGGGAGTGCCCCTCGTGGTGATGTTCCACACTCTCGGCGCGGTCAAAAACGCCTTCGGCATCGGCGAGACCGAGCCGGCGCTGCGCCTTGAGGCCGAGAAGAAGCTTGCCCGGAGTTGCCAGCGCATCATCGCCGCGACTGACAGGGAAAAGCTCGACCTTGTGCGCTGTTACAGGGCTGAAACCGAAAATATTGCCGTCATCCCATGCGGGGTGAACCCCGCCCACTTCTACCCGCGAAAGGTAAACCGGACAGCGCTCGGCCTGAGTGATGGCCGGTTCGTGCTCTATGCCGGGCGTATCGAGCCGCTAAAGGGTATTGACCGCCTGATTAAGGCGATGGCTTTGCTTGATAACAGCCTCCGCCTGGTCATCATCGGGGGCGACGGGCAGAGCCAGGGTGAGATAAACCGCTTGCGGCAGCTCGCCCGGGAGCTTGGCCTTGATGACCGGGTAACTTTCCTGGGTCTCATCGCCCACGACAATATGCCTGATTTTTATCGCGCCGCCAGCGTGCTGGTGGTGCCCTCGCACTATGAGAGCTTCGGCATGGTGGCACTGGAAGCGCTGGCCTCGGGGACGCCGGTGGTCGCCACCGACGTCGGCAATATGAGAAACGTCATCCGCCAGGGCGAGACAGGCTATATCATTGATGGCAGTCCCGAGAGTATTGCCAGGTCAATTGATGACCTGCTTGCAAAACCGCCCGATTTGCAAAGAACGCACAAAATAAGCGTCTCGGTAGCGCACCTGTCATGGGGAAATATCGCTAGGGATATTATCAGGGAATGCTACCGGGTTATCGAGGAGCAGCCGGTTTCCATGGGAAGCCGTTAGGAAAAGATAGAGGTTGCCAATACCTAAACCATTCATTGTATCTCCTCGAACTATCAGCTAAAATCAAGGTATAGGCTTCCTTTCAAGGAGATTTCTAATGACGGTGCAAGCCGATATTCTGGTAGTCTGCCCCCACCCCGATGATGCCGAGGTCGGCATCGCCGGCACCGTCGCCAACTGGACGCGCCAGGGCAAAACCGTAGTCTATGCCATCTGCACCAGCGGGGAAAAGGGCACCAGCGACCGCAGTCTGAAACCGGAAAAGCTGGCCCGCATCCGCGAGCGTGAGCAAATGGCCGCCGCCAGGGTACTCGGCGTGAAAAAGGTGGTTTTCCTGCGCTACCCCGACCAGAGCCTGGAAGACACTCTCGAATTCCGCAAAGAAATAGTGCGTTTAATAAGACGGTTCCGGCCGGAAATCGTAGCGACCGGCAGCCCCTACCGTCGCTACCTCTGGCACCGCGACCACCGCATCACCGGCCAGGTGGTGCTCGACGCCGTCTATCCCTACGCCCGAGACCACCTCGCCTACCCCGACCTGCTCGCCGAAGGGCTTGAGCCACACAAGGTGAAAGAGGTCTGGCTGTGGGCGGGCGACGAGACCAACCACCACACCGACATCACTGATACTTTCGACATCAAAATTGCGGCGCTGCGCTGCCACCAGAGTCAGAATCTCACCAAGGCCGAAGCTTGGCTGCGCGATTGGGCGGTGGCCGAAGCCGAAGGCACGGGGTTCAAGCTGGCCGAGGGCTTTTACCGGGCGGAAGCGAAGCCGTAAGATTAAAGTTGGGCGATAGTATAGTTTATTTACGACTGGCAATCAATAGTACTAAAGATAATAAGGGCTTTCGGAAGTCAGCCAGGGACTACTTGATTTTCACCATCTTCCAGGCAATAGTCTCGCAAAGTTCGGTGAGGGTGTAGCTGGAGAGATAGTCGGCGACCGAGGCGTCGAAGAGGACGCTACCCTCGGCGGGAAGCTCCTCGTCGCCGCGCCAGAGGACGAAGGTGATGGGCACCCTGGGGAAAGCGTCGAGGGTAACGGAAGCGTCGCCGAAGTCGGCCTGGCGCCCCCCCAGCTTTGCGGCGTTAGCCACCATCGCCGGGGGGTTTTTGCCGAAAAAGTCCACGATTGGCTTGATGGCCCGCTTGTGGAAAACGTCATAGTAATTTGCGCCTTCGGGAATCTCGCGGAAGGTAATGAGCTGGTTGGCAAGCGGCGTACCCCTGGCATTAAGCAGGTAGTGCAGCATCAGGATGCGCTCCTTGATGGGCACGGCATCCTGGCTATTTTCAGGAGATATGGTAACCTCAGGGCAGGTTATGCGGTAGCGGCGGCCAAGATAATCCAGGAGGATTGCGCCATCGGCGCAGCGGGCGCCGGAGCGCTGGCAAAGGCCTTCGATGTCGGCGGTTTCCCCGAGCTGTTTACTGGCAAGCGCCAGCGCCTGCTCGTGGCCGTACTGCCAGTATTGCTTATCGAATAGAGGTGACATGTGCTAGGTGGCGACGCCGGAAAGTCCCGCCGCCTCGACTATCTGGGGCACCTTCTTTTCCCAACCGATGGCCATGATGTGCACCCCCTGGCAGAGGTCTTTAAGCCCCTTGATAAGCTCAATGGCGATGTCGATGCCCATCTGGGTCTTATCCTTGGCGGCGGTCATCTTTTCAATCATGGGGTCGGGCACAAACACCCCGGCCACGTTCTTGTTCATGAATTTCGCCATACCGGCGGACTTAAGAGGAATGATACCGGCCATCACCGGCACTTTATATTGCTCAACCCTTTTTATGAACCTGGCGAAAGCGTCCAGGTCGTAAATGCCCTGAGTCTGGAACACCTTCGCCCCGGCCTCAATCTTTTTCTCCATCTTGATGAGCTGCATCTCGAAGGCCGCCTCGGTATCGGCGCCGGGATTGACCACCGCCCCGGCGAAGAAATCAGTCTTGCCTTTAAGCTCATTACCTGACAGGTCAAAACCCTCGTTAAGGCGCTTGATAGCTCCCAGCAGCTGTACCGAGTCCAGGTCGTAGACCGGCTTCGCCCCGGGATGGTCGCCGAGCACCGGCAGGTCTCCGGTGAGCGCCAGCACGTTCTCAAGCCCGAGCACCCAGGCGCCGAGCAGGTCGGACTGGAGGGCGAGGCGGTTACGGTCGCGGCAGGTCATCTGGAAGATTGGCTCCAGCCCCTCGTCCTTCAGCAAATGGCAGACCACCAGCGAACCGAGTCGCAGCACCGAGCTTTGCTGGTCGGTGACGTTGGCCGCGGTAACCTTACCCTTGAGCAGGTGGGCGATTTCTTTGATTTCGCCGGTGTCGGTGCCCTTGAGCGGTCCGACCTCGCAGGTTACCGCGAACTTGCCCGCCGCCAGATGCTCTCTGAGACTCATGACTTCTCCTATCCAGACAATTAAGCCGGTTCGTTACACCTCAAGCCAGCTGTGGGAATAAAGCGACTCGCCCCGCAGCACCTTGGCCGTCTTGTAGTATTTTTTAAGCTCCTCGGTAAGCGAAGCCGTATCCACGCTTTCGCCATCCATCACCTGGTGCACCACCTTGATGATGTCCGGCCGGTTGCCGCGCGCAATCGCGATTAAGTCCTTATCGAAAGCGTCAACGATGGCCGAGTAAAGCCCGTAGCGCATCAGCATTATCATGTAGGTGCGGTTGAGCCAGGGACGCAGCTCGGTGGGCGTGCCGTTGGAGATGTTGGAGAGGCCAACGGTTGACCGGCAGCCGGGGGCAATCTCCCCCAGCATGGACATGAACTCGACGCAGGCCTTGACCTGGTTGATTTCCACCGATACCGGGCTGACGATGGGGTCAATCCAGATGTGCTCGTTACCGATGCCCAGTTCGTTAGCCTTGAAGACGATGTTGACGGCATGCACGGCACGCTCGTTAGCGTCGCGCGGCATACCCTCAGCCCCCCAGAGGAGGCCAATCAGGTCGGCATTGTAGGTCTTGGCCAGCTGGAGTCCCCGCTCCAACCTTTCCGGCTGCAGCGAGACCGAGTTCATCAACACCTTCCCCTTAACCGCCTTGAGTCCGGCTTCCATGGCATCCTGGTTAGTGGTGTCCAGCGATAGCGGCAGGTCACTAGCCGCCTGCACCGTCCTCACCATCCAGTCCATAAACTCCTGGCCGGATTTACGCGCCGGCCCGATATTTAAGTCAAGATAGTCAACCCCGGCATTAGTCTCGGCCTTCGCCATGTTCTGGATTGGCTCGGGATTACGCTCCTTCATCGCCGGGCCGATGGTCTGGGACATGATGTTGATGCTTTCACCTATCAGTATCATGTTCTCTCCTTTACGCGTCTTTCCAAGCTTTGAGATAGGCCGGGATATGCGCCCCCTCCCTGGGGCCGACCTGCACCTGCCAGTCCGCCAGCTCCTCCTCCAGACCACCACTCTCGGAAGCGATGTATCCCGGGATAATGAGTTTACGGTGCTTGACCTTGTCGGCGATACCGCTCTTCTTGACGAAAGGTGCGATGGCATCGGCGACAAACTTGCCCGCCGCCCAGGCGGTCATCACCGAGAGTCCCTCGGTATCCTTGACCAGCAGGTAAGACGGGACTTTGCTGTTTTCGATTTCGCCGGAGACCAGGAAGTAGGTCAGGGAGAAATTGGAGGTGAGCAGCACCGGCGAGTTCTCGTTGGGGTTGCCAATTTCGTAGATGCCCTCGGTGGTCGCCAGTGGCCGCTGCGGGTCGGTGAAGAGGTTCATGCGGGCTACCAGCAGCGGGAAGAGGCTCTCGCCCTGGAAATCGGAGAGGACGACGATAGCGCCGTACTTGGCAACCGCCAGCGCCGCCACCAGCGCTTCTTTCATCGGGTTATCGGCCATCTCGCAGGCAAAGACGATGGTGGGGAAGCCCAGCGGCCGGAATTTCTTGACCAGCGCCGACATGCGGATGTGAACCTGGTCGGCGAAAACGTCCTTTACTTTCCTCGAACTTGAGTCAATGACAATGTCCTTTATACCCGCCTGGGTGAGCTTTTCGGTTAGATTGCCAAGTTCTTCAATCCCCGGGGCTTTGGCCGCCACCGGGCAGCCGGCTTCTTTGGCCAGGGCAGCCACTTTGTCGGCGTTCTCCGGCGTGGCGGCATAGAGCAGGGGTCTGCGGTCGGCGCAGGCTTTGAGACCCGCCGCCAGCACGTCGGGGTTATCGCTCATCAAAATGAGGCTAAAGTCACTGCCCCTGGCAACCTTATCAACCAGGGCGGCAAACTTGGCGGCGTCGCCCGACTGGCACTTAAGCGCCAGCAGCTCAGGGCGAAGGGTGAGACCGACCCGCTCGTAGATGAGATTTTTCGCCCTTTCGAGCTTTGCCGCCAGCTCGCTGTCAGCGATGGTGTCGCTGATAAGCATCGCCAGGGCGGTGGGGTTCTCAAAACGCTTTTCGTGGCGGAAAAGCACCGTCTCGCCGCCCACCTTGACCGCCCGGTCACCGGTACCGATGGTGAGGGGACGAATGGGCGGCGCCGAGGCTTCGGCAAGCTCGGCACTGGCCTCGGCGGTAACGTGCGGGCATCTGGTCAGCTCCGCCTTGCCGGCGGCCAAGTTCATGGCAAAGGCCAGGCAGGTGGGCACGCCGCACTCGCCGCAGTTGGTCTTGGGCAACAGCTTGAATATCTGGATTCCGGTAAGTGCCATTACAAAACCTCCTTAAACTATCCCAGGATTGGGTCCATGGTGAGTGCCGGGTGCCCTTTCTCGGTGAGGAAGGGAAGTATGGCGTCCTCGGTTGTACCCACCGTCTCGTCGGCAATCTTGTCCAGCAGGTCGGGCACACCCATCTCGGCGGCGCGGGCACTGAAACGCTCGCCAATCTCTTCCTTGAGCATCTTGGGCATCCAGACCATTCTCAGAATACCGCCGTCACCGACGACAAACTTCCTCTGGGTGATGTTGTATTTGCCGTGGCCGACAAAGCCCGGGGTGCTCACCCCGCCGCCGATGGTGCCGGCCAGGGTGGTGAACTTCATGCCGCATGGGGTTTCGCCGGTGAAGTCGCGGTTAACCGTCATAATGCCGTTGCACATCGGCAGCACCGCGGCGATACACTCACAGCAGCCGCAGGTCGTCATCGGGTCGTTGACCAGGCTGTAAAAATTGTAGTGGTCAATCTTGCCGCGCGACGCCTGCTGCACGAACTGGTTGACACCCTCGAACTGCCCCAGCTTGGTATCGAGGACTTTACCCTTGGGCACCGGCTGGTTCGGCCCGGTGGGATTGATTTCCGAAGCCGCTTTACAGTCCATCCAGTTGTAAGAACCGCAGAGCCCGGTGCGCTCGGGGCTGATGACGCAGACGTGGCTGGGAGCGAACGACTGGCAGAGGGTGCAGGAGTAGAACATGTCGGTGGTCTCATCGCTCATGCCCTCGACGCGGGCGTCCCTTTGGGCATAGACCGCGCGGGCCTTCTCTACCATTTCTTTGACCTTGGCTTCATCGGTGTAGAGCTTGACCTGAAGCTTATCGAAGATACGGCCAAAGTCCTGGTGTAATTTAGCGTGCAGGATGACGCCGACGTCGCGGAACTTGAAGCCTTTTTCCACCGCCGACTTGCCGACGCGTATCCAGGCGATATCGCGCTGCCCCTGGTGAAAAATACCCTGGGCGTAGTTGATGAGGTGATGAATCTGCCGCTCGAGGATTGGTTCATAATCGGCTTCCATTTCGCGACCGGCCACCTCGACGCAAATCGCCAGCGGTATGGCGCTCTCGGGCTTACATTCGGCTACCTCGGGGCCGATGACTTCAATCTTACCGTCTTCGACCTCGTCCATACGCTTGGTGGTCACCCACTCTACCATCGGCGTGCGCTGGCCACCCGCCTCAACGAAAAACTCGCCCTTACGGATGCGCTCGCCCTCGAAGGCCGGGCCGAAGGAGACCGGTATGGGAATTTTGGAAACCGCCACCTTGAGACCACGTACCTCGATGGCCTTGGCAACGATATTATCATGGGGAATGTTGGAGACCACGTGCTCGTATGTGCAGACGCCGGAGGGCAAAATTTCGGGGATGGGGGTATCGGCGATGGTGGGGAAGCCCCAGTTGATGGCGCCGGCGGCGTTGGCGTACCACTCGTCGCTGACAAAGCCCAGCGGCATCACGAAAGCGAAGATGCGGTCTTTGTTATAAATCAGAATTCTGCGGAAGTCGCCCGGCTCGATGCCGCCGAAGGACATAGCGGCCCTGGTAGCGAACCCGATGGCGAAAACCGCCGCCGAGATGTCCGGGCCGAAGGGCACCAGGCGCACCCCCCAACCGATCTGGACGCCGGCCTTTTTGAGCTGCTCGGAAAAGCGCACGCCGTTATTCTCGGCGCACATAAAGACGTAAAGGTTCTTTTCCTGAAGCTCCTGGGCAATCTTTTTGGCAATCTCGGGCGTGGGCGCCGCACCGGCGATGGCGGCAAAGCCCGGGGCGGTGCCGTCAACGAACTCGACGCCGCGCTTTCGCATGATGATGTCATCGGCGGCCCCGAGCCAGATATTCTCGTCGCTGACGTCCTCGCCGCGCATGTAGAAATTGGGCTGCTCCAGGTAGCGGATGGCCTCTTCCATCTCCTCGGCGAAGAAGGTCGCCATACCGGCGTCCAGGGTAGGGCCGAGATATGGCAGGTGATGGGTCTCTTTCACCGGCGGGGGCAGTAGCTGGCGGCACTTTTTGAAAATGGACTCCATGTCGCCCAGCTTTTCCACCTTGGCGCCCAGCATGCCGTAAATGATAGGCAGGTAATAGGCGGTGTTGGGGAACCCGACCGGCTCCTTGGCGCCGTGTTTTTCCATCGCCGCCTGCCATTTTTTCTCAGCGCGGTCCACAATCTTGTGAGCGCCACGGATTGCTGCGGAAGCAATAATTTTTGACATTTGGTTAATCTCCTCCCTTTCTCGCTAAAGCCTAGCCCAGCTCGCGTCTCATCGCCATATCGTAAAGGACTCTCTCCCTGGATTTGTCAATGCCAAGTGCCTTACGTTTGGCGTCAATGTGCGCAATCATCATTTGAGCCGCTTTCACCGGGTCGGGTTCAAATGCCCACTTACCGCCGTATTTCGTCTCCATATCCTTGAAGAGGAACTCGCTGAGCTCCGGGCTGCCGGTGGTCGGCCAGGTGGTGCCGAACACGGTATAGACGCCGGAGGCCACGAAATACTGGCCGATAGCAATGGCCTTTTCGCTCATCCACTCGGGGGCGGCGCCCGCCGCCGGCAGGTCGCTGATGTCGTCGCCCAGCCCACCCTCTTTCACCATCGCGGTGGCGGCAACCAGGATGCGGCTGTTGTCGACGCATGCCCCCATATGGAGCACCGGCGGGATACCCACCGTCTCACAAACCTCGGCCAGCCCCGCCCCGGCATATTTCGAGGCAGCTTCCGGCACCATCAGGCCGGCCTTGGCCAGCGCCATCGCCGCGCAGCCGGTCTGGAGTACCAGCACATCATTCTTGATCAGCTCCTTGACCATAAGCAGGTGGGCTTCGTCGTGGGTCGTCCGGGCGTTATTGCAGCCGACGACGCCGGCCACGCCCCGGATGCGACCGTTGATGATGTTATCGTTGAGCGGGCGATAGGAAGCCCGGAACATGCCGCCCATCAGGTAATTGATGGTCTCGTGGCTGAAACCGGCGACCAGGTCGGTTTTGATGTCGGGGATTTGCACGTTGCCCTTGCGGTTTGGGAAATTGTCAATCGCCATGCGGACAATCTTCCTGGCCGCCTCGACGGCGTTATGCTCGTCGAACTCGACGTGCTCCGCCCCCCGGATGTGGGCGCGCGGGTTGGTGGTCAGTATCCTGGTGTGGTAGCATTTGGCGGCTTCTTCAATCGCCTGCATGATGCACTGGACGTCAACCACCATCGCTTCCAGAGCGCCGGTTACGATAGCCAGCTCCTGCTGCAGGAAGTTACCGGCAATGGGCAGGCCGTGGCGCATCAGGACCTCGTTGGCAGTGCAGCACATGCCCGCCAGATTGATGCCCTTGGCCCCCTTGGACTCAGCGTACTTGAGCATCTCGGGCTCCTGGGAAACCACCGCCAGCATTTCGGCAAGCTGCGGCTCATGGCCGTGAACAATGATGTTAACCTGGTCGGCCTTGAGCACTCCCAGGTTAATCTGGCCGGCGACCGGCGCCGGCGCGCCGAAAAGAATGTCCTGGATGTCGGTGCCAATCATGCTGCCGCCCCAGCCGTCGGCCAGGGAAGTCCGGGCACCCTGCTGCAAAAGACTCTCGTAGTCCTGGTCAACCCCCATATGAGTGCGGTGCATCATCTCGACCACTTCACGGTCAATGCCCCGGGGGGCGACGCCCTCGCGCCGCCAGATTTCCTGTCTCTTGAGTGGCGCGCGCTTAAGGAAAATAAGCTCGCCCTCCTGCTGGCGGTACTGCTCCATCAGGACATTGCTGATATCAAGCGCAATCTCGTTGTTGGCGCGCTCGCCGATTTTGACGCCAAGGTCCATTGCCAGCTGGAGGAGCTTCTGCTCGTCCTTGATGGCAAAACCCTCGGCCTTACCTTCGGCGGTGGCCTTAAAAAGTTCCAGCATGGTGCGGCCGTGGTCGGCGTGGGCTGCGGTGCCGGCCGCAATCATGCGCACGAAGTTGCGGGCGCTGATGGTCTCGGCAGTCGCCCCGCAGACGCCGCGCCGCTTCCTTTTTTCTTCCGGGGTTTCCTCTCTACCCTTCGGCAGCGGCACGCGGCAGGGCCCCATCGAGCAAATACGGCAGCAACTGCCCTCCGCTCCGATGGGACACGGTTTCATTGTCTCTGCCCGGTCGAAGACGATGTTGCAGCCGTCTTTGGCCGCCTTTTCAATCATCTCTAAAGTCGCCTGGTCAATACTTTTTTTAGCTGCTTCTGCCATCTTTTCCTTCCTCCCCAAAACTTGGTCTTTAGCCGGTTAAATCGTTGACGACTTCCCGCACCAGCTTGATGGCCTCGGGATGCCGCATGATAATCAAATCCGCCCCGGCCACCAGGAGCAGCGTGGCCGAGATTGCCTCCATCAGAATGCCCCGCCTGGCGGCGTCGCCGAGTTCCGGGGCCTCGGCGGTGGGCTGTTTCGCCTCTTTGGTTTTCCAGACCTCGCGGGAGATATTGCAGATGAAGGGAAACTGTAGCCGCTCATCATTCTGGGTAAGCGCCGCCTGACGCACCCTCTCCATCACCGAGTAGCAGTACTCGATGCCGTAACCGAGGCTGCTCACGGTGGGGTCCATTACGATGCGGTCATCGGACACGCCGAGGTTGCCCAGCAGGATGTTGAGCTGCTTGGCAAGGTTGATATCAATCGGCGTCGAGGCGACGACGGTGTGGTTATAACCGATGGCCGCCGCCCCGATTTTCTTGTGGTCGCCCTCTTCCACCGGCCCGATGGCAAGCGTCTTGCCCTGGCAAACCTCGGCGACCTTGCGTAATACCTCGGTGTCCTTGTCGTGGTTGGCGGTACCCCAGACGATGAGGGGCACGCTGATGGCATCGGCCACCTTTTTCACCAGCGCCGCCGCTTCATCGGCGCCACGGTTAGCGCCATTGGGGTCGGTGCTTACCAGCTGCAGGCAGATTGCCTCGGCGCCATAGGCATCAACGCACTTTTTCGCCCAGGCTACCGGGTCAGCAATGACATCGGCGAAAGGCTCCAGCGCCGCCTCGGGCCAGTCATCAGGCTTGGTATCCCAGACCTCCATGGCGATTTTTACCTTATTGGGCACCGCGCCCTCGAAAATATAGAGGGGATACGAGGTCTCACCGCCAATCTTGAGCGCGCTCGGACCGCTGCCCAGTGTGATTTCCCGGATTTTGCCGTTATAAGTGTTTTTCGGGACTTCAAAAGCCATCTTCCTTAACTCCTTTTACCAGGTTTAGCTAGGCGGGATTTTTCCGCTTTTCGCTGCCGTACCAGTCAGTAGAGTACCAGTAGCGCTCGGCGGTTTTGAGATATCTCAGTTTCTCTTCCCGGGTACTGAGTTTCTGCCGCCACCACCCCAGGTCTTTGGCCTCGGGTTTCCCCTGGTCGAAAGTCTCGGCGAGTACCGGGACCTCGGTGCCGTCAGCCATCTTTTTCTTTGTCATTTTGTCTGCCATATACCTCTCCTCCTAAGCAATTCCGTGCACTAATTTAGCGGCTTTAACGGTGTTCATCATCAGCATGGTGATGGTCATCGGGCCGACGCCGCCGGGCACCGGGGTGATGGCCCTGGCCTTCTCCTTGACGGCTTCGAAATCAACGTCGCCCACGATAATATCCTTGCCCGACGCCGACTTGCCGATGCGGTTGATGCCGGCGTCAATGACCACGACGCCTTCCTTTACCATGTCGGCGGTGATATACCTGGCCCTGCCGGCTGCCACGATGAGGATTTCGGCACGGCGGGTGTGCGCCGCGACATCTTTAGTGCCGGTGTGCACGATGGTCACGGTGGCGTTAGCACCCTTTTGCTTCTGTAAAAGAATGTTGGCGATAGGCTTACCCACGATATTGCTGCGGCCAACAACCACGACCTCGGCACCACTGGTCTCGACGCCGCTACGAATCAAAAGCTGCTGGATACCCGCCGGGGTACAGGGCAAAAAGTCAGCCTCGCCAATCATCAGCTTACCCACGTTCACCGGGTGGAAACCGTCAACGTCCTTGCGAGGGTCAATGGCATAGAGCACTTCGGCCTCATCCAGATGCTTCGGCAGGGGCACCTGCACCAGGATACCGTTGATTTTCGGGTCTTTATTCAGCTTATCAACCAGACCAAGCAGTTCTTTTTGCGTGGTCGTTTCCGGGATATCAAATCGCTGGGAATAGATGCCCATCTCTTTCGAAGTCTTTTCTTTCGAGCCAACGTAAATCTGCGAGGCCGGGTCGCTGCCTACCAGCACCGTCGCCAGCCCCGGCACGATGCCGTGCTTCGCCTTGAGGTCAGCGATTTCCTTCGTCAGCTCTTCCCTGATTTGTTTGGAAATTTCCGTGCCGCTGATTAGCTGTGCCGTCATTTTGCCTCCCTGATTTTGATTGGTAACTTATCCATTAGTCCGTTAATGGCCTTGACCGCCGGAGAATCATCCGGCATCTGAAGTAGCGGTTTGAGCATAAGGTCGGCTTCATAGAGCGCCCGGTCATAGGGCACCACCACCACCGAAATCAGGTTCAGCCGCGAAATCTCCGCCGCCACCGCCGGCTCCAGGACGCCATCGGGCACAGCATTCACCAGCACCCACTGCCGCCTGATTTGCAGGCCAAGCTGTCTGGCAAGCTCCTTAAGACGCGCCACGGTGCGGACGCCTTTGACCGAGTGATTTGAAACCAAAAGCAAATCGTCAACGTCGCGGGTGGTGCGGCGGCTCAAGTGCTCCATGC
This sequence comes from Dehalococcoidia bacterium, assembly GCA_003599745.1. Classification (GTDB taxonomy): domain Bacteria; phylum Chloroflexota; class Dehalococcoidia; order Dehalococcoidales; family SURF-40; genus SURF-40. The sequence continues at coordinate 21,240 of QZJL01000037.1, read as the reverse complement.
CCGCCTCGTTGTCAACCACCATAAAGGCATAGTTGCCCGCCAGGGTATCCATCATCTTGCGCAACATCACGTTGGGGTAACAGTAACACTCCGGGCCTTCGCCACGCCCCATCGTCAAAAGGTCAAGCTCTTTAGTCTCGACAATGGCGCTGTTCAGCTTGATTTCGAGATAGGCTTCCTTGGTCATGCCGGCGGGGATGTTAATCTTCTCCTTCTGAAAATCGTCAAGCACCTGTCCCACCGTGCCGGTCACCTCAAGACCGAGGCTATCGCCCAGGTTGGCGTTAGAGTCAGCGTCAACCGCCAGCAGCGGCCCGGCGCCGTTTTTAAGCAGATAACGGATGACCAGACTGGCGAGAGAAGTCTTACCGGTGCCGCCTTTACCGGCCACGGCGATGACGTGCGTCAAACCCTCACCCCCCTGCCCAGCTTCCGGGCTACCTCCGGGAAATCGGCGTAGTTGGTGTGCGGCAAAAACATCGCCGCCACGTAGTTATTCATAAAGTCAGTGTTCTCGCTGAGTTCAAAGTTGGTCATCATCCGCGCCACTTTGCGAGCGTCGTCGAGCAGGTCGGTAGAGAAAGACACCAGCCTCGCCCCGAGTAGCGAGCCGTTACCGATGTAGGCGTAGCGGCGGCGGTCAATGTCGGGGAAAAGGCCGATGGTAATGGCGCTTTCGATGTCGAGGTGGCGGCCAAACGCCCCGGCGATGATGACCCGCTCGATGTCGGCCACCGAACTGCCAACGCTTTTCACCAGCGTCTGGCAGCCGGCGTAGATGGCCGCCTTGGCCCGGATGAGATTATCAATGTCCACCTCGGTGATGACGATGTCGCCACCGGTCTGGGTTTCCCCGGCCCGGGCGAGCACGTATTCGTAGCCGTCAGTCCCCTCGCGCACCCGGTCGGGATTAAGGCCGTGACGGAACTTGCCGTTCGGCTCGACCACCCCCGCCAAAAACAGTCCGGCGATAATCTTGATAAGCCCCGAGCCGCAGATACCCTTCGGCCTCGAATTATTGATGGTGCCGATTTTAGGCTCCAGGGTTTTCGGGTCAACGGTAAAATCATCAATTGCGCCGTCGGTGGCGACCATGCCATGCTTGATGCCGCCGCCCTCGAAGGCCGGCCCCGCCGAGCAGGAAGCGGTAACCATCCACTCCGAGTTACCGATGACCATCTCGCCGTTGGTGCCGATGTCAACGAACAGAGTAAGCTCATGCCGCTGGTGCATACCGGAGCCAACCACGCCGGAGACGATGTCGCCGCCGACGTAGCTCGAAGGTGAGGGAAAGCTGAAAAGATAGACATGTTCGGCCAAGTTGATGCCCAGTGATTTGGCCTTTACCGGCGGCACCATGTTGGCGACCGGGGTGTAAGGCGCCAGCCGTATATACCTGGGGTCGAGGCCGAGAAGTAGCTGCATCATGGTAGTGTTGCCCGCGATGCACAGGTGACTGATGTCCGCCGCCTTAACCTTACTTTTGGCAAGCACTTCGCCGATAACGGTGTTGACCGTGTCAATGACCGCCTTCTGCAGCTTTTTCAGGCCGTGTTTCTGGGAATAGGCGATGCGGCTGATGACATCCTGGCCGTAGCTTATCTGCCCGTTAAACTCAACGCTCGTAGCGATGATTTTTCCCCGATTAAGGTCGAGCACCTGCCCCCAGACGGTGGTGGTGCCGATGTCAAAAGCGAGCACGTAATGCTTGTCACGGGTATCCCCCGGCTCCACCCGGATGACCCTGGGACGGCGCTTTTCCTGGGTACTGGGCTTGACCGCGGTGACCAGGGTGGTGACGGTAACCTTCCAGCCGCCCTCCCTCACCACCTTCGCCAGATTCTTGACCACGTCGAAGTCCACCGTCATGTCACGCAGAAGATACTGCCGCTTTAGCTCCCGCAGCACACGCGAAAGGTCGCTGATATTATCTTCCAGCGTGGGAGGACTCAGCTCAACGTAGTATTTCCGGAGAGGCGGCGTGAAGCGCCAGCCACCAGCCAGCACCTCGGAAGCCTCTTTAGCCTCGCGGTTGAGCACCGCTTTTTCAAGACGGGACTCCACCGGCACATATATTACCAGATCGGTGAGCACCCGGCTCTGGCAGGCCTGCCTTGTCCCCCGGTTAAACTCCTCTTCGGAGAGCTTCGGCGTCCGCTTGGTCTCGACTTCACCTTTCTGGACGCGCACCTTGCAGGTGCCGCAGACACCGGCCCCCCCGCAGGAAGCGCTGATGCGCACCCCGGCCTTGATGGCCGTCTCCAGGAGATTGGTGCCCTCCGGCACGATAACTTCAACGTTATCCGGCTCGAAGGACACCTTTCTCAAATTCTTTCTAGCGACACCCGCCATGCAAACTCCTGTAACTCAGTCTTTAGAACAGGCCGCTCACCTTGCCGGTATTAACGTCAACGTCAACACGGCGGAAGGCCGGGTCGGAGCTGGTGCCCGGCATCAGGCTGATGGTACCGGCGCAGGGACAGAGGAACTTGGCGCCGGAGTAAATCAGGACATCGCGGATGGGCAGCGTCCAGCCCTTGGGCACGCCCTTGACCGACGGGTCATGAGTCAATGACAGGTGGGTCTTGACCATCATCGTGGCAAACTCATCGTACTTGGGGTCAGCTTCAAAGGCCTTGGCCTTGGCTTCCGCTTCGGGAGACCAGCTCACGCCGTCGGCGCCATAGACCGTCGTAGCAATCTTCTCGACCCGCTGCCGCAGCTTCATTTTCATCGGGTAGAGGAACTTGAAGTCGTTTTTCTCATTGCAAGCGTCAATCACGGCATCGGCCAGCTCCAGCGCGCCATCGCCGCCCTTTGCCCAGTGATTGGCCTCGGCGCAGCGCGCCCCGGCACTCTCGGCGATTTTCTTGACCAGCGCGATTTCGGCATCGGTATCGCTGTGGAAGCGATTTATGCAGACCACCGGGTTGATACCGGCGGTACGGATAACCTTGATAAGGTGGAGCATGTTCTCCGTACCCTTCTCCAGGAGGCCAAGATTCTCTTTGGTGTATTCCTGGGGCAGGGGCAGGCCGGCCACCACCTTCGGCCCGCCGCCGTGCATCTTCAGGGCGCGGACGGTGGCGGTCAGCACCGAAACGTGCGGCTTGAGGCCGCTGTAGCGGCACTTGACGTTCCAGAACTTCTCGAAACCGATGTCGGCGGCGAAGCCGCTCTCGGTAACGTGATAATCGAACATTTTTAAGCCGATACGGTCGGCGATGATGGAGGACTGCCCCACCGCGATATTGGCGAAGGGGCCGGCATGCACCATCACCGGCTGGTACTCCACCGTCGAGCACAGGGTGGGATTGATGGTGTTGCGCATCCAGGCGGTCATCGCCCCGGCCACTTCAAGGTCGCCGGTGGTCACCGGCTTACCAGCCTTGTCGTAGGCCATGGTAATCTCGCTCAGCCTCTTCCGGAGGTCGGCCAGGTCGCGGACAATGGAAAGTATAGCCATAAGCTCGGAACTGACCGCGATGCCGAACTTGGACTCCATCAGGAAGCCCTCCATGCGGCCACCCAGACCCACGATGATGCGCCGCAGTCCCTGGGCGCAGAAGTCAATCACCCAGCCCATCTCCACCCGGGTCGGGTCAACGTCGAGGCGGCGCATCCTGGTTAACCGGGCAAGCTGCTCGTCATTGTAGTTACGCTCGTGCTGCATGCGGGCATTGAGCGCCACCATCGCCAGGTTGTGGGCATTAATAATATCGTTAATGTCGCCGGTGAGGCCCATCGAAAACTCGGTCATCGGGATGAGCAGGGCGTTACCGCCGCCGGCCGCCGTCCCTTTAATATTCATGGTAGGCCCGCCCGAGGGCTGGCGCAGACAACCGCCCACGTTCATGCCACGCTTGCCCAGGCCTTCAATCAGGCCGAGTGACGTGGTGCTTTTCCCTTCGCCCAGCGGCGTCGGGGTGATGGCGGTAACCTCGATGTACTTGCCATCCGGCTTGTTCTGGAGGCGCTTCATAATCTTGAGGAAATCGAGCTTGGAAATCCGACCGTAAGGTAAAATCTCTTCCTTCTGCAAGCCGAGCTTCTCCCGCCACTGGTCGGGCGCCGGCATCCCCCCCTCAGCCGCCTCCGCAATCTGCCAATCTGCCATCTTCACCGCATCGTAAGCCAAGGGAACCTCCTTAAAAGCCCAATATTTTTTAGCTTCTTCGTTCAGAAGCTATAATGCAAAATAAAAACCCTCACGCCGCCGAAGCCACCAGAACCTCGAATATCCGGCGCACCTTTTCGGTAATCTGGGTACTGGCGTCAAGCACCGGCCGGTTGCCGATGTCGGCCTCAACCAGACGGCGGTCGTACGGGACAAAGCCGATTATCTCCATGCCCGGCAGACTGCGTCTGATAAAATCCTCGTCCGCCTGGCTCTGTACCTTGTTGCCAACCACCGCGATATTCTTGATGCCAATTTCCCCAGCCAGGTCTTTGATTTTAAGGGCGGTCTCGAAAGAACGCCGCCCCGGCTCGACCACGATGATGAGCCGGTCAACCGCCTTGGCGGTCGCCCGGCTGAGGTGCTCAATGCCCGCTTCCATATCCATGATGACGACTTCGTTGCGGGCTAGAAGGAGGTGGCTGACCAGTGACTGAAGAAGGGTGTTTTCCGGACAGTAGCAGCCGCTGCCGCCACGCTTGACCTTACCCATCACCATGAGCCTGATATCATTATACTTCGCGGCATAAGTCTCAGGCAAATCGCTGACCTGAGGGTTCAGCTTGTAAATGCCGCCGATTTCCCCGGGGCGCGTACCCGTCCGCTCGGCTATCAGCTCTTTCATCTCGGAGATAGGCGTTATCTTCTCGGGAGAGGGAAAACCAAGCGTCGCCGCGAGGCTGGTAGCAGGGTCGGCGTCAATGGCAATTACGGAATAACCGGACTGGGAGAAAATTTTTGATAGAAGGGCTGCCAGCAGCGTTTTGCCCACGCCGCCTTTACCGCTGATGGCAATTTTCATCTGGACTTTTCCATAACGCGAAACCGGAACTCCAATGAGCAGCCACCATTTCATGCCCAAAGCAAACCATGCAAGTATAGCCTACCGAAAAACTACAAGTCAAGGGTTACTGCGAGCCGAAATTTTTCTGTCGCCGCGATACCGGGATAAAGTACCACGGCAAGCAGGGCTGTTATTACCGGCTTACAGGGCAAACGCCCTGACAAAGACTACTGGCTGCGGAGTACGGCGCCGCTACGCCTCAAGCCCGATAACCTGATAGCGATGCCTACCGCCGGGGGTTACCACTTCGATGGTGTCGCCCCGTTCGTGCCCCATCAGCGCCTTACCGACCGGTGAGCTTGAGGAGATGCGGCCGCGCGCCGGGTCAACCTCGCGCGGCCCGACGATGGTACAGACCATCTCCTCACCGGAGTCCAGCGATTTTAGGCGCAGGGTGCTGCCGACATCGGCTTTCTTTCCCGCCCCGGAATTTCCTTCGACCACCCTGGCCAACTTAAGAGCTTCTTCCAGCTCACGGATACGGCCGGTGATGCGGCCATGCTCCTCACGGGCAGCTTCCAGCGGGGCGTTCTCACGGAAATCTTTATCGGCCGCCGCCCGGCGTATCTCGTCAATCACCTCCAGCTGCCGGCACTTCAGGGCCTCAAGCTCCGCCAAAATCCCCTGGTAACCTTCCCGGCTGACCGTGATTTCTTTTCGGCGGGCATGCGCCCCGGAAGAGACCGCTCTGGCTTTTACTTTTTTGGTGCGGAGATGGACTGAGAGGTTGTCGCGGCGCCAGCCTTCTTTTTTAGCATAGACCAGGAAAGCGCGCACCTGCTCCAGTTTACTGGAGTAATCGGCATCCGACTGCGAGAGCCGCTCGACGTAGTTGGCAATCTCCGGCGGGGTAAGGGCGTCGAGGCGGTGGTTAAGCCCGAACCAGCGGGCAAAGTGATAGAGCGCCTGCTGTGCGGCCTTGCGTTCATTCCCGGGCAGGCTGCTTAAAAACTTAGAAATCGCCGGGGCAAATTCCGGGCTACGGGCATCGCTCACCGGCGGTCACCCCGCAATGACCGCGCAAACAGCCGGGAAACACCTGACCGCATTCCCTTACGTAAGAGCGCCGTAATTGCCTTCCCGTGCCAGTCAAAAGAGAGTTCCTTCATATTCGCCAGTTCCTTTTCCAGACCGGTATCGTTGATTATAGCAAATATCCGGTCAATCTGCCTATCGCTCAAACACTCAAAAACCTTGCGCGCCCGGTAACCCCGCGCCATCTCGCGCCCAAGAAGCCGCCGCCAGCGCCGGTCGTAATCCGCCAAATCTTTCGCCGAGAGCCGGTCAGTATCCAGGGCGTGGTGCAGAACATCTGCGGCGATGTCCGCCCCGAGCAGACCGTAATAGATGCCGCCGCCGCTGGTCGGCTTAATCTGTCCCGCCGCCTCACCGACCACCAGCAGGCGGTCTGAGCTGGTATGTTCGAGGGATTTGAGCGGGATAGCGCCAAAATCCGGCTTGATGTTGCCGAAAGCGATTTTACCCTGCGCGGCAAGATTAGCGGCAAACTGCTTGAAGTAATTCGCCGGACGGCGGCGGCAAAGCAGCCCCGCCCTTGCCATCCCCGGTACCGAGGGCACCAGCCAGCCGAAAAACCCGGGGGCAATCTGCCTGCCAAAATAGACCTCGACTTCTTCAACACTTGATGGGATTTCGGCCTGGGCGCCAAAAACGGTGTCACCATAACTGCCCAACCCCAGTTCTCCGGTAAGCCGGCTGGGAAAACCGGTAGCGTTCACGGCTACCCTCGCCTCAAAAACACGGTCACCGGCGAACCGTGACAGGCTCACCACGACTTTATCCTTCAGGACCGCAATGTCAGCCACCGGACTTGCCAGCCGGTATTCCGCGCCGGAGTTCTGAGCATGCTCGGCCATCGCCCGGTCGAAGGCGCCACGGTCTAACACCACCGCCTGGGTCTCGGAGCGCGCCACTCGGATAACTTTTCCCGAAGGCGAAAAAAGGCAGGCTGAGTTCAGTTCCTGCAGAACAGGGATTTTGACAATGCCGTAGGTTTCAAGACACTCACGCCCGACGATGCCGGTGCAGCAGACATCCTCTCCCACTGCCGCCTTCTTTTCCAGCACCAGCACTTTGTGACCGTTACTTGCCAGCCGGTAAGCCACCCGGCTACCCGCCGGCCCGCCGCCGACAACAATGACGTCATACTTGCTGTACATTTTTTTTCTGCAGAAGCCGCCGGATGCCGTAACAGATAAGGGGGATAGCGGTGAGAAACAAGATGATGATAAGCCCGCTCAGGCCGCTCAGGGCCACTTTGAAAACCGCGTTCGAGACCAGGATACTGAGCGTCACCAGGGCAATGGAAAGCCCGATGGATAGCGCCAGCCGCTCGGGTACATCAAGCTTGCGGAAAAGCACCAGCGTCCAAGCGAAGCCGGGGGCGAAAAAAACCAGGATTACCGCCAGCACCGCTCTGGGAATTGCCAGGGGACCGGCCATAAGCTGTCCGAGCTGGTCAAGCAGTCCCAATTTTCACCTGCAAAACAATTGCATATAACTAAACAAGTCTCCTCGCCCCTTGCGGGAGAGGATTAAAATGAGAGTGACCTAACACTTCGGCAGGCGGCTGCCCAGAGTCTTTTCCATCAGCTCCATGGCGCAGTATTCGCCGCACATCGAACAGGCTTCTCCCGCTGAGGCGTGCTTACGGTGGACGCGCTCGGCAAGTTGTGGGTCGAGCGACAGGCGCGCCTGCTCCGCCCAATCCAGCTTCTTGCGTGCCAGGGACACCTTCAAATCCCAGCCGGCGGCGTCCTTGATACCCTTGGCGATGTCGCCGGCATGGGCAGCGATGCGGGAAGCGATTACCCCCTCGCGCACGTCATAGGCGTCGGGCAGGCCCAGGTGCTCGGCAGGAGTTACGTAGCAGAGGAAGTCGGCCCCGGCCCAGGCGGCCAGCGCGCCGCCGATTGCCCCGGTGATGTGGTCGTAGCCAGCGGCGACGTCGGTTACCAGCGGCCCCAGCACATAGAACGGCGCGCCCTGGCAGACCGATTTCTGTAAGTGAACGTTAGCCTCAATCTGATTGAGTGGCACGTGCCCCGGCCCTTCGACCATAGCCTGAACGCCGGCTTTTCTCGCCCGCGTCACCAGCTCACCGATGGTTAATAACTCCTCAATCTGGGCACGGTCGGTGGCGTCGGCCAAACATCCCGGGCGCAGGCCGTCGCCCAGGCTCAGAGTAACATCGTAGCGGCGGGCGATTTCCAGCAGGCGGTCGTAATGCTCGTAGAGGGGGTTCTCACGCTGATTATGGAGCATCCAGGCGATGAGGAAAGCACCGCCGCGCGAGACGACGTCGGCGGTGCGCTTCTGCTCGGTAAGCCGGTTCACCGCCGCCTGGGTCGTACCGCAGTGCACGGTGATGAAGTCAACCCCGTCCTGCGCCTGCTCCTCGATGGCGGCGAAAAGCTCGTCAACCGTCATCCTGACGATGGCGCCCTGGCTGCGAATAGCACTAATGGCGGCCTGATAGACCGGCACCGTGCCGATTGCCACCGGGCTTGCGGCGATAATGGCGCGCCGCATCGCCGGGATGTCGCCGCCGGTGCTCAGGTCCATCACCGCGTCCGCCCCGGCGCCGATGGCGACCTTCAGCTTTTCAAGCTCGGTTGTCAGGCTGCCGTAGTCGGAGGAAGTACCTATGTTTGCATTTACTTTGGTTTTAAGACCGCGCCCGATGCCGCAGGCGGCAAGCCCTTTATGAACCGGGTTAGCCGGGATGACAATCGTGCCTTCGGCGACGCCCTGCATCACAAGCTCGGGCGAAACATTCTCCTGCCTGGCGACCTGCGCCATCTCGGGGGAAAGCTCGCCCCGCCGCGCCATCTCAAGCTGTGTCATGTTTCTCCTTAAAAAGAACGACCAGCGTCCTTACTTACAAGACCGCTGGTCTAAGAAAGCCATAGGCCGCTTCCCTACGCCCGCATTACCGGGTTCAGGTGCCGGGGTTGGCCGATAACCGGCCTCTCAGCGAATAAGCACCCCCAGCGGTTCGCGCAACCTCAATATAGCACAGGGGATTAGGGAATGACAAATGGGAAGACTTAAACAATAAAAAATGGGGAATTATAATTTAATATCGGACAATGCCAAATCTTTATTCATTTTGGATAAATCCTGTCTCATAATCAAAATTGTTCTCAGAAAATTCTCATTTGTTGGATTCCTTAAAAATATCTTAACTGACAAAACCACTTCCTTGGATGCATAAAGTATCATTTCATGGTATTCCATATTAAGATATTCAAGAATATCTTGTTCATTATTTATATCAGGCTGGCGACTTGAAAGGTATTTTATGTTTTTCGGTTTAAATACTGCATCCATATATAAAAGGCATGATTTGTATCTTCTTTCCTTTTGCTCCAAAACCTTAAACTCACGCTCTTTCTTTTTATCTAGAAGATATGTAATAAAACCGCCAACGATACCGCCGATGCCAAGTAATGTTAGGATAGACAAAATTATTTGGGTAGTTTCGGTCATGGTTCTGATTATATGAAGGCTATCTAATGATGTCAATAAACCATTTCAAAATATGCCTGAGCAGCCTATTAGTTCATCAAAAGATGCGCCTCGTTGTATAATTCTCCTTGATGAAAATACTTGCGACAGGCACGGCCAAACTCGGTCTAAAACTAAACGATGAGCAGCTTAGCCGGTTCGAGACCTTCTACCGCGAGCTTATTGACTGGAACAAAAAGTTCAACCTCACCGCCATCACCGAATATGACGAGGTGCAGACCAAACACTTCCTCGATTCGCTCAGTGTGGCGCTGGCTCTGCCCGAAGTGCCGTTGCCGCAGGGCTACCGGGTGATTGACATCGGCACCGGGGCAGGTCTGCCCGGTATCCCCCTTAAAATAGCTTTCCCCCAAATAAAGCTGGCGCTGCTCGAAGCCACCCGCAAGAAAGCCGGATTTTTGGAGCACGTCAAGTCGGTGCTTGGCTTAAATGATGTTGAAGTGGTGGCTTTGCGCGCCGAGGAAGCCGCCCACCTTCCGGCGTACCGCGAGAAATTCGACCTGGCGCTGGTGCGCGCCGTGGCCGCCCTGCCCGCGCTAGTTGAGATAGCCTTACCCTTTTTGCGGGCGGGCGGCAGGCTCATCGCCCAGAAAAAGGGTGACATCGAGGATGAGGTTGCCTCGTCGAAAACCGCCATCAAGAAGCTGGGTGGCAAGCTCGCCGAGGTAAAGCTCATCGAGATACCTGAACTTGCCGACAACCGCTTTTTAGTAGTAATTGATAAGGTTGCGCCCTCGCCCGGTATTTATCCCCGCCGGGCTGGACTGCCCACCAAGCAACCGATAAAGTAAACGCAACTGTCATTGCGAGCCATCCGGCAGGAGGCGAGGCAATCCGGGCGGGGATAGAAGACCGTATACAATTAAGGAAGCAAGCCGAAGAGAAGGGTACTTACCACGCCTCCCAGATTGCCGCGTCGCTTCGCTCCTCGCAATGACACAAAACGACGTCATTGACAAGGACATTCCAGCAATCGCCTTTCGCACCGCATTTTTAGATGTTATAATATCCATACCAGATAAGTCATATTCCCCAGGATGGGAGGAGGAACCAATGGAGACCGGGACTTTCAAGGTAAAAGCTGGCCTCGCCCAGATGCTCAAGGGCGGGGTCATTATGGACGTGGTTACACCGGAGCACGCCAAAATCGCCGAAGCGGCGGGGGCCTGCGCGGTGATGGCTCTCGAAAGAGTGCCCGCCGACATCCGGGCGACCGGCGGCGTTGCCAGAATGAGCGACCCGGCCATCATCGCCGACATCAAGGAAGCGGTGACCATCCCGGTGATGGCCAAGTGCCGCATCGGCCATTTCGTTGAAGCCCAGGCGCTCGAAGCTCTGGGCGTGGACTACATTGACGAGTCCGAAGTGCTCACCCCCGCCGACGAGAGCCATCACATCTGGAAGCACAACTTCAAAGTCCCCTTCGTCTGCGGCTGCCGCGACCTGGGTGAAGCGCTGCGCCGCATCGGCGAGGGCGCCGCGATGATACGCACCAAAGGTGAAGCCGGCACCGGCAACATCGTGGAGGCGGTAAGACACATGCGCGCCGTGATGGACGGCATCCGCGACCTGGTGCAATCCCCCGAGGAAGAGCTGATGGCGAAAGCCAAGACACTCGGCGCGCCCTTCGAGCTGGTGATGGAAGTACACCGCACCGGCCAGCTGCCGGTGGTCAATTTCGCCGCCGGCGGGGTCGCCACCCCGGCCGACGCCGCCCTGATGATGCAGCTTGGCGCCGAGGGCATCTTCGTCGGCTCGGGCATTTTCAAATCAACCGACCCGGAAAAGCGGGCGACCGCCATCGTCCGGGCGACCACCCATTACCAGGACGGCAAAATCATCGCCGAGGTCTCCAAGAACCTGGGAGAGGCGATGAAGGGAAAAGACATCAAGCAGATTCCTCCCGAAGAGCTGCTGGCGAGCAGGGGCTGGTAACGCCGTTTTGAGGTCACTTTGCAGAAAGTAATTACCGATGACCTTGATGCTCTGGTAAATATCCTGCCGACCGACATCCGCAAGGCGTTGAAAGCCCAGCCAGACTTAGCCGAACTGGTCGAGGTCGTGCTCGACCTGGGACGCTCCCCGGAAGCGCGCTTCCCCAAACGCGAGGTGGTTTTAAGACCCGAAGAAGTGACACAGCCGGACATCGACCATGTGGTCGCCGGGGTAAGCGTCTTCAGCGGCGATAACCGCGCCGGCATCGAACGTACCCTGCACCGCATCTCCGCCATCCGCAACCGCCAGGGGCGCGTCATCGGCCTCACTTTACGCGTCGGGCGGGCGGTTTTCGGCACCATCAAGATTATCGAAGACCTGGTAAGCTCGGGTAAGAGCCTGCTACTTTTGGGACGCCCCGGCGTCGGCAAGACCACCATGCTGCGCGAGATAGCACGGGTGCTGGCCGACGACCTTGATAAGCGAGTCGTCATCGTAGACACCTCCAACGAGATTGCCGGCGACGGCGACATTCCCCATCCCGCCATCGGCACCGCCCGCCGCATGCAGGTGAGCAGCCCCAATCTCCAGCACGCGGTGATGATTGAAGCCGTGGAAAACCATATGCCCGAGGTCATCGTGATTGACGAAATCGGCACCGAGCTGGAAGCCCAGGCGGCGCGCACCATCGCCGAGCGCGGCGTGCAGCTGGTCGGCACCGCCCACGGCAACACTCTGGAAAACCTGATGATGAACCCGACCCTGGCCGACCTGATTGGCGGCATCCAGACGGTGACCCTGGGCGACGAAGAGGCCAGGCGCCGCGGCACACAGAAATCAATCCAGGAGAGAATGGCGCCGCCGACCTTCGACATCGTGGTGGAAATCCAGGACCGCGACCGCGTGGCAATTCACCCTGAAGTGGCCGAAGCGGTGGATGCCCGCCTGCGCGGCCGGCCGCTCGCCACCGAAATCCGCTGGCTGGAAGAAAAGGGCGAGGTCAAAATAGAAAAGGCGACGCCCCTGCCCGTGACCAGCCGCAAGACCGCACCCGGAGCAAGTATCCGGGAAAACAGGTCACCCCGGATTTTCATCTTCGGCACCAACCGGGGCAGGCTGGAACAGCTGGCGCACGAGCGGGGCATCAACCTCACCATCGTCAACGACCTCTCCCAGGCCAACCTGCTGCTCACCGCCAAGAGCTTCTACCGGAGAAGGCCACCCCGCATCAAAGAGGCCGAAGCCGCCGGCATCCCACTCTACGTTCTCAAAAGCAACACCCCCAACCAGCTAAGGCAATTTTTAGATAACACTTTTCCCGGCGGCAGAGCCGAAGCGAAGTCCCAGGTGAGAGAAGACCCCGTCCAGCAGGCGCTTAACGAAGCCGAGAAAGCGGTAAACGAGGTCAAAAACGGGCAGGAGATGGTGGAGCTAAGCCCGCAAAGCTCCTACATCCGGCGGCTGCAACACATGGTTGCCGAAAAAAACGAGCTTTTCTCGCGCTCGCTGGGACGGGAACCCGAGCGGCGGGTCAGGGTTTACCGCTAAATGTCGTTATTTATCACCTTCGAGGGCGGGGAGGGCAGTGGCAAAAGCTCGCAGGCGAAAGCCCTTTACGGACGGCTCAGGCGGCGGGGAGTCCCGGTAATTCTGGTACACGAACCTGGCGGCACCGCATTGGGACAAAAAATCAGCCGCCTTTTAAAATGGGCGCACGACACCGAGATTTCGCCGCTGGGCGAGTTGCTGCTATTCAACGCCGCCCGCAGCCAGCTGGTAAGCCAGGTCATCAAACCGGCACTCGAAGAGGGTACAATCGTGCTCTGCGACCGCTTTACCGATTCGACACTCGCCTACCAGGGTTACGCGCGGGGGCTAAGTTTGGAAATTATCGAGCAAATCAACCGCCTGGCCTGCCAGGGAATTGAGCCAGACATCACCTTTCTGCTGGAGATGACCGTCGAGGGGGGATTATCACGCAAGAGCACCCGGACGCCCGACCGCTTCGAAAAAGAAGCGACAGCATTTCACCAGAAAGTACGGCAGGGCTACCTGGAACTGGCGCGGCACGAGCCTGAGCGCTTTTGGGTTATTGATGCCTCCAAACCTAAAGAGGAAATTGCTGACATTATCTGGCAGCGGTTAGACGAATTAATCGCCCGACAAAAAGAAACAAGTTAGCCATTATGTCAATTAACCGCGTGGTGGTCGCAATGAGCGGTGGGGTTGATTCTTCGGTAGCGGCGGCGCTGCTCAAAGAAGCCGGCTACGAGACCATCGGCGTTACCATGCAGCTCTGGCCCGATGACCGGCCGCCCAGCGAGCGTCCCGGCGGCTGCTGCGGCATAGACGCTATCGAGCGCGCCCGGCGGACTTGTGCCAATCTGGGTATCCCCCACTACGTCCTGGATTTCCGCGAGGCCTTCGAGAAGACGGTCATCGCTGATTTCTGCGGCGAGTACCGGCACGGGCGCACGCCGAACCCCTGCATTCGGTGCAACCAGTTTCTCAAGTTCGATAAACTGCTTAAAAAAGCGTGGGAGCTTGATGCCGACTACCTGGCGACCGGTCACTACGCAAAGATTAAAGAAAGCCCGGAAGGCTACCGTCTCCTCAAAGCGGTTGACCGCAGCAAAGACCAGAGCTACTTTCTCTACACGCTGGGGCAGGCGGAACTCGGACACCTGAAATTTCCCCTCGGCAATTGGCACAAGACCGAGGTAAGGGCAAAAGCGGTAGAATTGGGCCTGGCTACCGCCAGCGCTCCCGAGAGCCAGGACATCTGCTTCATCGAAGACGGCGACTACCGCACCTTCCTGGGAAAATACTCGGAGACTTCCGACCCGGGTGAGATTGCTGACACTAATGGCAACGTCCTTGGGCAGCATAAGGGGCTTGCCGCCTACACTGTCGGGCAACGGCACGGGCTTGGCCTCGGCACAGGCCAGCCGCTTTATGTCATCCGGCTCGACATCGAAACCAACCGGCTGGTGGTCGGCACTGCCGATAAATCACTGAGCCGCTATCTTCTAGCCAGCCACCTTTGCTGGATATCGGGCAAACCGCCCGAAGACCAGTCTGGCATCACCGCTAAAATACGCTATCGTGCCAGCGAGGCCAAGTCCGAACTAAAATTGGACGAAGACCGGGTGCTGGTGGCTTTCAAAGAGCCGCAAAAAGCCATCGCCCCGGGGCAGGCGGTGGTCTTGTATCGGGGAGAGGAAGTACTCGGCGGCGGCATCATCGAAAGCGCCGGAGATGGTGAAAAAGAAGTGCCGGAGGCTTCCGCTCTCCCTTCAAAACATAATGGGCGAGGTCCCGCTAGCAAAACAACAGCACAACCAGAATAGCTAACAGGGCATATAGAGGGATACAATACAAGATTCACGCTCCGCCAATCATCCTGATGAAAGCTTTATTGCCTTTTACTTTTTTAGTCGGTATATAATATGGTTAATTAAAAATGAGCAAATAGCAATTGGCTAAAACACTATTTATAGTTTCATCAGTAGTATTTTTTCTCCTGGTAATAGCTGGTCTGTTATTCAGTTTTGCTTATGGAATTTCCCACGAAAGTGATTTTCCGCCTCTTTCTCTTCAAGTAGAAAATCAGACGGACCAAACTATTACGATGCGTGTCGATGGGAAATCATATTTTACCGTTCCACCTCGCTCGACAATTAAGGGTCTAGCCGGAAAATATTATTTAAACTTTTTTGTTGAAGGAATAAATGAAAACGGAGAAATTGTTTATTCAAGGTATTTATATGAAAATGATATATATGAAGAGGTGGGGTTTTTAACTCGCAAACATTTTTTCAGAGTATTAATATCACCCAAAGAAGAAAATCCGTATCTATTTCTTGAGGTTGAGAATAGATTGAGTAATCCGATTACGGTGTACGTAATTTCTGCTATCGGAGTTGTTGAACCCGGCACGAGTTTAAGAACCAGACCATTGCCACCTGACATAGATATTTATAAAATTGAAGCATTTGAAAATACTTCCGGGCGAGGGTGGTCAGGGTCCAAGAAGATTTTCAGTACAACCTTCAGTAAAGCTGAACTTGAAAAACAAAATTGGAAGCTGGTAATAGATGAATCAACAATCTTTCATTAAGTCCTCGCACAGCGAACGTCCGTATGAAATGGCAGACATCCGATGGGTATTTAACACAATCAAAACAGGGTGTCATAGAGGGGCAATCCACTCTAAGTAAAAAATGGATAGGTTACCTTAACCCTTGAATATCCAGCCATCATTTAAAGAAGAAAACCGCCTCTACCGTGCGGGCTACCGGCACATCGCCGGTCTTGATGAGGCCGGGCGCGGGGCGCTCGCCGGGCCGGTGGTCGCCGCCGCCGTCATCTTGCCGCGCCGCTTACGGGCGGACTGGATAACCGGCGTCAGGGACTCAAAACTGCTTACGTCCAAAGCCCGCCTTGCTTTATTCAAACACATCTGCGACGCCGCCTTGAGCGTCGGCTTCGGCATGGTGAGCCACGACCACATTGACCACCGGGGCATCACCAGCGCCAACCGCCTGGCGATGCGGCAGGCCATCAAACAGCTTACACCATCCCCGGATTTCCTGCTGATTGATTACCTGCGGCTGCCCGACGTTGACTTGCCGCAAAAAGGCATCACCGACGGCGACGCCCTGTGTGTCACCATCGCTTGCGCCTCCATCGTGGCCAAGGTCATCCGTGACCGTATTATGGCTACGCTGGACGGCTTCTTACCCGGCTACAACCTGGGCCGGCACAAGGGCTACGGCACCGAAGAGCACATCCGCTGTCTTAAACAACTAGGCCCTTCTTGCATTCACCGCCTGACTTTCCACCCGCTGCGAGACTGGCTGGTGCCTAGGTTGCCGCTATGAAACCTAAGGAGGTCGGGGCGCTGGGCGAGAAGATTGCCCGGGATTTCTTGCGCAAAAGAGGCTACAAAATCATCGAGAGCAACTACCGCTGTCCTCAAGGGGAAATTGACATCATCGCCAGAAACAAAGGCTCTCTGGTGTTCATCGAAGTAAAGACCCGAACAGGCACCGACCTGGGTATACCTGAAGAGTCGGTTAACGCCCAAAAGCAGGCGAAGCTGAGGCAGGTAGCCCTCAGTTATCTTCAGAAACACCACGACTCGTCCGGTGACTGGCGCATCGACGTGGTCGCCATCGAGCTTGACGTCACCCGCCCCAAACGCATTAACCTCATCAAAAACGCCGTTGGGGAAGACTGACTTCAGCTTTACCCTTGGCGATGCCTGTGCTAAAATTCAGTGACAGGATTAATATGCCAATCTACGAGTTTTACTGCCCCGGGTGCCGGCGCAAAGTCAGCGTTTTGTCAAAGAGTGTGAGCGCGTCTTCACAAAGCCGCTGCCCCGATTGCGGCAGCCGGGAATTAAAAAGGCTGGTGACTACCTTCAGCTACCGCCGCTCCACAAAGTCGGTGTGGGACAGCTCCGGGGAGCCGGGAACGTCAGCGAAAGCCGACTTCTACAAAGACCCGCGCAACATTGGCCGATGGACGGAGAAGAAGTTCTGTGAGATGGGACTGGAAATGCCAGACCGGGTTAAAAAGCAAATCGAAGCGGCCAGGGAAGGCGAGCTTCCCGGCGAGGTGAAAGAAACACTCTGAAAATGGACATCCCGGCCAAGCTACTGCGCATCATTGACGCCAACTTAAACCGCACCGGGGAAGGGCTGCGCTTTCTCGAAGAGATTGCCCGCCTGGGGCTGGACGACGCCGACCTCACCCGCAAGCTGAAAAACCTGCGCCATGAGTTGCTTACCGGCGGCGGCTTTTCCGACCGCGATCTGGTAGCGGCGCGGGACGCCGGAAGCGACGTCGGCGCGGAAATCGAGGAGGAGACCGCGCGGGAATTAAGCGGCGCGGTGGTGGCCAATGCCCGCCGGGTACAGCAGTCACTGCGGGTGCTCGAAGAGCTGAGCAAGCTCCCCGAGCTTTCGGGGTGGGATGCCACAAAGTTCAAGCGCGCCCGTTTCGCCCTCTACACCATCGAGAAAGAAATCCTGAGCGGTCTGACGAGTCCTCACCACGGTCATCCGGCAAAAAAGAGCTTGAAGATAAAATCAACCGGCTAAAATCCGTTTAAAATAAGGGCAATAAGACTTTTGGAAAGGAGTTTATCGTGGACCCCATTCTAATCGCACTGGTAAGTGGCCTGCTGGGTCTGGTTACGGCCGGATTTATGGCGGTCTATGTCCTCAAACAGGATGAGGGCTCGAAGAAAATCAGGGAAATATCCGAAGCCATCAAGGAAGGCGCCGAGGCCTTTTTAGGACGTGAGTACCGCATACTGGCCATCTTCGTGGTGGTGGTCACCATCATTCTGGGGCTGGTGCCCGCCCTCGGCTGGCTGGTGGCCTTCGCCTTCGTCTTCGGTGCCATTTCCTCGGGCCTGGCGGGCTACGTCGGCATGCAAATCGCCATCCGCGCCAACCGCCGCACCGCCGCCGCCGCCGAAAAAAGCTTAAATCACGGGCTCAGAGTCTCGTTCCGCGGCGGGGCCGTGATGGGGATGTGCGTGGTCAGCATCGGCATCATCGGCCTGAGCGTCCTGTACTTCCTGTTTAACGCTCGCCCCGACTTCCTGTTCATCATCCCCGGCTACGGCTTCGGCGCTTCATCGGTAGCCATTTTCGCCAGGGTCGGCGGCGGCATCTACACCAAGGCCGCCGATACCGGTGCCGACATCGTCGGCAAGGTGGAAAAGGGTATTCCCGAGGATGACCCCAGGAACGCCGCCGTGATTGCTGATTTCGTGGGCGACAACGTTGGCGACGTCGCCGGTATGGGCGCCGACCTCTTCGAGTCCTACGTCGACTCGATCATCGCCACTATGGCACTGGCCACCATCGCGGTGATGAGCCCCCATCTCTCGCGGGGGCTGGTACCTGACCTGGCAACCGCATGGTGGATACCGATGATTGTGGCCGCCGGTGGCATCATCGCCTCAATCGCCGGCATCTTTATGGTTCGTGTCGGCGTTAAAACGGAGATGAAAGGGCTGCTTAACGCCCTGCGCCGTGGCACCTTTGCCGCGGCCATTCTGGTGGCCATCTTCTCCTTCCTGGGCATCCTCTGGCTGAAAGCCGACATCGGCATTTTCTGGGCGATCCTGGCCGGCCTGGTGGGCGGAGTGCTCATCGGCGAAAGCACCAACTTTTACACCTCCTATGTCTACAAGCCGACCCTGAAAGTCGCTGAATCATCCCAGACCGGCGGCGCCACGCTGATTATCTCCGGCTTCGCCAACGGCCTGATGAGCGTCATGCCCCCGGTTATCCTGGTGGTGGTGGCAATCCTCGTTGCCTACAAGTTCGCCGATATCTACGGCGTGGCTATCGCCGGTATCGGCATGCTGAGCACTCTCGGCATTCAGGATGCCACCGACGCTTACGGTCCGGTGGCCGATAATGCTGGCGGCATCGTCCAGATGGCCGGACTACCCGAGGTAATCAGGGAGCGAACCGATGCCCTGGACTCGCTGGGCAATACCACCGCTGCTACCGGTAAAGGATTCGCCATCGGTGCTGCCGGCCTCACTTCGCTGGCACTGCTGCTCTCTTATACCCAGGCGGTCGGCATCAACGTCGCCGATGTCAGCCTCCTCGACCCGCTCGTCATCGCCGGCATCTTCCTGGGCGCCATGCTGCCTGCCATCTTCTGCGCTATGGCGCTTAACGCGGTCGGCAAAACCAGTTTCTCCATCGTCAACGAGGTACGCCGGCAATTTAAAGAGATAGCCGGCCTGACCGAAGGCAAAGAGGGCGTCAAGCCGGAATACGGCCGCTGTGTCGCCATCTGCACCACCGCTTCCTTAAAACAGATGCTGCTACCGGGACTGATGACCATCATCTCACCCGTCATCGTTGGCCTGGTGCTGGGGCCGGTGGCGCTGGCAGGTTTCCTCATCGGCGCCATCGCCTCAGGATTGATACTGGCAATCGCCTTCGCCAACGCCGGCGGCTCCTGGGATAACGCCAAGAAATGGGTTGAAACCGGCGCCTTTGGCGGCAAGGGTTCCGATTCCCACAAAGCCGCCGTCATCGGTGACACCGTTGGCGACCCAATGAAAGATACCGCCGGGCCGGCGCTTAACATCATGATCAAGCTGATGTCGATTATCGCCCTGGTACTGGCTCCGGTTCTGGCAGGCACCGCAGGCCTGTTATAAAAACAATCTAAACAAATAATTGCGCCCGTACCGCGAAGGCGTACCTTCTCCGCGGTACGGGCTGAGTCAAAAGGTCAAGTCATAAGTGAAAGCCATTATACTGGTCGGCGGCGAAGCTACCCGCCTACGCCCCCTCACTCCGGACACCCCCAAGGCGATGATGCCGGTGCTGAACGCCCCGTTCCTCGGCTACGTTATCCGGCGGCTGAAATCGCACGGCGCCGACGAAATCATCCTGACGCAGAGCCACTACGCCCGGGCCATCAAAGACCATTTCGGGGACGGGAAAAGTCTTGGCGCAAAGCTGAAATACGTCATTGAGTCGGTGCAGATGGGCACCGCCGGGGCGGTCAAGAACTCGGAAGCCTGGCTTGGCAAAACCTTCCTCGTGCTCAACGGCGATGTCTTCACCGACCTCGACGACGCCGCCCTGGTCGCCTTTCACCAGGCAAAGAAGGCAGCGGCGACCATCGCCCTCACCCCGGTAGCCGACCCCTCGGCCTACGGCTTGATTGAGACCGAAGCCGATGGCCGGGTACGGCGTTTTCTGGAAAAACCTAGGCCGGAAGAGATAACCACCAACATGATTAACGCCGGGACTTACGTCCTGGAGCCGGAAGTGCTAAAACGCATTCCCTCTGGGACAAAATTCAGCTTCGAGCGCGAACTGTTCCCCGACCTTCTGGCGCGGGGCGAGCCGGTCTACGCTTACCCTTCCGATGCCTACTGGATTGATATGGGCACGCCGGAAAACTACCTCAAGCTGAGCGGCGACCTGTTGCTCGGCAAGAGCCGCCAGTGCCCGTCCGCCAAGACGAAGGTCATCTCCGGCGAAGGGCGCAGGATTCACCCCGAGGCCGAAATCAAGGGTCCGGTACTGGTTGACCGTAACTGCACCATCGCACGGAAAGCCAAAATTACCGGCCCGGCGGTCATCGGCGCGGGAACTACTATCGGGGAAGGGGCGCTGGTTGACAACGCCGTCATCTGGCAGAAAGTCAGCATCGGGCAGGGGGCAACCGTTAAAAACAGTATCGTGGCTAACTCGTGTCGTCTTGATGATGGCTGCCGCCTTGAGAGCGCGGTGCTCGGCGATAGCGTTATCGTAAAGCGCCAGGCGGCACCGGCGCCGGGCAGCCGCATACCGCCCGGAACAACCGTCAGCTAGGAGATGGTCACTTCTTTTTCCAGCGAATCCAGCTTGGTGACCTCACCGATATTGAGCCAGCCGTTCCTGATGGCCAGCACCACGGCATGAGTGCGGTCGTTGGCGTTGAGCTTGCGCATGATGGAGGTGATGTGATTCTTGATGGTTTGCTCGCTGATATTAAGGACGCTGGCGATACGCTTGTTGGGATTACCCTCGGCCACGTATTTCAGGATTTCTATCTCGCGCTGGCTGAGCGGCGTCATCAGGCTGCCCATGTTCTTTAAGGCCATATTCTGGAAAAGATTCAGCACTTTCTTCGCCGCCGACGGCCGCTGCAACAGGCTGTCGTTGATGGGGTACTCTTTCCGGCTTGAACG
>QZJL01000040.1 GCA_003599745.1 Dehalococcoidia bacterium | reverse complement strand
CGCAGGCAGTCAAAATGGCCGCCTTGAGATAGCGCCGCAGGATGGGTTCGGCGTATTTCTGGCCCTCGAGGTCGCCCCGGGCGTAAAAGCGTAGCGCCCCGGCCAGAGCATGTTCTCCCAGACTGAGACCGTCCATCGTGTAGCCGGGTATGTCGGCGAAGGGAAGACTTGCTGACACCGACTCGGCTCTTTCTTCATCTTCTGGCACAAGCAGCTCGCTGAAGCGGTGAACGGTAAGACCAAGAGAGCGGTACATCCGGCTGGCCGGGCGATAGCAGCCCTTGCAGGCATCCCGGTTGGGGCCATAGCGCACGAACTGTTTGTGGTCGGGATACAAACCCACCGTGCAGAGCAGGCAGGCGGGTAGCGCCTCGTCACAAAGCATTACGTGGACGTTGGCGCCGCGCAAAGTTAAAGCCACCGCCAGAAGACTTTCCAGGGTGGATGATGGAACGTGTCCGCCAGTGTTCGTCGCTATCAGGATGTTCGCCCCGCCTTTCGCTGACTTGAGGGCGTTATTCCAGGCATCACGTTCCCGGCTAAAAGTTTTGCCCCAGTCCGGCAAATAGCCATGCCTTCTGGAAACAATTTCCAGGTAGAGCCGCTTTAAAAGGAGGGAACGCAATGCGTAAGATTTAAGTAAACCTGTCACCGATACCACCAAACAAGCCTACCAGCCCGCTGACTAGTGCTAAGTTGCAGAAATTCGCGTTACGCCTGTTACCGTTCGCCCTGAGCCTGTCGAAGGGCGCCGTTGTGGTTCGACAAGCTCACCACGAACGTCTCATGATTCGCTTTCTTATGCAACCAGGTACTAGCCAGACTTTACCGCCTCCGCAATCAGGGTGTAGCCGCCTTCCCGACCACCGGCAAGCTTCTCCGAAACAATAAAGAGTGGATAACCACAAAAAGCGACTGTAATCCAGAAAACAGCCGGCCCGGGATACTTTATCCACTGTTTCAGGAAGAAGCTAGCCAGAGATGACTTTATCAGGTAGTCGCTGCGGCATATGCCCAGGTTACAGTTTCGGAAACTCGCCTCCATAGACTCACGCGTGTAGTAATGGATGACAGAACACTTCCTCCGGTGCCGTTCTTCAAGCTCAGCCTTGATGGGGATGGTAAAGCTGTCGGCGGTGAGTACCACCCTCCCGCCATCTTTCAAGACCCGCCTCATTTCCCTCAAAGCCAGGCTGTCATCCTCGAAATGCTCCAGGGACGAACTGCAAACGATTTTGTCAAAATAGCCATCGGGATAGGGCAGTTTCTGCGCATCTCCGACCCGGAACTTGCAAGGTATTTTTGCCTTTCTTGATAGCCGTTCAGCGGCTTCGATGGCCGCTTCCGACATATCCAGTCCGAAGACCTCAGCCCCTCTTCTGGCAATCAGCAGGCTAAGTTCCCCCATGCCGCAGGCGACATCAAGTATTCTTTCGTCTTTTCGGGGAGAAAGCCATTCAAGCATCCTGCACCATTCCAGACGGCGTACAAAGGAACCGGTGCCCATCAACCGAAATATCAAATATATGAGATAATGTTTTATTTGCTTCATCTGTTCAAACTTTAACCAATTATACACTAAGGGGCACCACGTGTCTCTTTACATCGCCGAAAGCTTTGCAATATAATCTAATCTGAAATTACCGACTGCCGAAGCCAGCACCTTGGGTTACCCGGGCAGGCGACAATACCACGATGGAGTTGGTGGGAAAATGGTACGCGAACTGATAATCAACGGTCGGCGCATCTCCGACGACACCGACTGCTACGTCGTCGCCGAAATCGGCCACAACCACCAGGGCAAACTGTCAACCGCCCTGGAGATGCTCCGGGCAGCCAAAGAATGCGGCGCCGACGCCGCCAAATTCCAGAAACGGGATAACCGCAGCCTTTATACCCGGGCGCTTTACAACCAGCCTTACGAAAACGAAAACAGCTTCGGCAAGACCTACGGGGAGCACCGCGAAGCCCTTGAGTTCGGACCAAACGAATACCGCGAACTGAAGCAGTATGCCAAGGAAATCGGCATCTCCCTCTTCGCCACCGCCTTCGATTTCAAAAGCGCCGACTTTTTGATGGACATTGACGTGCCCGCTTTCAAGATTGCCTCCGGCGACCTCAAGAATACGCCCCTCCTGGAATACGTCGCCCGCTTCCAGAAACCGATGATTGTCAGCACCGGCGGCGGCACGATGGCGGATGTCGAGTGCGCCTACGACACCATCATGCCCATCAACCGCCAGCTCTGCCTGATGCAGGCGACCTGTTCCTATCCCTGTGCCTTCGAAGAGATGAACCTGAAGACCATCACCACCTACCGCGAACGTTTCCCGGACATCGTTATCGGTCTCTCCGCCCACGACAGCGGTATCGCCATGGTGCTGGTGGCGGCGGTGCTGGGCGCCAGGGTTATCGAAAAGCACTTTACCCTCAACCGCGCCATGAAAGGCACCGACCACGCTTTCTCGCTGGAACGTCCCGGCTTGAGCCGGGTGGTGCGCGACCTCAAACGGGCGCGCGTCGCCCAAGGCGACGGGGTGAAACGGGTTTATCCCAGCGAGACCAACGGCCTGTACAAGATGGGCAAAAAGCTGGTGGCCGCCCGTAATCTCCGGGCCGGCCACACACTCACCCGCGAGGATATCGCCATCAAGTCACCGAACGACGGCCTTGCCCCTTACGAGCTGAAAAATGTTATCGGCAAAGTGACCCTCCGCGCCTTCAAGGAAGATGAGTCTATTTCCTACCAGGACCTGGCTAATGCCAAGAAGAAATAGCCGGGAAAGCGCCAATACCAGAACGCTTGAAGAACGTATCCGGGCGGTGCGGCTGGTAGCTTTCGACTTCGACGGCGTCTTTACCGACAACATGGTATATGTCTCCGAAGACGGCACCGAGATGGTACGCTGCTTCCGGGGGGACGGCCTGGGACTGGGCAAGCTGAAGGCCGCCGGCATCGAAGCCGTCATCATATCAACCGAAGCCAACCCGGTCGTCACACAGCGCAGCCGCAAGCTGGGCATCCGTTGCCTCCAGAACTGCGCCGACAAGTGCGCCGCCCTTAACCAGGTGGCCGGTGAAATGGGATTCTCTCTGGAGCAGGTGGCCTTCGTGGGCAATGACTATAACGACCTTGAGTGCCTAAGCCACGTGGGGCTGCCCATCGTGGTGCAGGATGCTCAGCCGGAGGTCGTTCCCGCCGCCATTTACCGCACCAACCTGCCGGGCGGTCGGGGCGCGGTGCGCGAGGTATGCGATTTGTTCGAGCGGGTGCTGGCTCACGGTAAGGAATAACTAATATGTCCGAAGACCTCTTCGACATAAACGGAAAAATTGTGGTGGTTACCGGCGGCCTGGGGCAGCTTGGCCGGCAGTTCAGCCTGGCGCTAGCTGACCGGGGAGCAAAAGTGGCAGTCTTTGACCAGAAAGTAGACGAAAAGACAGTCGCCGAAAGATTCGGCAGTCGTGCCAAAGATGAAAACCTGCTTTTTGCGGCGGTTGATATTACTAGGCGCGGTTCAATCGAAACCGCGCTGGCAAACGTGAAAAAAACCTGGGGAGTCCCGAACGCCCTCATCAACAACGCCGCACTGGACTCGCCGCCCGGTGCCCCCACCAGCGAGAACGGGCCTTTCGAGAGTTACCCGGAAAGCTCCTGGGACTCGGTGATGGCGGTAAACGTAAAGGGGGTTTTCCTGTGCTGCCAGGTGATTGGCGAGGAGATGGCCAAAGCCCAAAGTGGCTCAATCATTAACATCAGCTCGATGTACGGCCTGGTCTCGCCCGACCAGCGCCTTTACGAATACCGCAATAAAGGCGGCGCGCCGTTCTTCAAGCCGGTGGCCTACTCGGCGTCAAAGTCGGCGCTCTTTAACCTGACCCGCTACCTCGCCACCTACTGGGCAGCGAAGAACGTACGCGTCAACACCCTCACTTTCGGCGGGGTTTTCAATGACCAGGATGAGAACTTTCTGGAAGGCTACATTGCCCGGGTGCCGCTGGGACGGATGGCGCGCGAGGACGAGTATAACGGAGCGGTCATATTTCTCATCTCGATTGCTTCTTCTTATATGACCGGCTCGAATCTGGTAATTGATGGCGGGTGGACGGCATGGTGAGACCGCAAAAAAGGACTTTCCCTACGGAAATTCCGAACTGGATTGGCGGCAAAGAACTCCCGGCGGCATCAGGAAAGCTTTTCGATAAGCTTAATCCGGCTGACGGCGAAATTCTCTGCCGGGCGGCACGCTCCGATGAAAAAGACATCGCCAGGGCGGTGAAGGCCGCCCGCAAAGTGCAGCCCGTCTGGGCGAATACCCCCGCCGTCCAACGCGGCATGCTGCTCCACGACATCGTGCTTGGCTTAAAGGCACGCCAGCAAGAGGTCGCACAAGTCGTGGCCGCCGAGACCGGCAAATCATTAAAAGACGCCCTGGGCGAGACCGGCGGCGCTATCGCCCTGGGGCTTTTTTATGCCAGCGAAGGCCAGCGGCTCTACGGCAGGACCACCACCAGTGGCACGCCGAACAAATACGCCATGACGGTGCGCCAGCCGGTCGGTGTTGCTGGATTGATTGTGGCCGCCAACACCCCCATCGCCAACGTCGCCTGGAAAGTATTTCCGGCGCTCGTCTGCGGCAACGCCGCCATCCTCAAGGCCGCCGAGGACACGCCCGTCACCGCCTGGATTTTCGGCGAGATTGCCCGTCTATCGGGATTGCCCGCCGGACTGCTCAATATCATCCAGGGGTACGGCGAAGAGGCCGGGGCGGCGCTGGTGAAAAACCCCGGAGTTGACCTCATCAGCTTCACCGGCTCGACCGCCGTCGGGCGGCAGATTGCGGGTATCGCCGGTGAACGCATGGCAAAGGTGTCGCTGGAGCTTGGCGGCAAGAACCCGATGGTGGTCTGTGACGATGCCGACCTGGAAAACGCCGCCAAATGGGTGCTTCTTTCGGCCTTCTCAAACGCCGGCCAGCGCTGTGCCGCCGCCAGCCGCATCATTATCTTCAGCAGCGTCTATGATAAATTCCGCCGGAATCTGGTGGAGAGAGCCGCCAAGCTGAAAGTGGGCACGGCGGACAGCGATGACTTCGGCCCGGTCATCAACGGAGAACAGCTAAGCAACATACTCGGCACGGTCGCACGGGCGCGCAGGGCGGGGGCTAAAATTCTTACCGGCGGCAAGCGGCTCACCGACCCCGCACATCGTAACGGTTTTTACATAGCTCCTACCCTGATTGAGAACGCCGCTCCCGACAGCGAAATTTCCACTTCTGAGCTATTCGGCCCGGTGGCCTGCCTTTATCGCGCCCGGGATTTCCAGGAAGCGCTGGAACTGGCCAACAACTCGCCTTACGGACTGACAGCCTGCATTCACACCCAAAACTTTAACCGGGCGCTGGAATTCAGCCATAAAGTCCAGGCAGGAGTGGCGGTGGTCAACGCCGGTACCTACGGCAGCGAACCGCACATGCCCTTCGGCGGGGTGAAAAACTCCGGCAACGGCTGGCGCGAGCCGGGCACGGAGGCGCTGGACGTCTATTCCGAACTTAAAGATATTTATATTAATATTCAACCGGAAACGGCATAGGGTTTCTCATATGACCAGAAAACTGACCGCTATCGCCCTCATCCCGGCCAGAGCCGGCTCGAAGCGGGTGCGCCACAAAAATATCAGGCCGCTCGGCGGCCACCCGCTCCTGGCTTACGCCATCGCCGCCGTTCTTGAAAGCGACGTATTTAGCCGGGTGGTGGTATCAACCGACTCGCGGCGTTACGCCGCCATCGCCCGCTACTACGGCGCTGATGTGCCCTTCCTCCGGCCAAAGCAGTTCGCCGGTGAGCTCAGCCCGGACATCGAGTGGGTGAAATACACCCTGGTACGGCTCGCCGACGAGGGCGAAAATTATGATTGCTTTGCCATCCTGCGCCCCACCAGCCCCTTCCGCCAGCCGGCGACCATCAGGCGGGCGCGGCGCGAATTCATCTCGCAAAACAGAGTTGATTCGCTGCGGGCAGTGGAAAAATGCCGCCAGCACCCCGCCAAGATGTGGCTGGTAAACGGTAATCGCATGCGCCCGCTTCTCGACAGCCCCGCCGGGCTGCCCGCTCACAGCACGCCCTACCAGAGCCTGCCCGAAGTCTACGCCCAGAACGCGAGCTTAGAGATTGCCTGGAGCCGCGTCGTCTTCGAGGAGGGCACCATCGCCGGCAAGGTGGTGATGCCTTTTCTCACGAAGGGCTACGAAGGGTTCGACATTAACCGGCCCGAAGACTGGCTGGTAGCCGAGGAACTGGTACGCACCGGCCAGGCGAAGCTGCCGGAAGTTCCCCAGGACCCCTATCCCATCAAGGAGCCCAGACGGTAATGCCGGAAATCAGGCTCGTACCCATACAGGAGTTCCAGCGGGTAAGTGCCGCCGGGATTGACTACTACCGTAAACTTGAGTTAATCGCCGACATGTGCCGCCTTAATGCCCTTAACATGGTAAAGCGCGCCGGCTCGGGACATCTCGGCTCTTCTCTAAGCTCGCTGGACATCGTGGTGGCGCTCTATTATTCGGTAATGAACACGGCAAAACTGGGGCTGGAACACCCCGACCGCGATATTTATTTTTCCTCCAAGGGGCATGACGTGCCCGGTTTCTACGCCGTGCTATATTCGCTGGGGCTTTTGCCCAAAGAAAAGTTCATCAACTTGAGGCGGTTCGGCGGCACCTGCGGCCACCCCGATGTCGGCACGCCGGGCGTCGAAGCCAACTCCGGCTCGTTGGGTATGGGCATCTCCAAGGCAAAGGGCATGGCAATAGCCAAGAAGATGAGCGGCCACGGCGGAGGGGTCTTCGTCATGACCGGCGACGGCGAGCTCCAGGAAGGGCAAATCTGGGAATCCCTCCAGACAGTAGCGCACCAAAAGGTCAACAATATACAGGTAATCGTAGATTGCAACAAGATTCAGACCGACCGGCCGGTGAAAGAAGTCATCAATCTCGGCGACCTGCAAAGAAAATTCGAGGATTTCGGCTGGCATGCCGCCCGCGGCGACGGCCACGACTTCGCGCAGCTAGAAAAGATTTTCCGCGAGTTCGAGAATGTCACCGATAGACCGAAGGCCCTCATCGCCGACACCGTCAAGGGCAAAGGCATCTCATTCATGGAAGGACCTCAGGCGCTGAAAGACGGCGGCGGTCTTTACCGCTGGCACTCCGGCGCACCCGACGATGACGCTTTCGAAGCGGCGCACGCCGAGATTGCTGAAAGAATCAACCGAAAACTGGGGGAAGCCGGGCTTGAGCCGCTTACCAACGAACTGATTGAGACCAGGGGAAGGCGCACCACCCGCCTCAAGGATACCGCCGAAAAGGTGGTGGACGCCTACGGCGAGGCGCTGGCGAAGCTTGGCGAAAAGCGCCCGGACATTGTGGTGCTGGATGCCGACCTGGCGGCGGACTGCGGCCTGCGTTTCTTCGAAGCGAAGTTCCCTGACAGGTTTATCGAAAACGGCATCGCCGAACAGGATATGGTGTCTACCGCCGGAGGATTGGCGCTCCAGGGCTTTTTGCCCATCGTCAACTCGTTCGGGGTTTTCCTGGCGTCGCGAGCCAACGAGCAGATTTACACCAACTCGACCGAAGGGACAAAAATCATCTATGTCTGCCATTACGCCGGTCTCATCCCCGCCGGGCCGGGGCAATCTCACCAGAGCCTGCGCGACATTTCGCTGCTGGGCGCTATGCCCAACCTGGTCGCTATCGAGCCCGCCAACGCCACCGAGACGGCGCTCGCACTGGAGTGGTGCGTCAACGAAGCCAAAGAAAACTGCATGCTGCGGCTGGTGATTTCGCCCTCGCCGCGCACCATCGCCCTGCCGGCAAATTATAAATTCGAACCGGGACAGGGCTGTGTCTTGCGTAATGGCAACGGCGCTGCCATCTTCGCCTACGGCCCGGTGATGCTGAACGAGGTACTGCTGGCGGGCGAACTCCTGGCCGAAAAGGGTTTCGCCCTGAAAGTGGTCAATATGCCCTGGCTGAACCGGGTTGACGTAGCCTGGTTTGAGGCGGTAACCGGGGATTGTTCTAATATCTTCGTGCTGGATGACCACTCGCCTTATGGCGGCCTGGGAGACAACCTGCTGAACGCATCGCTTTCCTCGGTAAAGCTGCGCGCCAGGAAATTTCACAAGTTCGCGGTGGAAGGCTTCCCCGCCTGCGGCACGCCGGCGGAAGCCCTGGCGTATCACCGGCTTGACGGCGAGAACCTGGCGGAACGTATACTGGACGTGGTGAAGGCGGATAAGGAATAACCATGATAAAGACGGTCGTTACCGGCGGCGCCGGGTTTATCGGGTCGCACCTCGTCGATGAGCTGGTAAACCGGGACCATCGGGTCACCATCATCGACGACCTTTCCAGCGGGAAAGAATCTAATATCGCACGCCACCTGAAGGAGGGCAAGGCAACGCTCATCATAGACAGTGTCACCAGCCTGTCACGGCTGGAGAGTGCTTTCTCGGGGGCAAAATATGTTTTCCACCTGGCGGCCATCGCCAGCGTGCCGAAAAGCCTTACCGACCCCAGGCTCACCCACGAGGTGAACGCCACCGGCACCCTGAACGTGCTTTTGGCCGCCCGGCGCAGCAAGGTGAAGAAAGTGGTTTTCGCCTCTTCGGCGGCGGTTTACGGTGACACCGGCGAAGCTCCCCAGCACGAAGACATCCTGCCTAACCCGAAGTCACCATACGCCGTATCAAAACTCGCCGGAGAATATTACTGCACGGTATTCAGCCAGGCCTACGATTTGCCCACCGCGGTTCTCCGCTATTACAACGTCTACGGGCCGCGCCAGGACCCGAATTCGGAATACTCCGGCGTGATTTCGAAATTCCTGACCAGCGTCTTAAAGAACAAGCCGCCGGAAATTTTCGGCGACGGCGAGGCGACCCGTGACTTTACCTTTGTTAAAGATGCGGTGAGGGCAAGCCTGCTGGCGGCGGAAAGCGATGCTAACGGGGTTTTTAATATCGGCACCGGCGAAAAAAGCTCAATCAACGACCTGGCGAAGCTCATCATCCGCCTCGGCGGAAAAAAAATGAAACTCGCCTACCGCAAGCCCCGCTCGGGAGACATCAGGCACAGCCTAGCGGATATCTCCCGGGCAGCGGGTTTCGGCTATCAGCCCGAGTATAGGTTCGAGGAGGGGCTAAGAGAGACCATCGAAGCGCTGACGGCCCGAGAAACTGCCGGTTTGCAATTAGGGAATTAAAAGCAGCGACGAATGAAAAGCATTATATCTGAGCCGGTTATCAGGATTCGACCATCAAGGGGTTGGGTTCCCGTCCACCTGAGAGATTTGTGGGCTTATCACGAGTTGTTCTATTTCCTCACCTGGCGGCAAATCAAGGTACGCTACAAACAAACGGTGCTCGGCTTCGCCTGGGCAATCATCCAGCCGGTCATGATGATGGTGGTATTTTCGCTCTTTTTCGGTAACCTGCTCGGAGTTTCTTCAGAAGGTACTCCTTATCCCCTCTTCAGCTACGCCGCCTTGCTTCCCTGGAACCTGTTTGCCCAGGGAGTTGCCCTTTCCTCGAACAGTCTCGTCAGCGAAGCCAACCTGGTGAAGAAGGTCTATTTCCCCAGGCTGGCGATGCCCCTCTCCGGCATTCTGCCGCCCCTGGTTGATTTTCTCATCGGCTTTCTAGTTTTAGTCGGCCTGATGTTTTACTTCGGCTATGGGCTTACTTTAAGAATGTTATGGCTGCCAGTATTTATCATCCTGGCAATGTTGACGGCAGCGGGCATAGGTTTATGGCTCTCGGCCATCAACGCCAAATACCGCGATATCGGGCATATCGTCCCGTTCCTGATTCAGCTTGGCCTGTTCGTTTCGCCGGTTGTCTATCCTGCCAGCCTGTTACCGCAGCGCTTCCAGACTTTCTACGGGCTGAACCCCATGGCCGGCGTCATCGAAGGCTTCCGCTGGACGCTACTGGGGACGGAGCCTCCCGGCTACCTGATTGCCGTGTCAGCGGCGATTGTTATCCTGCTGCTGGTCTCCGGGCTTTACTATTTCCGTCACCGTGAAAAAGAGTTTGCGGACGTGCTGTGACATGAGCGATTTCGCCATCAAAGCTGAAAACCTGGGCAAGCTCTATCGAACCGGCCAGTTTGTCGGCTACCGCAACCTGCAGGAAAACCTGTCACATGCCCTTTTGAGCCCTTTCCGGCGTTTCAGAGACGGAAGCACGCAGGCTACGAAGCCGGATAACTATATCTGGGCGCTCAAGGACGTTTCTTTCCAGGTCAGACAAGGCGAGGTGGTGGGCATCATCGGCCGTAACGGGGCGGGCAAAACCACGTTGCTGCGGATTCTCACCCGCATCACCGAGCCAACCGAGGGCGGCGCCGAAATCCGCGGGCGGGTAAGCGCCCTGCTGGAAGTGGGCACCGGTTTTCACCCCGAGCTGACCGGGCGGGAGAACGTCTATCTCAACGGCGCCATACTGGGAATGAAGCGATACGAGATTAAGCGCAAGTTCGACGAGATTGTGGAATTTTCCGGCGTCGAGAAATTTATAGATACTCCTTTAAAGCGTTACTCCTCCGGCATGCAGGTGCGCCTGGCGTTTTCGGTAGCCGCCCATCTCGAGCCGGAGATATTGCTGGTGGATGAGGTGCTGGCGGTGGGCGATGCCCAGTTCCAGAAGAAATGCCTGGGCAAAATGGAGAACGTCTCAAAAGAGGGGCGGACGGTTTTATTCGTGAGCCACAACATGGCAGCCATCAACCGCCTGTGCCCGCGGGCTATTTTGCTGGATAACGGGCGGCTGGTGCAGGACGGGCATTCGGTCAGCGTGACCAACGCCTACCTGAACGGTGAAGCCGGGGTGGGCGGGCAGAGAACCTGGGAATTGGAGGAAGCGCCGGGCACCGACGAGCTAAGACTCACCTCAATCAAGTTGCTCAAGGCAGACGGCACACCGGCTTCGGTGGTTGAAGTGCATGAGCCGTTAACACTACGTATCGGCTATCACATTGGGCAACCCGGCCTGTCGTTCCGCTGTGCCGCTCTCTTTTTCACGCAGGGCGTCTGTGCATTTTCAACTATTGAGCCTTCTGAAACTAGGCAGGAACAAATTGGAGACTATTTTTCCGAGGTCTTTATTCCGCCAAACTTGCTGGCTGAAGGGGAATATACAGTAGGAATCACGATTTTCAACTCCAGAGGAATAAAACTTCAATTCGTCCGAGTAAGGGATACAATCACTTTCCAGATATTCGACCCGATGACCGAACCCTCCGCTCGTGGAGACTATGCCGAGAATTTGGCTGGGGTGATGCGACCTTTGTTAAAATGGAAATCATTGTTTAGAGAATGATAGAAGGTTGAAATCTGTGAAAGTCAAGGAATTTATTATTAATTACCTTTCCGGTTTAGGTTTTGCGCATTATTATCGGCACTTCATACACGGCCCGGCTGAACGGCTTCATTGGGAAAGAGCGAAAGAACGGACAACTGTCAATGCCATTTTCAATACACGAAGTGGCCACATATACATAGGCAAAGGGACGGTTATTGGCTATAATTGCATGTTCATTACTGGAAGACACGCTTTTGAAGGCGGAAAGCTAAAACAACCGAAATCCGAACAAGTGCCAACTCAAGGTTATGATATTAGAATAGGTGCCGGATCTTTTATTACATCAGGAGTCACAATAATAGGCGGTGTTACTTTAGGGGACAATTGTATTGTTGCCGCCGGGTCGGTTGTGACGAAGAGTTTTCCAAATGGTTGCATTCTTGCAGGTGTGCCGGCGAAGGTAATTGGCTACACACTCGATAGGGAATGTTAATATGAAATCGATCTCAAATATATCCGTGTTCTTCAGCCCGGGAAGATTATGTCTAAGATGGGGAAGTGCATCTTTTAAATTTCGTGAGCCTAATCAATCGCACCATGAGGATTCCATGCGATGAACTTCAAAAAAAAAGTGTCTGAAATGCTCGTTTCAAAACCGGAAGCAATATTTCTTTTAAACTTACTTTTCGACCCCTTGGATATTAAGCGCCATAGCCAACAATACAAAAAGCGCAGAAGGTCAGATTTAATAAAACAATCCTACGGGCGTAAAGCCAAAATTCGCTATGTGCCACCTTCATTTCACATATACATCACTTTCCGTTGCAATCTTAGATGCTCATATTGCCAGTGGTTACTTCAGGATAAAGACGCTTTTGATAATGCACCCACAATGAGTGTTCTGGATTTCAATCGCATTCTAGACAAATTCGGTAAAGATATCGGAACCATCGCATTACAAGGTGGAGAGCCTACGGCTCACCCTGAATTTTCTGAAATCGTAACGAGCGCAAAAAGCAAAAACTTTCGTTTGAAAATGTCTACCAACGGGACCTTAATCAAAGAAAGAATAAACGATTTAAAGTCGATTGATGATTTGAATATCAGTCTTAATGGTCTTGATTATGAATCCTTTGAACGAACCACAAACGGGACCAGGAAGCAATTTGACAAGATGATGAGCGGGATTGATTTATTAAATGCACAAAAGATTCCGTTTACGCTGAGCTATGTTTTATTTGAAGAAAATTTGAGCAAGGTTCAGGAAGTAATTCAGTTTGCTAAACAGGTTAAGCCTACGTTTCTGAACTTTAGCCCCGGAAACGCCCACGGCTCAAGCTCATTAACATCCCTTGTCAGTAGCAGCCCGGCTGTAAAACATTTTCTTGCAGAGTTCATCAGCAAGGATGATTTCCCTTTTTCGATACATCTTCCTTTAATACTTAACCCAGGTTCTGAAACATTCAAAAAAGAAATTTGTCAATACCCCTGGAATAAAGTTTATATCAGTCCTACCGGTGATATAAGCTACTGCTGTCATCTCCCCTTTAACCCGGAAATAGGCAATATATTTAAAGGTTATCATTTCAACAGCCAAGGTATCATTAATTTCAGAAAATCTATGATAGCGCATCATCTATCGGAAGATTGTCTATTTTGCCATCGCCGTTTCAGGGACAACTCCGCTGCTACTTTTGACTCGACCCATAGAAAGTGGATTCTTCCACCTGACCTATCAGATGACAAGATTTCAAAAGAGGGCAAAAATCTTTAGCCAAGGCATCAGGACAAGCTTCCAGCTACGAATGAAATGAAAATTCTTTATGTAATGCGCTCAATCTCTCACTTTACCTACCACGAGTCGGTGGTAAAGAGCCTGTACTCTGATGGACACCGGGTTCTGGTTCTATTTGACAATGGGTGGAGCAAGAATTACCCCGACACTCCGGTGCAGGCCTGCCTGGCCGCCAATAAAAATTTGACCACCGGCTGGTCGCTACGCCGGAAGGGACTTTGGCGACGCCCGCTGTTCGCCTCGCGTGAACTGCTCAGCTACTCAAGCTACCTTCACCGCCAAGACCAGGACGAGTTCTATACCAAAAGATGGCAAAATTACCAGCACCCCTACGTTAAGCTGGCCGTCCAGAGGTCAAAGCTCGCCCGGAAATTTATTGCGAGCAGACCGGTGGCGTCAGCCCTCAGAACATTTGAACGCCTCGTCCCGCCCGATACACAAATCAAGCGCTGGCTCAAGGAAAACCGCCCCGACGTGGTGGTGGCATCGCCGGTTGACATGCGTTTTTCCGAAGAAGTGGAATACGTCAAAGCCGCCAAATCCCTGGGCATACCAACGGTGGTGCCGGTTTTAAGTTGGGATAACCTCACGACCAAGGGGCTTTTCCACGCCATTCCCGATATTACACTTGCGTGGAACCGCGCCCAGGCCGGGGAAGCAGCTTCCATCCACCATGTCCCGGCTGATAAGATAGTAATTACCGGCTCGCCGTTTCTGGACAAGTGGTTCGATGCCAGCTTACCGACAATACCGAGAGACGAGTTCTGCCGGCGAGTCGGGCTTGACCCCGTCAGGCCATTTATCGTTTATCTGGGTTCGTCGGCGAACATCGCCCGTGACGAAACCTGGCTGGTAGAGAAGCTGGCTGCCAGCTTGCGAAACGCCACGGACAAACGCTTAGGGGAAATGACCATTCTCGCCCGCCCCCATGGCGCTAACCAGGAAGTCTATAAAAAGATATCGGCACCCAACGTTAAAGTCTGGCTCAGGGATAACCAGTTGCCAGATACCCCCGGGTCGTTTGCCGAGTTCGCGGCCTCGCTGCGCTATGCGGTCTGCGCGGCGGGTTTGAACACCACCGCGATGGTAGACGCCGTTATAGCCGACTGCCCGGTCATCACCCTCCTGGTTGATGAGTACCGCAATACCAACGCTTCCCGGGCAGTCCATTTCCAATATATCCTGGATGCCGGCGTGTATGAACAAGCGGAAACTGTGGAGCAAGCGACCAGCGTTATCGCCGACTTGCTGGACGGCAAAGACGCCAAAAGAGAAAACCGGCGCAAATTCATCCTGGATTTTATAAGACCATACGGGTTAGAGCTTTCCGCCGGGGAGGTTGCCGCCCGGGCAATTGAGCTTGCGGCCAGGGGGAAAAGCGCCGCGCAAATAAACTCGGAAATTGGCTCTCGCTTGCCGGAGAGAGAAAAGGTGAAAAGTGAGCAGTAACGCCCTGCAAAACGCCATTGAAACCGCCAGGCAGAGCGAGGTATTCCGCTACTATCTTCACGTTCGCGACCGCGTGGTAGAAATGCTGGAGCAGGCGCAGAAGCTTGGCAATCATCCCTCCGACTACTGGGCGGAGGAGTTGGCGGGGTTTACCTATATGCTCGACGCTTCCCCCCTGATAATCGAGAAGCTGCGCGAGCACTGCCACCACATCAGTGGCATCCGCTCTTACGAGTACCGCGACCATCACGCCCACAAGAGCGAACCCTTCGTAAATAAGCTGCACGCCCTGAAGCACCTGGACGGGGAGGGTTTATTCGTGCCCGAATCGCCGCTACTGGGAGGCTTCGGCCACGTAGTTGATGGCGCGCTGGTAAACCTCGACACCCTCAAGTTTTACGAAACCCTCATCGCCATGAATAAGGCCGGACTGCTTGATGACTTCCGTAACCGGAGCGATGAGCGGAGGGTAGCAATTGAAATCGGCGCGGGGTGGGGAGGCTTTGCCTACCAGTTCAAGACCATTTTCCCGAACACCTGCTACATCATTTTCGACCTGCCCCAGACACTGCTGTTTTCCGCCGTCTATCTCAAAGCGCTTTTCCCGAAGGCGGCGATGCTCATTTACGGCGACAAGCCCGAGGGGCAGTTGCTCGACAGCTACCAGTCATATGATTTCACCTTTCTGCCGGACTTTTTCTTTAATCAAATGAAGTTGAACAAGGTTGATTTAGCCATCAACATGATTTCCTTCCAGGAGATGACGACCGAACAGGTCACGGGATATATCCGCAAGCTGGCGGAACTGGAGTGCCAGTACCTTTACAGCCATAACCGCGACCGTTCCAAGCATAACGACCAGCTCACCACTGTTAGCTCTATTATGGGGGAATATTATGATGTGAAGGAATGGCAGGTGCTCGGCATTCCCTACACCAATCTTACGGTTCCCGGCGCAGCCGAAAACCGCATGACCTTAAACCCGCTGAAGCTCGCCGGGGCAATCGCCGGGAAATTGCTCAGCAGGCCGGTCGTGCGGGAACGCAGCGTGCACGAATACCGTCACCTAGTAGGAACTATCAAGCAGAGACAGACGTAACATATTACAGGTTAAGGAGTCTTGTATTATAATAGACTTGCATTCCGGTGCGGAGAGTAGTTATGAAAGTGGTAATCCTGGCAGGTGGACTTGGCACCCGTCTATCGGAAAAAACAACTGAAATTCCGAAGCCGATGGTTGAAATCGGGGGACGCCCGATTCTCTGGCACATTATGAAAAGCTATGCCGCTTACGGCTTTAATGAGTTTATCATCGCCCTCGGCTACCGCGGCGAAGTCATCAAGGACTACTTTGTTAACTACTGCAACCGGACAAACAGCTTGAGCGTGAGATTAGCCAGCGGTGAAGTGACCCGCCACAATGGCGAAACCGAAGACTGGACGGTGCATCTTCTGGATACCGGGCTGAATACCCAGACCGGCGGCCGGGTCAAGCACGCTGCCGGGTTTATCGGCAAGGAGCCTTTCCTGCTCACCTACGGGGATGGGGTCGCGAACATAGATATCAAGCGCCTGGTTGAGTTTCACCGCCGCCGGGGCAAGCTGGCAACGGTTACCGCGGTGCGCCCGCCGGCCCGCTTCGGCGGCATCACTCTAAACGGCGACCTGGCAAGCCACTTTGAAGAAAAGCCCCAGATTGGCGAAGGCTGGATAAACGGCGGTTTCTTCGTGCTGGAACCTGGGGCGGTGGACTACATCGAGGGGGATGCCACCCACTGGGAACACGAACCGATGAGACAACTTGCCGCCGGTGGAGAACTGGCAGTCTATAAACACGAAGGTTTCTGGCAGTGCATGGATACGCTGCGCGATGTGCAACTACTAGAAAACCTGTGGCAAAACGGCAAGGCACCCTGGAAGATTTGGCAGGAGTAAACGGATGCGCGTACTGGTGACGGGTCATAACGGGTATATCGGGTCGGCTATGGTGCCAATCCTGCAGGCGGCAGGCCATCAAATAATCGGCCTGGATACTTATTTTTTCAAAGAATGCACCCTCGAAGGCCCGGGCGATAACAAGGTCACGTCCATCAAAAAAGACATCCGCGATGTAACCGTCAAAGACTTGACGGGAATTGATGCCGTCGTGCACCTGGCGGCATTGTCCAACGACCCCCTCGGTAGCCTGAACCCCGAGCTGACCTATGATATTAACCATCTGGCTTCGGTTCACCTGGCAAAAATGGCGAAAGAAACCGGCGTGCGCCGCTTTCTGTATTCGTCTTCATGCAGCCTATACGGAGCAGCAAACGGCGATGAAATATTAACCGAGACCGCTCCTATGCGGCCGATAACGCCCTATGCCCTATCCAAAGTACGCACGGAGGAAGATATCGCCAAACTGGCCGATAGCAGCTTCTGCCCGGTTTTCCTGCGCAACGCCACCGCCTACGGCGTCTCGCCTCGCTTGCGGGCCGACGTGGTGCTCAACAATCTGGTCTGTTGGGCTTATACTACCGGAAAAATCCGTATCATGAGCGACGGCACCCCCTGGCGACCCATCGTGCACATCGAGGACATTGCCCGAGCCTTCGCTACCGTCCTCAGCGCCAACGAGAAAAAAATTCACAGCCAGGCCTTTAATGTCGGCGTCAATGGCGAGAATTACCAGGTACGAGACCTTGCCGCGATTGTGCGGGAGACGGTGCCGGATTGCGAAGTCGAATATGCCGGAGAAAGCGGCCCTGACCCCCGCAATTACCGGGTGGACTTCAGCAAACTGGCCAGAACGCTCACCGATTTTAAAGCCAAATGGAATGCCCGGCTCGGAGCGAAAGAGCTATACGCCGCTTTCCAGCACGTATCCCTGACTCTGGAAGATTTTAACGGGCGCAGGTTCACCCGGCTCAAGCAACTAAAGTATCTGCTCGATGCCGGCCGCCTCGACAGCTCGCTCCGGTGGCAAAAGACGGAGGACGCTAATGATTAACACAAAGATAAAACCCGCCTGTCGTTCCTGTGGGCACACCGGGCTGCTGCCAGTGCTGTCGCTGGGCAGTATGCCGCTGGCCAACGCCCTGCTCACGCCCGAAGAACTGGATAAGCCCGAGGAAATTTTCCCCCTTGACGTGGTCTTTTGCCCCGAATGTTCACTGGTGCAGATTACGGAAACGGTGCCGCCGCAGAAGTTGTTTGGGGAATACCTTTATTTTTCCTCGGTTTCCGACACGGTGGTGCAAAACGCTGCCGAAATTACTAAACGCCTGATTAGCACGCGCCACCTTGACAATAACAGCCTGGTGGTGGAACCCGCCAGCAACGATGGTTACCTGCTACAGTTCTATCAGCAAAAAGGCATCCGGGTGCTGGGCATCGAACCGGCGGCCAACATCGCCAAGGTCGCCCGGGAAGAGAAGGGTATCCCCACCCTTTGCGAATTTTTTGGCGAAAAGCTGGCGCTTCAACTCAGGGAGCGTGGCGAACGCGCCGACGTCATTCACGGCTGTAATGTGCTGGCACACGTCGCCGATACCAACGGCTTCGTGCAAGGAATCAAAATTTTGCTGAAAGATAACGGCGTGGCCGTAATTGAAGTTCCCTATGTGAAAGACTTGATTGACCACTATGAATTCGATACCATCTATCACGAGCACCTCTGCTATTTTTCCCTGACGGCGGTAGACCGCCTGTTCCGGCGGCACGGACTCATCGTTCAAGACGTGGAGCGAATCCCCATTCACGGCGGCACGCTGCGGCTGTTTGTCACCCACGACACGGAACGTCCAGGCTCCAACGTACTTAACCTGCTGGACGAGGAAGAAAAGGCAGGGATGGACCGCATCGAGTTCTACCGGAGCTTCGGCCAGCGCGTTGAAACCCTGAAAAGCTCCCTACGCAACACCCTGTTCAAACTGAAAAAAGAGGGGAAACGGCTGGCAGCTTACGGGGCAGCCGCCAAAGGAACCGTGTTGCTAAACTATTTTGGCATTGGCCCGGACATCCTGGATTTCGTGGTAGACCGCAGCCCCTACAAGCAGGGGCGCTACGTGCCGGGAGTACGCCTGCCGATATATCCGATAGAAAAACTGCAGCAAGACAAGCCAGATTACACGCTGCTGCTGGTCTGGAACATCGCCAACGAAGTATTAAAACAGCAAGTTGAATACCAGCGGGAAGGCGGGAAATTCATCGTCCCTATCCCGGAGGTGGAAATAATATGAGTTCAAATGTGAATATAACCGACGGTGTGAAAATACTCAGCGGCGACCGTCTAATCGAAGGGGTGAAAGTCATCCCCCTGCGACGCATCCCCGATGAGCGAGGAACCATTTTCCACATGTTAAGGGCAACGGACAGTCATTTTCAAAAGTTCGGTGAAATCTACTTCTCAACCATCTATAAGGATGTGATAAAGGGGTGGCACCAGCACCGCGAGATGACGCTAAGCTATGCCTGCATCTTCGGGCGCATCAAGCTGGTGCTCTACGACGAGCGCAAAGAATCCCCAACCAAAGGGTCGCTGGTGGAGATTTTTCTCGGTCAGGACAGCTACTCGCTGGTTGTAATTCCCCCGGAAGTATGGAACGGGTTCAAGGGAATGAGCGAACCCTACGCAATGGTAGCCAATTGTTGCACGCATGTGCATGACCCCTTGCGCAGCATGCGACTTGACCCGTTAAAAAATCATATCCCGTATGACTGGGCGGTGAAACATAGTTGAGGGGTAGGGGTGGATGAGAGTTTTTTTAACCGGTGCCACCGGTTTTATCGGTTCGCACCTTGCCAGGCTCCTGGTGCGCGAGGGCTGTGAAGTCTTTGCCCTGGTGCGGGAAAATAGCGACCCCTGGCGAATCAAGGACATTATCCAAAAACTGCATCTAGTGCGATGTAATCTCTTGGCATTCGACAAGTTGGATGCCCACTTACAAAAGATTAAGCCGGAGATGTGCATTCACCTGGCGTGGTATGCTGTTCCCGGGAAATACCTCGGTGCCGAGGATAATATGACCCTCCTGGCTGCCAGTCTGCACCTGGCGTCTTCTTTAAGGGAAGCGGGTTGCCGGCGTTTTGTCGGGGTGGGAACATGTTTTGAGTATGACACCAGCAAAGGACGGCTTTCCGAGACCAGTCCGACCAGACCGGAAAGCCTCTACGCTGCCAGCAAACTGGCGCTGCAAATGGTTCTGCAACACTTCGGCGAAACCAGCGGGATGGAGGTTACCTGGCCCCGCCTCTTCTACCAGTATGGGCCTTTCGAGGATGAAAGGCGTTTAGTCCCTTCCATTATAAGCTCGCTTTTACGTAACCAGGAAATTAAGACCACCAAAGGAGAGCAAATCAGGGACTATTTGCATGTCGAAGACGTGGCATCAGCTATATGGGCCATCGCCAATAGCCGCCTTACCGGACCCGTCAACATCGGTTCAGGCCGGCCGGTTGCTGTGAGAGACGTTGTCACAAGAATAGGCACCATATTGGGTCATCCTGAGTTGATATTGCTTGGTGCCATCCCGTATAGTGCCAAAGACCCGATGTTCATTTGCGCCGATAACCGCCGGTTAAAAAATAACACGGACTGGGTTCCTCATTATGACCTGGAAAAGGGGTTGAGAAACACTATCGAGTGGTGGCGAGAACGTTTACAAAGCTCGGAGCAGG
The DNA here is from genome assembly GCA_003599745.1 of Dehalococcoidia bacterium. Classification (GTDB taxonomy): domain Bacteria; phylum Chloroflexota; class Dehalococcoidia; order Dehalococcoidales; family SURF-40; genus SURF-40. The sequence goes on along the minus strand of QZJL01000040.1, from coordinate 27,221 downwards.
GAGCCCGCGGTGAATAGTTCCCCCCTCGTTACCATCGGGATGCCGGTATTTAACGGCGAAAAGTACATCCGGAAAGCGCTGGACTCACTGCTGGCCCAGACTTTCCAGGATTTTGAGATTGTTATTTCCGACAATGCTTCAACTGACGCCACCTTGGAAATATGCCAGGAGTATGCCGCCAGGGATAAGCGCATAAGGGTTTATCACAACGAGCGCAACCTGGGAATGTGCCGGAATTTCCGCACCGTGTACGAAAAAAGACGCGGACGGTACTTTGCCTGGGCCGGAGACCATGACGTTTGGCATCCCGAGTGGATCCAGTCCCTGGTAAGTGCGCTTGATGAAGACCCCGAGGTGGTACTGGCCTATCCCATAGCAGTGGCTATCTCGGCAAATGATGAATTACTTCCGATGCGCTGGCCGCGGTATGAAACTGTCGGCTTAAGCAAGATGGAACGAATCCGGGCAGCCTGTACGAGAATGTCCGGCGCCGGCAACATGGTCTATGGCCTTTTTCGGTCAAGCGTTATCGCCAAATGCGGTGTTTACCCTGACTTCACCGCACCCGACCGGTTGCTCCTGCTCGAGGCGTCGGTATATGGCACCTTCAAGCAAATCCCCCGTGAACTGTGGTACAGACGCTATCCGGGGAGCCTGCCCAAGCCCGGTGGCGGAGTATCACCAGACCACGAGCAAGCTATAAAGCGCCAACAGTCCCTCCTTTTTGACGGGAAACCACCATGGTATTCGCGCTTCCCCATCATCGGCCACGCGCTCGGTCTTATTTATCATCTGAGCATACGGCCCCCGAGCAACAGCTACGCCAACGCTCACCTGGGACCGTATATGGCCTATATGCATCTGGTGGACGAAAGACATTTTTTAAAAGAAGAAATCCGGCTGTTCCTGAAAAGCCTGAAAATGAAGCGAAGTAAATCATGAACCTTCTTGAACCTCTTTCGCATATCAAGCGGAGCGTCTTCAGCCGGCTGGGTATCAAGAGCGAAGTCTCAATTTGGGCTTCGCTGATACGTAGTGAATCAGCTTACTGGCAAGCGGCCAAGCAGACTGCCAGGGCCGGCCAGCGCGTCTTGATTGCGACCAGTATGGGAGGCTACCAGCGCGGCGCCCTAGTGGAGAGTGCGCTGGCGGCAGCGTTGACTTTACGCGGAGCTTCGGTGGACGTGCTGTTATGCGATAGTTTCCTGCCAGCTTGCCAGTTGACAGATTTCGCTGTCACTCCTCCAGAGCAACTGGTCCGGCAAACCCCCCAGAAACGTTGCGATTCGTGCCAGTGGGAGGGGAAGAAATTATTCAAGCCACTCGGCCTGCCTATACACTGGTACGGACAGCTGGTTACGGCGGAGGAGGCTGATGAGGCGCGGCGTATCGCGGCAAGCATTCCTCCAGAGCAAATCGGCGAGTTTCGCCTGAATAATCTGGCGGTGGGCGAGCATGCCCTGGCCGGCGACCTGAGATACTTCGCCCGGAGCGACCTGGAAAACAGCCCGACGAGCGAAGTGGTGCTGCGGCGCTATCTAGAAGCGTCGGTGCTCACGGTATATTCACTACAGAACCTGCTGAAACGAACCCGTTATGATGTCGCCTGCTTCAACCACGGGATTTACGTACCGCAGGGCTTGATTGGCGAGGTATGCCGGCAAAACGGTGTCAGGGTGGTCAACTGGTGCTCGGCTTACCGCAAGCAGTGTTTCATCTTTAGCCATGGAGATACCTACCATCACACGATGGTCTCCGAACCTGTTGCCGAATGGGAAAACATCCCCTGGAATTCTGAAACCGAAAAGGAGATTCTAGAGTATCTGAAAAGCCGCTGGCAGGGAACACAGGACTGGATATGGTTCCACGACAGGCCACAGGAAAATACCGACGAAATTCAGAGGGAGACTGGCATTGATTTTAACCGCCCGACGGTTGCGATGTTGACCAGCGTGATGTGGGACGCAAGGCTACATTACGCTTCCAACGCCTTCCCCAGTATGCTGGATTGGGTGCTTCAGACAATTGCCAATTTCGCAAAACGGCCCGGGTTACAACTGGTTATCCGGGTGCACCCCGCTGAGGTGCGGGGCTTTAATCCCTCGCGGCAGCCGCTGGTTGCCGAAATCAAAAGAGAGTTTCCGGTTTTACCACCTAACGTGTTTGTAATTCCTCCCGAGAGCCAGATTAGCAGTTATGCCGTGGTGTCAAAATGTAACGCCGCCATCATCTACAACACCAAGATGGGCATCGAAGTTTCGAGCATGGGTATCCCGGTAATTGTTGCCGGTGAGGCCTGGATACGCAATAAGGGTTTTTCGATTGATGCTTCCTCACCGTCGGCATATTTCCGGATACTGGAGGAGTTGCCGTTTGCGACCGGTCTCAGTGCGGAAAAACTCGAGCGCGCACGGAAATATGCTTACCATTTCTTTTCCAGGCGCATGATTCCCATGCCTTTCATAACACCGGGGAAAGGCATCTATTTCGGATTAGGAATCTCCAGCATAAAAGACTTATCGCGGGGGCATTATCCGGGGCTGGATGTAATCTGCGACGGGATTCTAAACGGCGCCGATTTTACCTACGACCCTGTTACGGAGGCCTCTCAATGAAAGCCATCGGGACCGGCAGCGAGCGACGGGATATAGCCGTTATCGGATACTTCGGCCAGGGGAATTTCGGTGATGATTTGCTGTCGTCTTACATTCTTGAACTAATACACCAGACGGTCTCTCTCGACAGGGTTGTTGTCAGCGCACCCGAAGGAAGTTACCTTGAGCGGTGGTTTCCGGGTATAAGATGCCAGCCGGCTGAACAAATACTCTGCCCTTCAAACAATGATTTAAAGAAGGTAATATTCGGTGGCGGCGGGCAGTTTTTTTCGTTCCCGCCAGTTAATTTCCGAAATCTCTGGGGCTTTTTATACTGCCCCGCCTTCCGCTACTGGAGAATGCTCGGCAGCTTGGGGTGGAAGCGGATGAACACCTACGCATTCTGCATCGGAGTCGGCCCACTAGAAGGTTTTGGGGCGCGCTGGGTAACGCGCGAATTGTTCTCCCATTTTAATGAAATCAGCGTGCGTGATGACGTCTCAAAAGAAATTCTCAACAAACTGAAGATAAACAATGTCAGGGTTGCTACCGACCCTTCAATCAGACTGGCAAACACTTTTTGCCAAGCGAACCGGCACAACCTAAAAACCGTGGGGATTGTGTTTCGCCGCTGGCCACGGGTGCCCGATATCAGCGGTCTAATCGACGAACTCCTTGCAGCGGCTAAAATACTTCACAGCAAAGGGTGGCAAGTAGAATTCATCTCCCTGCAGAGCAAATACGATTTGGAAGCAACCCGCAAGATTGAGAGCCATGGAGAACATGTTCGAAGCTGGGAAGCCGAAACGGGTTTTATTCCGGAGTTCTGCCGGTATCTAACCAGTTTCAGTGTACTGGCAAGTATGCGGGCGCACGGCGTCATACTTGGTCTGCTTTCAGGCGTGCCGACGATTTCCCTTCGCATCGCACCCAAGCTAGAAATAACCGCCGCCAAGTTCGGAAATCCGAATAACGTCATCCCGCTGGAAAGTAACGCAGAGGAGATTGCGTCTTCGATAGAGCAGGTAAAGGCATCTCATTCTGATGAATGCGAATGGCAAACCGAATTCCGTGCTCTTGAGATTGAGTCACAGCGCCTGCGCGACTGGATTAAACCTGATTGTCCCATCGATAGTGTGTAATAGGATGGCTAAAAGGTAATGGAGAAGTCATAGCTATGGAATTACTACAGAAGATGCTGGCCCAAATAATAGACAGGACGTCTAGTCTAAACAATGTCTACAAGCATCCTCTCAACATGTTTCAATATCGTGAGATTTTACAGTTTATGGGGAGACTTGGTGATTGTGGCGCGCTACAATCACGGGCGGAAATCATGGCCGCGTCAACTGTGGCACATTGGCTGGGCTTGCCATCCCACCATGACCAACAAAAGAATTGGGATACATTAAAGTCACTTTATTATGTTCTGATGTTAAGTAGTCGCGAGTTACCCGTTGTTGATGTGGGGAGTGGCATCAATAGTGTGATTTTGAAATGGTTATCGAAGCTGGGGTACCAGAAACTTTATGCATGTGATATTCGCCCCATAGATCCTGGTAAGTATCCGCAGCAAAAAATTCGCTTTAGTGTGCAAGACCTGACTCAAACTAACTACCCGGCTTCTTTTTTCCAGGCGATCACCGCTATTTCGGTCATTGAACATGGCGTCCCTATTGACGCCTATGTGAAAGAAATGTCAAGGATTCTGCGACCGGGCGGACTATTGCTAACATCCACTGATTATTGGTCGGAGCCCATTGATTGCAACGGTATTTATCCATATGGCAGCCAAATGGGTCGAATGAAAGTATTTCAACGCCACGAAATCGAGGGGTTTTGTCAGGTTGCGGAGAGGAATGGCCTGACTCTCTGCAGCCCATTGAACTTAGATACGACCGAACGTGCCGTACGCTGGGATCGAGTAGACCGAGAATTTACATTTGCATTTATTGCTCTTCGAAAAACGAAAGGGCGTTATCAATGATTCTGAGTTCACGGTCCTGCACACATTCGAAGAAATACGCTTGATCATGTGGTAAGCGGCTGGGTCGATAGCCTGTCAATCGGGCGGTAGGTGGGGTATGTTTCACATTTGTAGCTGATGGCATTGCTTTACCTATATAGGACACGTAATACCCGGAGGTAACTGTGAAGGTAATTCATATCATTCCTGACAGCGCGGTAAATCCGCGACACCTGTATTTGGGAAGCACCAAAGAAATAAGGTGCCGGACGGAATATTTCAAGACACAAGGTATCGCGTTTGATGAGCTGATTGTGGAGCACCGTTCCGACGCTTTCCTGCTGGAAAATCTTCAAAATCTGGAACTCGGGCAGTATTCGGCAGCTTTTTTCGAATACCCTATTTACCCAAAATCGCTAAATTTTTTACGCCGGAAATATCCCCATCTCAGGTTATTGACCCGTTCCCATAATGCGGATTTTTACCACTCGCTACATTACGTTTTCGCAAGTCTGAAATCGAGCAATTACGGCAAAATACCACTCTATCTCGCCATCAGCTTGATAAATCTGCGGCTCGATTATTTGTGTGCCCGGAGGTCAGATTTCATTCTCAGCATCACCGAGTGGGAAAAAAACAACTACTGGAAATACTTCACAAAACTTTCCAAAATCGTGACCGTACCGTACTTCCTGCCCAGCTCATATAGTGAGGGAATCCCGCTTCAGCTAGAGAAAAAGGCGCAGTGCGTTTGCCTGATGTCCACCGCACAGGGTTTTCTGCCATTCCTGATAGACGCAGCCCGAGGATTTTCAAAGTCGGTTGAGAAGTTGGAAGACCAATGCCCCGAATGGGGATTTTGCATAACCGGAGATTTCCCGGAAAACCTTATCAAGCTCCCTGAGCGCGTTAAGCGTACTGGTTTTCTGGAAACGCCACTCAGAATCCTCGCAGAATCACGTGCCATCGCCCTTCTATCCGATTACGGAATGGGATTTAAGACCAAACTGCTGGACGCGATTTATTATAAATGCTACGTGCTGGTGACGAGAAAGCTTTATCAGAGATTACCAGTTGAGGTACAACCGTATTGTATCGTTGTAGACATAAACTCAAGCAGTTCCTTTAAGGACGCTCTCGAAAGATGCCTTGAGCCTTATCCGGAAGGAAATCCGAATGAGGTGTTACGGAGCCAGGCATTTGCGGCTCTGGACAGAATTATTTTCGGTAGAGTGCAATAACCTCGTACATTTAACACCTCACTTGCTCGATAACACAGTGACATACATAATGACCGTTCGAAAAAGGAATGGTGGCACAAAACCCTCACCATAACCCTGGCGGTACTGGAGCTGGCGGCAGTTGCGGCGATTATCTTCACATTCATCAAACCAAGCCCTCTAACGCAGACTTGATTTATGCGTGCGGAAACGCTATCATTATCTTGGTACATTTGCGCAGGAAAAGGTAAACAAACCGTCATCATGCCAGAAAATTACCTCTGGATAGTTTTTATCGTTATCTTCGTGGCGGCGCTTTCCCTCGACTTATTCGTCTTCCAGCGTAAAGCCCACATCATCCCCCTTAAAGAAGCTCTCAAACTCGTCGGGTTCTGGGTCTCGCTCGCCCTCATCTTTAACGCCATCGTCTATCTCACACAGGGCACACAGAAGGGCTTCGAGTTTTTAACCGCCTACCTGATAGAGTATTCCCTTAGCGTAGACAACATGTTCGTGTTCCTCGCGCTTTTCACCTACTTCGCCGTGCCCCGGGAAGCCCAACGTAAAGTCCTCCTCTGGGGTATCATCGGCGCCATCGTCTTCCGCGGGATTTTCATCTTCGCCGGCATCGCCCTGGTCGAAAGGTTCCATTTCTTACTCTACCTACTCGGGGTCGTCCTGCTCTATACCGCCTACCGGCTGATTGCCCAGAAAGAGAAGGAGGTCAACCCCGAGAAAAACCCGGTGGTGCGGCTTTGCCGTAAATTTATGCGGGTCACGACGGAGTACGACGGCAACAAGTTTTTCACCCGGAAAAATGGCCTGCTCTTTGCCACGCCCCTTTTTATCACCCTGCTCGCGATTGAGACGATGGACGTTATGTTCGCGGTTGACTCGGTACCGGCGGTATTCGGCATTACCCTCGACCCTCTCATCGTCTATACCTCGAACATCTTCGCCATACTCGGGCTGCGGGCACTTTTCTTCGCCCTGGCCGGGCTGTTTTACCTCTTCCGTTACCTGGTTTATGGCCTGGCGATTGTCCTTGCCTTCGTCGGCGTAAAGATGCTCATCGTTGATATTTACCACGTGCCGGTTTCAATTTCGCTGGGAGTGGTGCTCGTCCTGATAGTGGGTTCTATCCTGGCTTCGGTTCTGTTTCCTAAAAAGAAAGAGGCAGAATCCACGATTCCTGAAAGCCAGCCAGAGAAGGAGTAGCCGAAAGATGTACCGCAAAATCATGGTGCCGCTGGACGGTTCACAGCTCGCGGAATGCGTGCTCGCCCACGTGGAAGCCATCGGCGTGTTAAACAAATCTGCCGAGATAATGCTCGTCCAGGCAGTCGAGCCGATTAGCATACCATACGGCCGGGAAGCGGCCAAAGTCGAGTCCATCGAGCAGCTCAAAACCTTTGAGGCCCACAACAAGGCCGAAGCCGAGAAATACCTCGCGGAAACCGCCACCCGGCTGGCAAAGGCCGGCGTAAATGCCAGGCCTTATGTCGTCTTCGGCAAGGCCGCCGAAGCCCTCGCCGAGTTCGCCACTAAAAACAGCGCCGACTTGGTGGTCATCGCCACCCACGGGCGCTCGGGGGTAAGCCGCTGGGTATGGGGCAGCGTCGCCGACCGGCTTCTGCGCTCCATCATCGCCCCCATCCTGGTGATACGCGCCCCGGGCTGTACCCCCGGCATTTAAGACCTGCCGCTCAGACTTTCCTCACCGGGAACTGGATTTCGGTGACGTTATCTTCCGGGTTTTTCGTCTTGTTCGGGTCGGTGAGATAAAGCTCCCGGCCGGGGCCGCTAATTGGTTTAACGACCTGCGGCATACCTTTGCCTCTTTAATGTTACTGCGCGGTGCGTCTCCTAAGGTTATCTCGGAAGCACTAGGCCATAGCTCAGTCGCCTTTACTATGGACGATTCTTCCCATATAATAGACGTTATGCAGGAAGATGCCATGGCCTACTGGACGAAGTGTTACCGGTGGGAAAAAATAACGGCAAAATAACGGCAACTTCTTAGCAGTTAGCTTCAAGCGCCAGCGTAGCTCAGTGGTAGAGCAGCGGTTTCGTAAACCGCTGGTCAAGAGTTCGACTCTCTTCGCTGGCTCCGGTTAATCCACCGCCGAAGCAGAAGGTCAAGCTGATGAACAAGCTGGTTGAAGCGCTGAAAACCTGCGGTTCGCCGCAGCCGATGGGATTTAAGTCCGCCAGAGAAACCGCCGCCAGACCCAGGCTATTACTCATTGCCAGCACCGACGCCGCTGACAGCCAACTGGCCGAAAACACGAAGGGGGCGAATGCCCTGCTGGTCACTTCGGAACTGAAAGAGACGCAAATCAAGGGGGTTGCCAAAGCGGCGGCTGAGATTCCCTGGGGATGCGCGCTGGCTAATCAACCGGAGGACAGGCTAGCATCGGTCATCCAGGCTGGCGCAGATTTCGTCACCTTCACTCAGGACACGCCCCTGAAAACCCTGCCGGAGCGCGAGACCGAGCGGGTGCTGGAGATTTCCACCGATGCGGCGGAAAAGCTGCCGAGAGCCGTCAACGACTCCCAGGCGGACGTCGTCTATTTAATCACCGCCCAGGGTAGCGAACCGCTGACATGGCGACACCTGCTGCTGATAAGAGCACTTAGCGCCTGGCTCAGCAAGCCCCTGCTCGTCTCGGTGCCGGACACCGCCAGTGAAAGCGAGCTTCAAGCTCTCTGGGATGCTGGAGCCGCCGGAGTTGTGGCTTCAGCCCTACCCGGCAACATCGCCCGCTTGCGCAAGGCGGTTGACGGACTGAAATACCCGGCCAAGCACAAGACAGAGGAAAGAACCCCCGTAATTCCCTCCGTCGGTTTTTCCACCGCCGAACCCGACGAAGAAGACGAAGACTGGTAACCGACCGAAAAGAACGCGTGCTGAGCTTTATAACCGATAATACCACGCGCATCACCAACGGCACCTTTGCCGATATCAAGGTAGTCAGCCGGGTGGAGGCACGGTTCGACCCGGTGACCATGGTGGCCGCCAGGATTACTCTCCAGGGCAATGCCAACCGCAACGAAAACCAGGAGAAAAACAACAACGGGAGAAGCAGGGGACAGCAGTCAGCCCGACTTTACGGTTTTAGCAGCGTCCCTTGGTAAGCTGCCACATCTTCCCCTCGGTGACGATGGCCGGGGCCACCACCATCTCAGCGCGGTGCATCTCGGTGATGTCCAGCGCGCCGCAGACGCCCATCGAGGTGCGCAGGGCACCCACCAGATTCTGGCTGCCGTCGGTGACGCTGGTGGGGCCGAAAAGAATCTGCTCCAGAGTGGCCGAAGTGCCGACCCGGATTCTCGTGCCGCGGGGCAGCGCCGGGTGGGGGTGCGCCATGCCCCAGTGATAGCCGCGTCCCGGGGCTTCTTTTGCCCGGGCAAAAATGGAACCGAGCATCACGGCATCGGCGCCGGCCGCAACCGCCTTGCAGATATCGCCGCCGTTGTTCATGCCGCCGTCGGTGATGATGGGCACGTAGCGCCCCGATTCCTTCTGGTAATGGTCGCGCGCCAGGGCGCAGTCCATGGTGGCGGTTATCTGGGGCACGCCGACGCCGGTCACCTGCCGGGTGGTGCAGGCCGCACCGGGCCCGACGCCGACCAGCACGCCGTCAATGCCTTCCCGCATAATGTCAATGCAGGCCTGATAGCTCACGCAGTTGCCCACGATGATGGGGATGGGCAGATTGCGTTTCAGTTCGCTCAAGACCAGCCCTTTGACACTCTTGGAAACGTGGCGGGCGGTGGTCACGGTTGACGCGACTACCAGGATATCGGCACCAGCTTCCACCACCAGCGGCGCGTATTTCTTGGTAAGCGCCGGCACCAGCGACACCGCGCAGACCGACCCCGCCTTTTTGATGGTCTTGATGCGCTCGCCGATGAGGTTTTCCTTCACCGGCTGCGAATAAATCTTCTGCATCAGCGCGGTCGTTTCCCCATCCGGCGTATTGGCGATTTCCTCCAGCACCCTGTCCGGATTATCGTAGCGGGTCTGGACGCCGTCGAGGTTCATTACCGCCAGTCCCCCCAGCTTGCTCATCAGAATCGCAAAGGCGGGGTCGGTGACGCCGTCCATCGCCGCCGCCATTATAGGCAACGGGACAGTCAAACCGGCTATCTTGAACTCGACATTGGTCTGGTCGGGGTTCACGGTGACGTTTCCGGGCACAATAGCCACCTCGTCAAATCCGTAAGCCCGCCGCAGTTCCCGAAATTTCACCGTCGCCATCATCACTTTCTCCGTTTCTTTAAAGAAAAATAATATCAAAGTCTGGAAGATAAAGTCAAGGAAGCGTGCGTATATAGACGCCAGTATCGGCCTTAGGCTATACTATATTGATAAATTCAAGTTAGAGGGAATATGACCACCCTTTACATTGTGGCAACCCCGATTGGCAACCTTGAGGATATTTCTTTGCGTGCCCTGCGCACGCTGTGCGAAGTAAAACTGATTGCTTGCGAGGACACGCGCTACACCCACCGTTTGCTCAAGGCCTACGATATCAAGACGCCCACCACCAGCTACCGCGAACAGAACAAGAAGACCAAGACCGCCTTCATCCTGGAACAACTGGCAAAGGGCGACGTGGCGGTGGTCTCCGATAGCGGTATGCCCGGTGTTTCCGACGCCGGCCCCGACCTGGTAGATAAAGCCAGCCGGGAAGGTTTTCCGGTGGTGGTTATCCCGGGGCCTTCGGTAGTGACCACCGCGCTGGCGGCTTCCGGCCTGCCCACCGGAAAATTCATCTTCCTGGGCTTTTTGCCCCACAAACCGGGCGCAAGAAAAAAAGTGCTGGAGTCGGTCGCCGGTGAGGAGGGAACAATCGTGCTGCTGGAATCGCCCCACCGCCTCGCCGCCGCCCTCGAAGATATGCTTGGCGTGCTGGACAACCGCCGCATCGTGGTATGCCGGGAACTGACTAAAATCTATGAGGAAATTTTCCGGGGAACAATCAGCCAGGCTATCGCCCGTTTCACCGAGCCGAAGGGCGAATTCACGCTGGTCGTCAGCGGCCAGCCAGCGAAAAAGAGAAAAAGCGCCCCGACCACTGACCTTGTGACGCGCCTAGGCGAGCTGCGGGCGGCAGGCGTCAGCGCTAAAGACGCCATGGCGCTTGCCGGAGACCGAAAGGTGTCGCGCAAAGAAATGTACCGGACGTGGTTGGATTTACAAAAGCAAAGAAAGGCACCTCTCAAGCAATGACCGAAAAAATCCTGGTCTGCGCCGCCTGGCCTTATGCCAACGGGCTGCTACACCTGGGGCATGTCGCCGGGTCTTACCTGCCCGCCGATATCTTCGCCCGCTACCACCGGGCAAAGGGTAACGACGTATTGATGGTCTCCGGCTCGGATATGCACGGTACGCCCATCACAATCAAGGCCGAGCAGGAAAATAAAACACCCCTGGAAGTGGCTACTTACTATCACCGGAAATTCCTCGAAAGCTGGCAGAAGCTCGGCATCAGCTTTGACCTTTTCACCCATACCGAGACCGAAAACCACGCTGCGGTGACCGGCGACATCTTCTTGAAGCTTCTGGATAAGGGCTACATCTACAATGATGTTATGCAGCAGCCTTATTGCCCCACATGCGTGCGTTTTTTGCCCGACCGTTACGTCGAGGGCGTCTGTCCTCTCTGCAAACACCCGCAGGCACGGGGCGACCAGTGCGACGAGTGCGGCCACCCGATGGACCCCACCGAACTTACCCTGGCCCGCTGCCGCATCTGCGGCAGCGCTCCGGAATTCCGCCAGTCGGAGCACTTTTTCTTAAAATTAAGCGCTTTTCAGGACAGGCTCACCGGGTGGGTAAAAGAACAGGGGCACTGGCGCGCCAACGTACGGAACTTCACGCTTGGCTACCTTGAAGAGGGACTGAAAGACAGGGCCATCACCCGCGATATTGACTGGGGCATACCCCTGCCGGTCAACGGCTACCCCGATAAGCGCATCTACGTCTGGTTCGAAGCGGTCATCGGCTACCTTTCGGCCTCGAAAGAATGGGCGCGGAGTAGTAGTGACCCGGAAAAATGGCGTGCCTTCTGGCAGGGCGATGCCAAAACCTATTATTTCATCGGGAAGGACAATATACCCTTCCACACCATCATCTGGCCGGCAATGCTGATGGGCTACCAGGACCTAAACCTGCCCTACGATGTACCCGCCAACGAATGGATGACCATCGAAAGCGGCAAGTTCTCCAAGAGCAAGAACTGGGCAATCTGGGTGCCCGACTTCCTCTCCCGCTACGAGGCCGACCCGCTGCGCTACGCCATCGCCATCAACATGCCCGAGACCAGCGATGCCGACTTCTCCTGGCGCGAATTCTTCCGCCGCAACAACGACGAGTTGGTAGCCACCTACGGCAACCTGGCGCACCGGGTGCTGACCTTCGTCTACCGCAATTTCGATGGTAAAGTGCCACCGGCGGCCGGTAACGTTCCCGGCGCTGATGAACTGGAAAAATCAACCGCCGCCGCGCTTGGCGAGGTTGGCGAGCTTATCTCACGCTGCAACTTCAAACTGGCGCTAAAACGGGCGATGGCGCTCGCCGCCGAGACCAACCGCTTCCTCGACGAAAAGTCCCCCTGGAAAGTCATCAAGACCGACCGGGCGGCGGCAGCGGGCGCGCTTTACGCCGCGCTCAACACCATCTGTAACCTCAGGACGATGCTTTACCCTTTCCTGCCGTTCAGCTCGCAGAAATTGCACCACTACCTGGGGCTCGCCGGGCATAGCGAGGACGGCGGCTGGCAGCTTTCCAGGCTTGAGCCGGGCCAGAAGCTGAACGAGCCGCAGCCGCTCTTTACCAAGCTCGACGAGAAGCTGGCGGAAGAAGAGACCCGCCGCCTGGGTGAAGGCCGGTGATTGATTCCCACGCCCATCTCGACATGCACGAGTTTGATGGCGACCGCGAAGCGGTAATTGCCCGTGCCCGGACGCAGGGCGTGAGCACCATCGTCACCGTGGGTATTGACCTGGCCTCAAGCCGGGCAGCATTGAAACTAGCCGGAGAACACCGTGATATTTTCAGCACGGCAGGCATACATCCCCACGAGGCGGCCAGCTGCGGTGGGAAAGATTTAGATGAAATCGCGGCGCTGGCAGCAAACGACCGCGTCGTTGCTCTGGGTGAAATGGGACTGGACTTTTTCCGCAACCGCTCGCCGCAAACCAAACAGGTTGAAGTTTTTGAGGCACAACTGGAAAAAGCCGCTCTTTTGAAGCTGCCGGTCATAATCCACTGCCGCCAGGCGCACCGTGAACTTCTGGAAATACTGGTGCCCTGGGCAAACTCGCTGGACAGAAAGAGCGGGCTGGGCGTCATCCACTGCTTTTCCGGCGACACCGGGCTTGCCCGCCGCTACATCGAGCTTGGCTTTATGATTTCCGTCCCGGGGGCAGTGACCTATCCCGGCGCGAAGGACATGGCTGCGGTAGCCCGCGAAATGCCCCTCGATAAAATGCTGGTCGAAACCGACGCACCTTACCTGCCGCCGCAGCCGTACCGGGGCAAACGCAACGAACCGGCCTATATATCCATCACGGTTGCGGGGGTCGCCCGTCTTCGGGGGATTGACACTGATACCGTGAGCCGGGCAACGGCAGAAAACGCGCTCAGCCTCTTCCGCATCCCGAAAAAGCTGGAGAAAGGAGCACCTTGTCGCTGAGGAGCATTTACCAGGCGGTTGAAGCCGACCTGGGCGGGGTGGAAGAGTTATTGCTCTCGGTCAGGAGCGAAGGCTCGGCCTGGCTTGACGAAATGGTAGCCTACAGCCTGCAAAGCGGGGGGAAAAGGATTCGCCCGGCGCTAACACTGCTGGCGGGCAAATTCTACCAGTACCGGCTCGAAGGCCTTCTGCCGATGGCGGCCGCCATCGAGCTGATGCACACCGCCACTTTGATACACGACGACGCGATTGATAAATCGGCGGTGCGTCGCGCCAAGAGCACCGTCTACTGCGTCTGGGGAGAGGCCAAAGCAATCCTGCTCGGCGACTTCCTCTTCGCCCGGGCCGGCGGGATGGCAACCGATACCAGAAGCCTGGCGGCGGTCAGGCTTTTCACCGAGACGCTGGCCACCATCTCCACCGGCGAGGTGAACCAGTCCTTCAGCGCCTTCAACCTTGAACAAACGCGCACACAATATATCGAAAGGATTGCCCGTAAAACGGCTTCTCTCTTCGCCCTGTCCACTGAGTCCGGCGGGCTGCTCGGCGGAGCGCCACCGGCTCAGACCCGCGCCTTGCGAGACTACGGCTATAACCTGGGCATCGCCTTCCAGATAACCGACGACATCCTGGACTTTACCAGCAACGAAAGACAGTTAGGCAAGCCCATCGGCTCGGACCTGATGCAGGGCACCCTGACCCTGCCCTCAATGATGATTTTAGAACGCTATCCCGAAGATAACCCGATAAAGCGTCTGTTTGAAAACCACGCGCACCTTTCGGAGCTGGAAGTACAATCTTATGTCAAGCAGGCACGGGAAATCATCAACCGCTCACAAATCGCCAGAGACTGCCGCAAAGCAGCCTCGGAATACTCCCGCAATGCGTGCAACTGCCTGAAGACACTACCTCCCGGCGCAATTCGCGGCGCGCTGGAAGAGCTTTGCAGCTTCATCCTGGCACGCCGGAAATAGAAGCTAGGGAGAGATGATAAGCACCAGCGGCACAATCATAGCGATGAGGCCGGTAGCGATGACCGCCATCATGAAGAGGTTGTACCGGGTGGTATAGTTGCTCAACAGCGATGGGTCGTAGTAACCGGCCACGCCCTGGTCTTGGTACATCTTGAGCAGACCGTTTATCAGTTTGGTACGTGTCTGCCGTCCCTTGATGAGGCCAATTTCCACCACAAAATTAACGATTATCACCAGCACCATGAAAGTGAAGAAGACTATCCAGGTGGTGCTAGTCCTCTCTCCACCGGCGGCCACCCCGGAGTTAATCCCCAGTGTCAGCAGGTTAAGGAGGATGGCTACCAGAACAAAAACCGTGTCGGTGCGTGTGTTCTGCCCCAGCTCGCTGATGATGTGCTCGTGGACACGCTCTATCATGTTACCTCCTCAAGATAACGGGGTTATGCTCGCCGAAGTCGGAGACGCTGCCGGCTGCTCATCCGGTTTTGGTTCCTCGATAGGCTCATTAAACGCCGTCTCGAGGTCGGGACCCTCCAGGGATTCCTCGACCACCAGCTTCTTACCGAGGTGAACGAGCCTCGCCTTATTATCGGTCAAAACTTTCTTAGCTACGTCATAGGCACTGTTGATTATTTTCCGCACTTCTTCGTCAATCTGCTGAGCTACCTGCTCGCTGTAGTCCCGCTGCTCGGATATTTCCCGTCCCAGGAAGACCATATCCTCTTTATGCCCGAAGGTGCGCGGCCCGAGCTCCTTGCTCATGCCGTAATCGGTGACCATCTTGCGCGCCAGGCTGGTGGCCCGCTGGATGTCATCGTGAGGGCCGGTGGAAGCCTCGTTGAAAATGATTTCCTCGGCGACGTGCCCGGCAAGCAGGGTCGCCAGGCTGTCGTCAAACTGAGAGCGCGTCATCAGGTAGCGGTCCTCGGTGGGTAACAGCCGGGTGTAACCGCCCATAAGCCCCCGGGCCACGATGGACACCTTGTGCACCGGGTCAGCGTTAGGCAGCATCCTGGCTACCAGAGCATGTCCCGCCTCGTGATAGGCGACAATCTCTTTCTCTTTGGAGCTGACCTTGCGGCTCTTTCTCTCCGGCCCGGCGATGACGCGGTCAATGGATTCATTCATCTCCGCCATCTCAACCGCCTTCTTGTTACGCCGGGCGGCAAGGATGGCCGCCTCGTTGATGAGGTTGGCAAGGTCAGCACCGCTGAAACCGACGGTTTGCTTGGCCAGCACTTCCAGATCAACGTTTTCCGCCAGCGGTTTGCCCTTGGAATGGACTTTAAGGATAGCCTTGCGTCCGTTAATATCCGGCCGGTCAAGGATAACCCGCCGGTCGAACCGGCCGGGGCGCAGGAGTGCCGGGTCGAGAATATCCGGGCGGTTGGTGGCCGCCAGCACGATGACGCCGGTATTAGTATCGAAACCATCCATCTCGGTGAGTATCTGGTTCAGGGTCTGCTCACGTTCATCATGGCTACCCCCCAGGCCAGAGCCCCGCTGCCGACCGACGGCGTCAATCTCGTCAATAAAAACGATGCAGGGGCGATTGCGCTTGGCCTGGTCGAAAAGGTCGCGCACCCGCGAAGCGCCGACGCCAACGAACATCTCGACGAACTCGCTGCCGGAAATGGAAAAGAAAGGCACCCCCGCCTGACCAGCCACCGCCCGGGCGAGCAGCGTCTTGCCCGTACCCGGCGGGCCGACAAGCAGCACCCCGCGGGGAATCCTGGCACCCAGTGTCTGGAACTTCTCACGGTCTTTCAGGAACTCCACCACTTCCTGGAGTTCCTCTTTGGCTTCCTCCACCCCGGCCACGTCATCGAAAGTCACGGTGGGTGTGTTGGCGGGAAACAGCCGGGCGCGGGAACGGGCAAAGCTGAGCGCCTGGGAGTTAGCGCCCCGTGCCGAGCGGAATAAGAAAACGAGCAGACCCCCGATTATCAAAATGGGCAAAAGGAGGTTAAGGAATATCTGACCCCAGTCAAAGCCGGTGTTTATCCTGGTGGCGTAGTCAGCCGGTAAAACCAGTCCCAGTTCCTTAAGCTCGGCCAGGTTCAGGTTGGCAATATCGGCAATCAACTTGGTACCGTCGGTGACTTCAAACTGGTTGCCATCCACGTCGCGAATCAACAGGGGCGACCCCTTGACCGAGGCGGTTATTTCCATGACGCCATCGTCCGGCTTGACCACCAGCCGTTCGATGTTCCCCATCTCCGAAATCTCGATCGCCTGGGACAGCGTGATAGTATGCGGCTTATCCTGCGCCACCAGCAGGTTATAGAGAATCAAAGCTCCGGCGACCATAATCGCGATGTAGATTAAAGCGCTTGACTTCCAGGCTGATTTCATCATCCACTCCCCGCTATTACAATGGTATTATAACAGAAACCCCCGGCAATTTCGATTTCAAGACGAAAATCGCCGCCGGGCACCTGCGGAACTCAGTTCGAGAATAAGCTTTATGCTATAATATATTAAAGCGGTTAAGATTTTATTAAGATTTCTTAACGAGGATGCGAAGGAGGTTCCTCACTGGAACCAATCGAAATTGCCCGCAAGGCAGTGAGCGCCGCCAGTGAAAAGCTGGCGAGCGACATCGTCCTGCTGGATACCCGGGGCGAAAACCGCTTCACCGACTTTTTCGTTATCTGCTCCGCTGAATCGCCGCGGCAGATTCGAGCCATTCAGGAAGAAATCGAGCGGGTGCTGGAAAACTGGGGGGTATTCCCCCACCATCACGAAGGCACCGCCGACTCGGGCTGGCTGCTTTTAGACTACGGCAGCGTGGTGATACACATCTTCAGCGCCCCGGTAAGAGAGTTCTACCAGCTCGATAAGCTCTGGGAAGGCGCTAACCCCCTCCTCAGGATTCAGTAGAGCAGGTGGCAACCTCATCCCTTGTATCTTGGCTAACATGCTAAGATTTCTCCTGAGGGCGGGAAACCCCACCCTGATACCACAGAGTCAACCACGAATAACGACAGAGGCTACCCGAAAATCTCTTTATCGCTGAAAAACAGGGCGATTTCTTCCTTTGCGGTCTCCGGGGCATCGGAACCGTGGACGCTGTTGCGCTCGATGTTCTCGGCGAAGGCCTTTCTTATGGTGCCCGGGGCGGCTTTAGCCGGGTCGGTAGCCCCCATAACCCCCCGGATGACCTCGACGGCGTTCTCCCCACCGAAGACGCATGCCACGATTGGCCCCGAAGTGATATAACTCACCAGGCCTTTGAAAAATGGCTTATCGGCGTGCACCGCGTAATGCTTTTCGGCCAATTTGCGGCCCATAAGCAGCATCCTGAGCGCCAGGAGCTTCATCCCACTGTCTTCGATGCGCCCGATGATTTTGCCGATGAGATTTCTCTCGACGGCATCCGGCTTAATCAGCACCAGCGATTTTTCCATCTAACTGCCAGCTCCTTTCGATTTTTCAAAAATAGCCTCGATGTCATCCAGATTGACATCAGTCAAACTGCCCACCACCTTTTCTGCCATCCCGAGCTGCCTGGCGGAAAGAGTGTTGGTCACCGCCAACGCCGCCATACCCGCCCGGTGCGCCGCCGTCACCCCCACCGCCGCGTCCTCGATTACCAGACAGTCCCGAGGATATACACCGAGCTTTTGCGCCGCCAGCCGGAAAATCTGCGGGCTGGGTTTCCCGTCGGTAACATCATCACCGCTTACCACGGCCTCGAAAAAGACAGTTATGTCAAGTTCGTGGATGGTAAGACGGATATTGGCGAGCGGCGCTGATGACGCCAGCGCCATCCGGTAACCGGCGCTCCGGAGGGAACCCAGTAGCGGCACGACGCCGGGCAGTGGTTCAATATGACCCCGTGCGATGCGGCGGAAGAACCTTTCTTTGAACAGAGCGATTTTCTGGATATGCGCTTCCGGCACCATATCCCCTACCAGACAACGGATAAAGGCGTCGGTGCGCGTGCCGAAGCCGCTTCGGAAAACTTCCTCGCTAACCGCTATCCCCCACCGGGCCATTACCCGGTTCCACGCCAGGTGGTGGCAGTCGCCGGAATCACAGATAACGCCGTCCATGTCCCAGATAACGGCTCTGGAGTTGGCGGGCCGGATCATGCGGCCCCCTTTCCCCTGATGACAAACATCGTGCCGGTAGCCTCAGCAGCGATGGTGCCATCCCCAAGCTCCAGGCTCGCCCGGGTCTCCACCAGCCTGCGGTTCTTCCTGACGATGCTGGCAATCAACACCAGCGGTTCGCCGACCATCACCGGGCGACGCAGCCTGACTTCCATTTTAGCGGTGAGGCAAGGCAGCCCAACAAAGTAAGGAGGGTAATTCAGAGCCTCATCCAGCAGACAGGTGATGATGCCGCCATGAACGATATTCGACCATCCTTGGTGGCGTTCGTCGGGCGTAAACTCCGCCCGCGCCACCTCGCCGTTCCAGCGAAACTCAAGCTTCAGGCCGATGGGATTATCCTTCCCGCAGCCAAAACACATGGTCGGGCTTTTTTCGGTATCCACCAGCAAATCAGGCAGGATTTCCACTAGCTTCCTTTCTTCAGCGACACTTTCGGCATGGTTATTGGCGGCTTCCTCAGGTAATGCGGTTCCAGCGCCGCCACCGGGTCAGCTTCGCCCCGGTCAAGCCGCGCCTGCCCCAGCTCGGCAAGGTAAGCCGCCCGCCGCAGCCTGGCCGCTGCTGAAGGCAGCACCGCCAGGTCACCCAGCCGCTCAGTGATTTCTTTGCTCATCTCATCATTCAGCTCGCCGCAGAAGACCGTACGTTCGGCGGTTGCGGCGCAAACGGCGCTGAGGCTGGTGATATGCTCATCTTCGGTGGTAGTCCACTGCCCCGCCACTGTCCGGAAGCGGGCGGCGGCGACCTCGCCGCGACCGGCGCCGAGCAGCGCGCAGACCGGCAGGCCAGTCGCCGACCATGGATAAGCCATCACTTCGAGCGTGCTCACCCCCACCAGAGGAATACCCAGACCAAAGGCCAGACCCTTGGCAGTGGCGAGACCGACACGCAGGCCGTTATAGCTGCCCGGCCCCCGGGCGACGACGATGGCCTTTAGGTCGCCAATCTTCCAGCCGGCCCGGCAGAGCAGGTTATCAAGGCTTGGCAAAAGCTCAACGCTGTGGTTTAAGCTGGAGCGCCAGCTAAGCTCAGCAACGACTTCCCCGTTTTGAAACAGAGCCAGCGAGGCATTGGCCGTCGAGGTGTCAATCGCTACCAGCAACCGCTCCCTCCCGTAAATCGCTTTTTAATTCCTTTAGCAAATCAACGTACCGCCGACCATGGGGCACCAGGCGCAGGCGGCGCTCGTTATCCGAGAGATAGTCAATCTGGACTTCCATGTGCTCGGCGGGCAATACCGCCGAACCTTTCTCCGCCCACTCGACCACGCAGACCCCGCTGCCGTAAAGATAATCGTCAAGCCCCAGGTCGGCGATTTCCTCGATATGGTCGAGGCGGTAAAGGTCAACGTGATAAAGGGGCAAATCGCCGTAAAGCTCCCTGACCAGGACAAAAGACGGGCTCTGGGCGTATTCACTTACGCCAAGACCCTTTGCAACGCCCTGTACCAGGCAGGTCTTACCGGCGCCGAGTTCTCCCGACAGAAAAAGAGTATCGCCCGCCGCCAGACGCCGCGCCAGCTTCGTCCCGATTTTTTGGGTCGCTTCAGGACTGGTGCTCACCACTTCCAGAACGTATTTCATGCCGTAAAGTGCTCCCAGCCGGGACTGGAGAGCGCTATTTCTCTTCCTTTGCCGTCAACCACGCTTACCTTACCCGCTTTACCGGCGATGACTTCGCCCAGCACCGTCACCGGCACCGGGAGCACCTTCTGCAGGCGGATAATCGTTTCTTGGTCAGCGGTGAAGAGCAGCTCGTAGTCCTCGCCGCCGCTCAGCGCCAGCTCAAGGGCGCGCTTTCCGAAACTTTCCTTCACTCTCGGCTCAACGGGCACCTTTTCCGCCTCGATGCGGGCGCTGACACCACTCATCTCGGCGAGGTGGCCGAGGTCAATGACCAGACCGTCGCTGATATCCATCCCGGCCCGTACATCGTTTTCGACTAGTATACGTCCCTCAGCCAGGCGGGGCAAAGGTTTGTGGAAAGCGGTATCGAGGCAGGCGGCCAGCCCCGTCTCAAGATTTAGATTTCCGGAAAGCATCACGAGGCCGGCGGCGGCGCTTCCCAGGTAGCCGGTAACCGCCACCATCTCGCCCGCACGGGCTGCGTAACGCCGCAGCATTTTGCCGCCGGGCGCTTCGCCGATAACGGTGATGGTGATATTCACCAGCGGGCTGCGGCAGGTATCGCCGCCGGCCAGCGCCACGCCGGTTTTACCGGCAAGTTCGAGTATGCCACGGTAAAAAGCGGTAACGTCGGCGACCGTCGTTTCCGGAGGTAAAGCCAGCGAGATGAGGGCGTAGCGGGCGACCCCACCCATGGCGGCAATGTCGCTCAAGTTCACGGCCAGCGACTTCCAGCCAAGCTCTTCCCAGGAAATAGTGTCCAGGGTGAAGTGGACGCCTTCAACCAGCGAGTCCACCGTGCCAAGTTGTGTGCCCCCCGCACATTTCCAGGCAGCGGCGTCGTCGCCAATGCCCAGGATAAGCCCGCCCGGGGCTTTGCCCGCCCGACCAACCATCTCCCCGATAAGATTGATTAGGCCGAATTCGCCAAGCTCGGAAACTTTCACACTCAGATTATAGCACCCGTGTCTGGCAAAGCGCCAATAAAGCGGGACGCAGGGCGCAACCTGAACCATCTAAACCACACTGGCCTGCAACGCCGAAAGCTGCTATGTTTGATATATGCGTTATGCTATCCTGGCCGACATTCACGCCAACCTCACCGCCTTCGAGGCGATGCTCGATGATGTTGAGCGCCGGGGCGGGGTTGACCGGTTCTGGAATCTGGGCGATACGGTCGGCTACGGCCCTGACCCCAACGAGTGTCTCGACCGGCTATCAAAGCTGGAGCATGTCAGCGTCGCCGGCAACCACGACCTGGCCGCCATCGGCAAAATCTCCACCATTGACTTTAATCCCGAGGCCGCCACCGCCGCCAGCTGGACCGGTGAGCGGCTGAACGCCGAAGCCAGAAGATACCTGGCAACTATGCCGCTGGTCATCGAAAACGGCGATTTCACGCTGGTGCACGGCAGTCCCAGAGACCCGGTCTGGGAATATCTTGTTAACGCCGAACGTGCCCGGGCAAACCTCGGCCATTTCAAGACGCGCTATTGCCTGGTGGGGCACTCTCACCAGCCAATGGTCTTCGAGGCAGACGAAAATGATGACATCCGGCTTGCAGCCTTTAGCGATGACCGCCGCCTGGAGCTTGGCGAAAAGCGGCTCATCATCAACCCCGGCGGTGTCGGCCAGCCGCGCGACGGCGACCCCCGTGCCAGCTATGCCATCTACGACAATCAGGCTAAGTCAATCACTCTCCACCGCGTTACCTACGACATTGCCGCCGTACAGTCCCGCATGACATCTCTCGGCTTGCCCCGGCGGCTTATCGCCCGGCTCAGTTACGGCGTATGATTAGCGCCCGTCCGCTGTCATAAAATAGGTGGTAAAGCCCCTCTTTTTCAGTCGTTCCCCAGCAACCGCCAGGGCTTCGGCGTCGTGGTTTAGCTCTGAGAACACGATGACCGAGGCCGGGGATGACAGGCGGCCGGTCGCTTTGAGCAAAGCCCCGGTGACGACGTGTTTTGCAGCCGTCTCTTCGATGGCCCGGTTTTCCAGTTCAAGCAGTGTGCGCAGCCGCTGAGCCGGCGTTGAGTCCACTTTCCCGAGGCGAGCGATGTTGCGTTTCAGCCCGGCGAGGTCGGCCGGCCCGAGACAACGCGGCTCTGCCACCGTCACGATGTCTTTGACCACCCGCAGGGCGGCTTTCAATACGTCCCTGGGGTGCGACAATGGTACGGCAAGCACCACCTTCTCCTCACGGTAGGCGACCAGCGCCGCCGGCACCGCCTCGCGCGACAGCGTCAGCGCGGTGGTGATGAGACGGTAGGCCAGCCGGTCGGCGGACTCGGCATCGGTCACCGAGAGATTGACCACCAGCACCGCCAGGCGCTCGGACACGTCAACCCTCTCTTTCGTCACCAGGTGCCCGAGTTTCAGAGTATGTTTCCAGTCTATGTCTTTCAGGAAATCCCCCGGCTGATAATCGCGGCTCTGATAGTATTCGCCACCCCCCTTCTTTTCGTAGGCAAGCCTTACTGAAGACGAAGCCGGAGCTATCGCCACCCCGCCACCATCACCCTCCCGCAGGTATTTGCGGGCCAGCCACTCGGCATATTTCGCCCTCGGAATAACGTGGAGCTCAAGAGGACTTAAGTAACGGTCACTCTGTACCAAACCCCGGCTATCTGTTACCGACAGCGTCACCACCGGGTGTACCGGCCCGGAAAGCGGCGGCACCAGCTTAAAGACTAACTCCACCCCGGGGCATGCCCGGTTAAGCTGGAAAATCCCGGGAAAGATACTGAGCCACCTGTCATGGGGCGACAGCACCGCCCGCAGTTCCACATCCGAAGGAATGGCAGCCGGCAGGGAGATAACCGCCTCGTTACCGGCGATAACCCGGGCGACCGTTCCAGGGATTCGGACAGCCGCCCGGTGCAGGCGGCGATACGCCACGAGAACGGCACCAGCAAGATACCCCAGAAGTATGGCGGCGGCAAGCAGTAACTCGGTACGTCCGGTAACCAGCGCCACGAACATCACTGCCAGCCCGGTGACGAAAAGCGTCCTGGAAAGAGGCGCAAGTCGGCTGCCCGGTCCCGCCGGCTCAAGCGCCATTTCACCGGCGCAGTGTTTCACCTCGTCATCAATCAGAAAAAGCAACGGGGCTAAGACAAGCGACGCGAGCAAGGCAAAGGCAGAGGACGTGACCAGTCCCGCCGAAACCGGGTAATCGGCCAGCGAACCAAGCGCCATCGGCAGCAGGAAGAAAACCCCAAGGTAGTAGGCCAAGGCAAAACGGGGCTTCAGCGTTCGAACGCTGAAATACAGGCTCAAAGCAAAGAGCGCCCAGGCCAACAGCGAGTAGAAAAGCGTCCCCATGACGGCGACCGGCAACAGGAGTAAAAACAGATACCCGCGGGCCAGCCGCAAGCCGCCGCTAACACGCCCGCTTTTGCTTGATACGTTCCCGGTCATTTACACTCCGAAAGACGGCGAGACATCTTCACGTCTTGGGAACCGGCACCTCGCCGCTAACCTGCTCGATAACCTTCTCAACGGTGACGTTTTCCATTTCGGCTTCGGGAGTAAGGCGGCAGCGATGGGAAAGCGCCGCGAATAAAAGACTCTTGACGTCGTCCGGGATGACGAAGTCCCGGCCATCGAGAAAGGCTTTAGCCCTGGCGCCTTTAAGCAGCGCGATGCTGCCCCTGGGGCCGGGGCCGGAGCGCAGGTCGGGATAGCGGCGCAGCCGGTTCACCAGGTTCACGATATACTCCCGTACTCCAGCGGCGACGTGCACCTTCTTTACCGACCGCTGCAGCCACTTGACCTCTTCCGGCGTGACCACCGGTAAAACGCGAGCCTCGTCAATGCGGTCAATCTCATCCAATACCCGGCTTTCCTCTTCCTCGGAAGGGTAATCGCTCCACACCCGGAAGGTGAAACGGTCAATCTGGATTTCGCTGAGCGGCGAGGTACCGGCGCTGCCGTAGGGGACCTGGCTGGCAACCACCAGAAACGGCTCCTCGATAGGGTGCGTCTGGCGCTCGATGGTAACCTGCCTTTCCTGCATCGCCTCCAGTAGCGCCGCCTGGGCGCGCGGCGTGATGCGGTTCATCTCGTCAACCAGCAACACGTTGGCAAAGATGGGGCCGGGGATGAAGCGGGGCACCCCATCAAGACTGTGCAGGTAGAAACCCAGAATGTCGGCGGGCATCATGTCGGGAGTCCCCTGCACCCGCTTGAAGCTGCCGCCGATGGCCTGGGAAAAGGTGCGCGCCAGCGTGGTCTTGGCAGTTCCCTGCCAACCTTCGATAAGCAGGTGCCCCTGGCTCAGCAAACCCAGCAGCAAAAACTCTCTGACATCTTCCTTGCCAACCACGACTTTAGCTATCTCGGACGTAATCCGGTCCAGCGCCTCTTTTCCTTTAATCATCTCGTCGCTCATTTGTTCCTGTTACTCCTTCCCGGGCAAATTCTGCCCGCTATTCCTGCCTGCTTCCCTGACGCCACACCGGCAAAAGCACTAGCGCAAGGACCACCGCCACCATCGCCACCGACACCGGCGGCTTAAAGACAAAACCCCGCAGCGCACGCAGCCCGTCCTGCGCGTGGCGCAGGTTCGAGATCGTAAGATGAGACTGGTCAAAATAGAGACCAGCCTCGCTCGTCCGGGCGATATTTTCCGCCAGTTTCAGATTTTCTCCCGTCAGCATGCCGCTTATGAAAACACTGGGGTCGCCAAGCAGCACCACCTGACCCTCTCCGAAAGCCTCGCGGGACATCACCGCCTGGCGGCCCAACGGCTCGCCCGGGTCGGCTAAACCGTTGCCGTTGCCATCAAGGAAGCTGAAAGACGAAGAGGTCGCCAGAACCCTCTCCGGAGTAACTCCTTCGAGTACGGTAGCGTAGTTCAATGTTAAGTGCTCAAGACCGGCGGTGAGCGGGTCGCCGATGGCAACACCCACTCTGGGCAACCACCGGCTTTTATAGTTAAACAGGGGATCGAGAAGCACCTTACCGGAAAAACGTGCTGCCAGTCCCAGGTACTCAAGTAGCTGGTTGCCCCAGCCAAAGTCATCGGCCAGCACCAGCGTGCCGCCGCCATCAACAAAATGGCTGACTAGTTCAAGCTCGCCGCCGTCGAACTCTCGGTAAGGGATAACGATGAGCGTTACCCCCTTCGGTGAAGGCGGCAGTTCCGCAAGAGAACTGATCGGCGTAATCCGGGCGACCTCCTTCAACTGGCGGCTCCCGTTCCAGAAAGGGTTATCCGGCTGGAAGTCCTCAACCGGCGGCACAAACCAGATGGCCACGGCAGTGGCAAGCGCCAGCCCCAGGCTGAACCAGGCGATGAAGCGGTGAAAGGTCACTGCCGGAGTCTCCTTTTGATATCGTCAGCGAGCTGCGCCGACCGGCTGACCAAGGGGGAGGCCGGCAAGCGGGGCGCGTAAAGCACCAGCTCGGCAAGCCCGGTAAGCTCCTTAAAAGACTCAGCACCATCGAGCCGCCGGGCGACCGCCAGGTATTCACGGAGGGTGGTGTGAGGCTCGGGTACCGCCCCGCAGGCTACGGCCACCAGCTCCAGGGCACGCAAATAGGCGGACAGCACCCTGCCCCTTTCGCCGGCAAACGCAGGGGAAACGGTTTCCACCGCAGATGCCACCGCGCCGCCGCCAGCCAGGCCGACCGGGGCTACCGCGGCAACCGGAACAGCCTGCCGCAGGGGTGCTCGCCGCCGGATAAGTGCCAACACGATGAAGAGCATTGACAATGCCAGAAGACCGATGGCCGCCGGATTTAGCATCACTACGGTCGGCGTCGCCCGCAAAGGCTTAAGCCACGGCTCATCGGGGGTAATACTTATATCCAGCATTTGCGGCCCAATCATCAACAGGTTAAACGGCACCGCCAAAGCCACTTCAAAGCTGCCGCCCCGGGACGTCGTCGCCCGGGACTGTCCGCCTCCCAACCCCACATTTACGGCGGCGTTTTCCAGAGGAATGCCATCGGCAAACACCTGTCCCCCGAGGCGCACCGTCCGGGGAACGAAAACAACCGCCGGAGTTTCGATATCGGCGCTGATGATGCCCGCCAAAAGGCTGACCGGCAGACGGGCAGATGTCCCGGCATAGCTGTCCCGGGGAAGCACCGCCACCTCCAGGACATGTTCACCAGTACCGGAGGAAGGTGCTTCGAAGCCGATGCTGAACTCTTCACGGAAAACACCTTCCGCCAGCGACGCGCCGTCCCAGAAAAGCCTGGTGGTACGGGGTAACGTCACATCACTGGCGACAATGCGACCGTACACCGTAACCGGTTGACCGGTAAAAGCTTTATCCGGGACGGTCACTTCAAGCCGCGTGGTGTTAAAGCCGACCTTCAGAATCACCGTCCGGCTCTCGGCGGACAGGTAGCGGGACATGTCCTCGCCGCTGGCACGGTAGTACGCCGTCACCGCAAGGCTGCCCGAGTAATCATCGGGGGCGGCGACTGTTTTCAGGGAATAAAAACCATCATCTCCGGTGGTTACCACGAAGGAACGTCCGCCGGCAAGCAGCAATACGCTCCGTCCGCCAAACCCGGCATCACCACCGGTGAGCCTCCCCGTTACGGTGAAGTTCTCCCCCCAGAACACCTCAAGCGGCAAAACCTCAATCTGGAGGTCGGTGGCAATCAACTCCGACTGCAATACCGCCTGGCGGGCCGTCTCGAGTTGTTGCCGCAGCCGGGCGAACTCTTCGATAAGCGCCTCGAGGCTTTCCAGCGAAGCCGTCACCTGGTTGTAGGCCTGCGCCAGACGGGCAGGCATCACGCTGAAGGCCAGTCTTCGCGATAAGGCGCCGACCGCCTCATCGAGCTCCGCGAGAGTCTCCCGGGCAACCTCGATTTCCGCGCCAGCCCGGACGAGTTTAATTTCAGCCGTCCCGAGCTGGCGGGCGTCTATCAGGCGCGACGCCTCGTCGAGGAGCGACTGCAAGCTTTCCAAGCTGGCGTTGAGTTCCATACCCAGGGCAGTGCCGCGCTCGACCAGGTAGCGCAGCTCCCGGGGGATTTCGGCGTCACC
>QZJL01000029.1 GCA_003599745.1 Dehalococcoidia bacterium | reverse complement strand
CCCACCGTTCGCCGCTAGTCCAGAGCGCACTGCCCCGCCGCCGCCGGGCAGTACATCCGGCTTACGTACTCCTTGAGCATCCTCCGGGCGCAGAAGGCGGGCATTACCGAATTGACGGCGCTCTTGGCGACCTTAATCCAGCCATGGGGCACCCCCTGGCGGTCACGCTCGTAGTATAGCGGCACTATCTTTTCTTCAAGGAGCTGGTAGAGCGAGCCGGCATCGGCGGCGTCCTCGGCATCGGGACTTGTCTCTTTCTCGCCGATGGTCCAGCCGTTTTTGCCGTTGAATCCCTCCGGCCACCAGCCGTCGAGGACACTGAGATGGGGGACACCGTTGATGGCCGCCTTCATGCCGCTGGTGCCGCTGGCCTCCTGGTGGCGGCGGGGGTTGTTCAGCCAGATGTCAACCCCCTGCACCAGGTAACGGGCGCAGCGCATATCATAGTTTTCGATGAAGGCAACGTGTCCCCGGAAACCGCGGTCTTTGACCAGGTTATAGACCTGCTGGAGAAGGTGCTTGGAAGCCAGGTCCGCCGGGTGCGACTTGCCGGCGAAGATTATCTGCACCGGCCGCCAGCGGTCGGTCAGGATGCGCTTGAGACGCTCCAAGTCATAAAAGACCAGCGCCGGCCGCTTATACTCGGCAAAGCGCCGGACAAAGCCGATGGTGAGCGCCCCGCTATCGAACAGGGAACCGGCGGCGATGACCTGCTCGGCGGTCACCCCGTGGTCAGCCCACAGGCGCCGGGCACGCTGGTCAATAATATAAACCAGCTTATTCTTGAGCGCCTGCCTGACCGCCCAGAACTCTTCGTCCGGTATATCGTCAATGGCCTTCCAGAACCGGGGGTCATCCTGCTTCTTCAGCAGGTCGGGCCCCATATGTTTTTCCAGCAGCCGGTAAAGCTCCGGCGCCAGCCACGTGGGCACGTGCACCCCGTTGGTGACGTGGCAAATCGGCACCTTGTTCTCTCTGACATCCGGCCAGAGGATATGCCACATCCGCCGCGTCACCTCGCCGTGAAGCTGGCTTACCCCGCAGCGATAGCCGGACATCTTCAGCGACAGCGCTGTCATATTAAAATCTTCGTCCGTCGCGCCGTTCGTCCCGCCAAGCGCCAGGAAGTCGTCCCGGCTGATACCCAGCGACTCCCGGTAGTTACCGAAATATTTGTCCATCAGGTCCCGGGAAAAAGCATCGTGGCCCGCCGGCACCGGCGTGTGCGTGGTGAAGACGCTGTTTGCCTGAATGCGCCTGGCCGCTTCGGTAAATGTCGTTCCCTTCGCCACCTCTTCCCGGGCGCGTTCTAAAAACATGAAGGCGGTGTGCCCTTCGTTGGCATGCCAGATGGAGGGCGAGATACCCAGTGCCCGCAGCAGGCGGACGCCGCCGATGCCCAGCAGGATTTCCTGCTGGAGACGGTGCTCCCGGTCGGCGGCGTAGAGCCGTGCCGAAAGCAGGCGGTCGCGGGGGGCGTTTTCCTCAACGTTGGTGTCAATCAGATAAAGGCGGACACGGCCCAGCAGAACCTGCCAGGCGCTGAAACGAACCGTCCGGTCGGCAATCGGGACAGAGATAAGGGGACCCTGTCCCTCGGGCCAGGGAACGGGATGGACGGGCGACTGCTGAAAGTCAAGCTGGTGATAGGCTTCCTCCTGCCAGCCGTCAGCCGAAATGTGCTGCTGGAAGTACCCCTGGGGGTACATGAAACCGACGCCGACCAGCGGCAGCCCCAGGTCGCAGGCCTCCTTGCAGGTGTCGCCGGCCAGCACGCCCAGGCCCCCGGCGTAAATCGGCAGCGAAGCGTGCAGGGCAAACTCCGCGGAAAAGTAAGCGACCGGGCCGTGCAGCAGGTCGGGGTATTTTTGCGTAAACCAGCTCTCCCTCACCGACATGTCGGCGTCGAAAGACGCCATGGCGGCATCATACCGCGCCAGAAATGCCGGGTCTTTAGCCGCCGCCTGCAACCGGGAGGGGGTGATGTCGTGCAACAGCCTGACCGGGTTCTGCCCGGTGAGCTGCCACAGGGGGAAGTCCAGTGATGCGAACATCTGGCGGGCATTACTGTGCCAGCTCCACCATAGATTGCCTGCCATTTCTTGCAAGCGGGATATGCGTTCGGGCAACTCTGATATCATAACTAATCTCATAGTAGCGAAATCAAAGCCGCTTGTCCACCCTTAAATCAGCCGCCGGCCAGCGGCAAAATGGGCGCTAAAAAGGCTGCAAAGTCAGGGGCGCCACCTTCAAATGTAAAATAATACGGCAATTTTAGCATTTATTTTGCCGTCTAAAAGACCGGTGGCTTTCTCCCTCCGATAATTACGTAGCTTGACAAAACCCGAAATACCGTGTAATATTTAAATAACATACAACGGCAACCGCTTGCCGCATAATGACGGCAAAAGGCAGGGCAACATGGTAACCACCCGAACCGCAGAGGAAGTCAGTCTCGCTAAAAGGGCGTTCCGGCCCAAGATTACGGTATTCCACTGTTTTAATGCCGCCGACTTAGCCTTTGAGAACAACGGTGACTGCGAACTCAAGGCCGTAAAAATGCCGTGCTCCAGCATGACACGAGAGGTCTTTCTGCTGCGGGCATTCGAGGCCGGAGCCGATGCCGTGCTCGTGCTGGCGTGCCCTGAGGGCGCCTGCCGGCACGTTTCCGGTAACCTCCGGGCGGCCAGGCGGGTCGCCAGGGTAAAAAAGATGCTCGATGAAATCGGGCTGGGCGGCGGGCGGCTCAACATTTTCAACGTTACCCAGGGAGACGACACGGCTGTTGAGCACATCCTAAAAGAGACCCTCGCCGGGCTGGAGGCGCTGGGGACAAATCCCGTCTCTTAACAGAGTTTAATCCTAGCCACATTTTAGCGGAGTGAGAATATGATAGTTGGCGAGCAAAAACCGCTTGAGGAAATCAAGGCCATGGTCGCGCCTTATGACAATTTCCTCATTTTAGGCTGCGGGACGTGCGTCAAGACCTGTTTTGCCGGCGGCGAGGAAGAGGTGGCGACGCTGGCTTCCGCGCTGCGCCTGGCCTTCGGCAAGGACGGTAAGAAAACCAAAATCAGCGAGCTTACGGTCGAGCGCCAGTGCGAGGGCGAATTCATCCGGCAGGCGGCATCCCTGGCGACCCAGAACCAGGCGGTCCTGTCACTGGCCTGCGGTGCCGGGGTGCAGATGGTTGCCAGCCGCTTTCCCAAAATACCGGTGCTGCCCGGGGTGAACACCACCTTTATCGGCATTCTGGAGCAGCCGGGGCTTTTTACCGAGAAGTGCCTGGGCTGCGGCAACTGCGTCCTGGATGTGTTTTCGGGCATCTGCCCCATCAGCCGTTGCTCCAAGAAGCTGCTCAACGGCCCCTGCGGCGGCTCGAAAAACGGTAAGTGCGAGGTAAATCCCGAGACCGACTGCGCCTGGCAGCTCATCATTGACCGCTACCAGGCCTTCGGCGAGACGGAAAAGCTCTATAACTACGTCCCCCCGAAGGACTGGCGCACCGCCGACGCCGGCGGCCCCCGGAAACTGGTCAGAGAGGACTTGATGGTATGACCACCCGACTGGAACAAATATTACTAAGCGGCCAGTTCGCGGTGACCGCCGAGTGCGGCCCGCCTCGCGGCGCCAACGCCGAGGTCATCAAAAAGAAAGGCGCGGCCTTAAAAGGCTACACCGACGCCGTCAACGTGACCGATAACCAGACGGCCATCGTGCGCATGTCAAGCGTCGCCGCCTGCGCCCATCTTCTCCAGATGGGCATCGAGCCGGTCATGCAGATGGTAACCCGCGACCGCAACCGCATCGCCCTGCAATCGGACATTATGGGAGCATACTCCCTGGGCATCAGAAATATCCTGTGCCTCTCCGGCGACCACCAGACCTTCGGCAGCCAGCCCGATGCCAGAAACGTCTATGACATTGACTCAATGCACCTTCTGAATACGGTTAAGAAAATGAGCGATGAGGGCACCGACATGAGCGGCTACAAACTCAACGTTGCCCCCGAGATGTTCATCGGGGCGGCGGAAAACCCCTTCGCCGACCCCTTCGAATACCGCGTCATCCGCCTGGCGAAAAAAATCGCCGCCGGCGCCCGGTTCATCCAGACCCAGTGCGTTTATGACCTGCCGCGCTTTAAAGAGTGGCTGAAAATGGCTGAAGAGCGGGGGCTGCTGGAGAAAGTCTATATACTGGCCGGGGTAACACCGATGAAGTCAACCAGGATGGCAAAGTATATGGCGAACAAGGTGGCTGGTATGAGCGTGCCGGAGGCGGTCATCAAGCGGATGGCCGGTGTCCCCGAGGACAGGGCCGCCGAAGAGGGCATCAAAATCTGCACGGAGACCGTAGCCGAGCTGCGTGAGACTAAAGGCGTGGCGGGCATCCACCTCATGGCCATCGAGTGGGAAAGTGTTGTCCCTGAGATTGTGGAGAAAAGTAAACTCTATCCCCGGCCTGCTTAGCGGACAGGTAGATAATCATGCCTAAAAAATACGCCATACATCCCAGAGTCGCCGACCCCCGCTTTCCGCCGGTTGGCAAGTATGCCACGGTGGAGTTCCGCGAGGACTGCGCCGGCAGCTGCCGCCTCTGCGTCAAGAAGAGGTGCGTCTACGGCATCTTCAAGGACAACTTCCTGCACTGGAGCACCATGACCGAGCCGGAGTATCTCTATATCTGCAAGAGCTGCTACCGCTGCGTCGAGGAGTGTACCAAGGGCATATTCTCGATGGCGGTCAACCCGGAATACCGGACGATGGGCGACGACTACTTTACGCCCAATATCATCAGTTCAACCTGGGCGCAGGCGCATACCGGCAAAATCCCGGTTTCGGGCGCCGGTTACAGAGGCCCCTTTGTCGGGGAAGGCTTTGACGCCATCTGGACGGACATGTCGGAGATTGTGCGCCCCACCCGTGACGGCATCCACGGGCGCGAGTATATCAACACCACCGTCGAGCTTTCCCGCCGCCCAGTAAAGCTCGAGTTCAAAGAAGATATGTCGCTGGCAAGTGAACCTGCGCCAATACTTGAAATACCGCTGCCCATCGTCTTCCAGGAGCCGGAGTTCGGAATCTTGAGCGAAACGGTGCGCCTGGCGATGGCGGAAGCCGCCGGCGAGCTTGGCAGCCTGATGTTCGTTAAGGCAGAAAACTACTCACCCCAAATCGCGGAATACGCCGGGAGCTTAATACCGCGCCTGACAGCGGCCAACTACCAGAGCTATGCTGACCTCATCCGTGCCAGCTGCATGGTTGAGCTTGCCGATGGGCCGGGCATCGAAAAAACCTTTGCCGACCTGCGTTCTATAAAACCGGGGCTGTTTACTTCGGTCGGCCTGCCGCTGGATGCTGAAGCCGCGGCGCGGGCGCTGGAACTTGCCAGGACCGGGGTGGATACCATCCACTTTTACGGCAGCGAAAAAGGACGTGAAGTGGGTGCGGGAAAGCCGCGCTATCTCAAGGATATGATTCGGGAAATCCATCTCAAACTGGTGGAAAACCGCATCCGTCCGGAAGTTAATCTCATCTTTTCCGGCGGGGTCATCCTGGCCGAGCACGTCGCCAAGTCGCTCATCTGCGGGGCGGACGCGGTGGCGATTGACACGCCGTTACTCGTTGCTCTGGAATGCCGTCTCTGCTACCGCTGCAAGGACGGCAAAAGCTGCCCGGTGAAGCTCGGCGAGGTTGAGCGGGGATGGGCGGCGCAGCGCATCACCAACCTGATGTGCGCCTGGCACAACCAGCTGCTGGAGGTAATGGGCGCTTTCGGCATCCGCGAGGCAAGACGGATGCGGGGCGAAGTCGGCCGGTCAATGTGGTTCGACGACCTCGAAAGAGATAGCTTTGCACCGCTATTCGGCACGCGAAAAGTGAGCGGGATAGGAATGTGAGCACCACCATGACTGAGAAAACCGTACTCCCCGAGGTAAAAGTAACGCCGTCCCGCTACCGCAACCCCATCGGCAAGTACGTCGTGCGGCGCAGTGCGCAGTGCATCTCCTGCGGAAAATGCGCCGAGCTTTGCCCTTACGGCGTGCACCTCCGTTACGAGGGCTACAGCCAGCCGGTGCGCCCGCTCGACTATAAGTGCGTCGGCCCGAAGTGCCAGGCCAACGACTTCTACTGCGTAAAAAACTGCCCGCAGCAGGCTCTTTCGGTGGCGGTTAATCCTATCATCGAGACGCTGGGGGACTACCGCTGGCCGGCGGAGATGATTTTGGGACACTGGTACATGGCCGAGACCGGCGAGCTGCCTTACATTGACCTCGAATACAGCCTGGGCTACTCCGGCGGCGGATTCGACAAGATGCGCTTCCGCATCCCCGACCCCAAAGATTATCTCGATATTCCCGATGAGGAAATTGACACCTCGATTTGTCTTAACAAGCGCCAGGACGGACGACCGGAAAGGGTGCTCTCGCTACCCTGCTACTCCGGCGGCATGTCGTTTGGCTCGACGGCGCTGCCGGTGCTGGTGGCGCGGGCGCGAGCGGCCGGCAAACTTGATACCCTCACCTGTACCGGTGAGGGCGGCTACCCCGACGCCTTTGTCCCCTACAAGGACAACATCATCACCCAGGTGGCGACCGGGCTTTTCGGCGTGCGGGAAGAGACCATCCAGCGCGCCCCGGTGGTCGAGTTCAAGTACGCCCAGGGCGCCAAACCCGGGCTGGGCGGCCACCTTCTGGGCGATAAAGTCACCGCCGAGGTTGCCAAAATCCGCGAGACGGTGGTCGGCAGCTCGCTGTTTTCGCCGTTTCCCTTCCACAGTGTCTACTCGGTGGAAGACCACAAAAAGCACCTCGACTGGATTAAAGAAATCAATCCCCGGGCGCTGGTATCGGTGAAGGTCTCGACCCCCACCGACTGCGACATGGTGGCGGTGGGCAGCTACTACGCCGGCACCAACATCATTCATTTTGACGGCAAGTACGGCGGCACCGGCGCCGCCCCGGACATTTCCAAGAAAAACATCGCCATGCCCATCGAATACGCCATACCCAAAGTGCACCGCTTTTTGCTCAACGAGGGAGTGCGCGACGAGCTTTGCTTTATGGCCTCCGGCGGCATCCGCAACGCGGTGGATGTGGCGAAAGCCATCGCCCTGGGAGCCGACGGCGCCGTCATCGGCACCGCCGAACTGGTCGCCCTCGAATGTATCCGCTGCGGCAACTGCGAGAGCGGGCGGGGCTGTGCCCGCAGCATCGCCACCACCGACCCCGAGCTTGGCTGCGAAATCGGCGAGGAGTGGGCGGAGCAGCGGCTGGTCAACATGTACACCGCCTGGCGCAAGCAATGGTGCGAGATTTTGCGCCGCTACGGCATGCGCAGCATCCGGGAACTGGTGGGGCGCTCCGACCTGCTGGTACACCTGGACTACCTGGATGAAGAAGAACGTCAGGAGTATCAGCCGACCCCGAAGAAGAAGCTGGTGTTATGAGGCAACACAATGACTGACAAAAATGACCTGTTCGACAAAATAGCTGCCTCCCGCGCCGCATTACCCGAAGACACCTTTGAGAAGGGCAAGGCGGCGGAAGAGGGCGGCTGCGGCGTCACCGGCTTCATCGCCTCCCTCCCGGTGGGCGGACGACACATTTTCGAGCCGTCGGTGCAGATGCATAACCGGGGCAACGGCAAGGGCGGCGGCATCGCCGCCGTCGGCATGGTGGCCGAAGACCTCGGTGTGTCACCGGACATTCTCGATAACGACTACATGCTCCAGGTCGCCCTGCTCGACCCCAAAGCCGCCGGCAGAGTGGAGAAAAAGTGCATCGAGCCTTATCTGGAAATCCATCAGGCAAGCAAGGTGCCC
Source organism: Dehalococcoidia bacterium (assembly GCA_003599745.1). GTDB lineage: Bacteria > Chloroflexota > Dehalococcoidia > Dehalococcoidales > SURF-40 > SURF-40. Next base: position 40,510 of record QZJL01000029.1, on the reverse strand, counting down.
ACGGTTGACGACTACCGCGACATTAAGGGACTGGAAGTCAAGCCGCCCGACGTCAACCGCTATTTCGTGCGCGTCAAAGAGGACGCCCTTAGCCGCTTCATCACCGAAAACAGGCTCGGCGGCTTAGACCGGCGCGCCGCCGAGGACGAGTTCATCTACCAGAACTCTTATCGCCTTAACCATAAATTCTACGCCTCGCTGGGCGAAAAACAGGCTTTCGTGCTCTCGCACGGCCGTAACCTGATGATTTTGAAAATCGTGGGCTACGCCGAGCTGGTCGCCAAATACTACTTACTCGACAACTTCCGGGCGCACGGCTGGATTGCCCACCAGCGCTACCCCACCAAGGGACGGGTCTGGCACCCGGGCGGCGCCCACCCCTTTATCGGCTTGAATGAAGCCCTGGTGCATAACGGGGACTTCGCCAACTACCACGCCATAACCGAGTATCTCAGGGAATTTAACATTTCCCCCCAGTTCCTAACCGATACCGAGGTTTCGGTGCTGCTTTTCGACCTCTGGAGCCGGGGCTTCGGCTACCCCCTGGAATACATCATCGAGGCCATCGCCCCGACCACCGAGCACGACTTCGACCGCTTACCAGTGGCCAGGCAGGCGATATACCGGCGCATCCAGCAGAGCCACCTCCACGCCTCGCCGGACGGCCCCTGGTTTTTCATCATCGCCCGCAATAACGCCGCCAGAAAAGAATTCCAGCTCATCGGCATCACCGATACCGCCATGCTGAGGCCGCAGGTCTTCGCCATCCAGAACGGCGAAGCGCAAATCGGCCTTATCTGCTCGGAAAAGCAGGCGATTGACGCTACCCTGCAGAGCCTGGCAAGAGAGGACAGCCGCTTTGGCCCCATCGCCGACCGCTACTGGAACGCCCGCGGCGGCAGCTCGAGCGACGGCGGCGCTTTCATCTTCACGGTAAAAGACGGCACTGATGGCGCCAAGACCCTTACCTGCACCAACAAGTTCGGCGAGCCGGTGGGAGCGGAAAGCAAAAGAGTCGAGCCGGCCGCGATAAAATCAAGCTCGGGCAAAGCGGCTGAAGTAAAAATAAAAGAGGCACTGGCAAATCCCGAAGCCATAGCTCTAAAAGAGTTCTGCCGCAAGAACATCGCCGGCTGGGACTACGCCGCCCTCCGGCATTTTTGCGCCGGCTTGGCAGACGAAGCGTCTGGAAATGATACCATACGGGCGACCGCCGTTAACGTTCTCACCTATATCAACGACATCCGCCTGCCGTTGGGTAACAAAAAGCGTAGTCTGGTTCTGCAGACGGTGCGCGAGAGCTTGGCTGGCATTTTTGCTGCCATACCGGAGATTAGCAAAAAATCAACGGGGACTTACAAACGTATTGATTGGGCAACACGGAACGACTTGCGCGCGCCAGAGGGTAATGAAAAGATACTGGTAATCAATGCCAGGGAATTTCCGCCGGAGGGCGACGACTGCGACGCCCGCCTCATCGTGGCGGCATACCAGTTTGGCTGGAAGCAGTTCATCGCTTATGGCTACCGGGGACAGCGTTTTTGCGGCTCAGGCCTCGGAGCCGGCTCGGACGGGGTGCGCATTGACGTCTATGACGCCTCGGGCGATTACCTCGCCTCCGGCATTGACGGGCTGGAAATTTACGTACACGCCAACGCTCAGGACCAGGTCGGCCAGATAATGAAACGGGGTAAGCTGGCGATTTACGGCGACGTGGGCCAGACCTTTATGTACGGCGCTAAAGGCGGCGAAGTTTACATCATGGGTAACGCCGCCGGGAGGCCGCTCATCAACGCCGTGGGCAGGCCGCGTGTCGTCATCAACGGAAGCTGCCTTGACTACCTGGCGGAGTCGTTTATGGCCGGCGACCCCTTAAACGGCGGCGGCTTCGTCATCGTTAACGGCGTCACCTTCGATGATGACGGCAATATCACCGAGCAGGAATTGCCTTACCCGGGCTCAAATCTCTTTTCCCTGGCCTCGGGAGGCGCCATTTATCTCCGCGACCCGCACCGCAAGACGAGCGATGAGCAGCTCAATGGCGGCGAGTTCGCCCCTCTGTCGGAAAAAGACTGGCAACTCATTCTGCCTTACCTTGAGGAAAACGAGCGGCTTTTCGGCATCAAAATCAGCGACTTGCTCACCGTAAACGGCTTAAAGAAGGACTATCAGGAAGTCTACCGCAAGGTGCAGGTGGCAAAGCTCGAAGTGCTGACGGCCAGCACCGCCCGTCCCTCCCCCAAATATTACGCCGGCGTCTATCCCGATGGTGAGGACGCCGACGAGTAGCCTGGACAGCTTGCCCGCCAGTCAAAGCTAGCGCCGTCAACTGCCGGAATGTGACTTATTGCCCGCTGACCTGCTATGATTAATTAAAAACGTTATAAGTTGCCGCTGGCTGCCTTTTTACCAGGCGCGATTAAAAATTCGGAGTTGGCGCTGAAGATTGATGGGTAAAAGTACTGCGGAAGTTGATTTAATGGCCTCCGGGGCCATCGTTACGGTGACCGGCCTGTTCAAGAAATTCAAGGACTTTGCAGCGGTTGACGATATCACTTTCAGTGTCGAAAGGGGCGAAATATTCGCCTTCCTGGGACCCAACGGGGCGGGCAAGTCAACCACCATCAAGATGCTCACCACCCTGCTCCAGCCGACCGGCGGAGAAATCACGGTAGACGGCAATGATCCGGCAAACCGAAAGGACGCCGTGAGAAAATCGTTCGGCATCGTTTTCCAGGACCCCAGCCTGGACGACGACCTGACCGGCCTGGAAAATATGCGCTACCACGCCATACTGTACAAGGTGCCGAAAGATATCAGGGACGAGCGCACCGCCGAGCTTTTGAAATTCGTCGAGCTGTGGGAGCGCCGCCACAGCCTGGTCAAGACGTTCTCCGGGGGCATGAAACGGCGGCTGGAGATTGCCCGGGGGCTGCTGCACCACCCCAAAATACTCTTCCTGGACGAGCCGACACTCGGCCTCGACCCCCAGACCCGCAACCACATCTGGAACTACATCAAGGACATCAATCGCCAGGAAGGCATGACGGTGTTTTTCACCACCCACTACATGGACGAGGCCGAGAAAATCGCCGAGCGGATTGCCATCATTGACCACGGCAAAATCATCGCGATTGGCTCGCCCCATGATCTGGTTGCCCGGACGAACACAACCTCGCTAGAAGAGGCTTTCATCGCGCTTACCGGGAGCACCATCCGCGAGCAGGAGGTAAGCAGCCTCGACCGCATGCGGGAAATGGGTAGGATGTGGCGGCGACAGCGGTGAGTACCATCTACATTCTCTGGCTGAGGCAGGTTAAAAAATACTTCCGCGCCCGTTCCCGCATCGTCGGCGCGCTCGGCCAGCCCCTGCTTTTCATGCTGGCTTTCGGCTTCGGTTTCGGCCAGGTCTTCCGCCAGGCTGGTCAGGGGGACTACATCCAGTTTTTAGGCCCGGGCATCATCATGATGAGTGTCTTGTTCGCCGCCGTCTTTTCCGGTATTGACCTTATCTGGGACCGGCAGTTCGGATTTCTGAAAGAGACGATGATTGCGCCGGTACCCCGCTGGCAGATTATGCTGGGCAAGACCCTGGGCGGGGCGACCGTAGCCTCGTTTCAGGGGCTGATTGTCTTCCTCATGGCGCTTGTCATCGGTTTCCGCTTCCATGACCCGCTGATGCTGCCCCTCGGAGCGCTGTTCGTTTTTCTGGTCGCCGTCATATTCACATCGTTCGGGGTAGCCATCGCCTCGCGGATTGAGGATATGCAGGGGTTCCAGCTCATCATGAACTTCCTGGTGATGCCCCTCTTCTTTCTTTCCGGCGCCCTTTTCCCGCTCCAGGGACTGCCGGCGGCGATGGAGGTGGTGACCAGGGTCAACCCGGTGAGTTACGGCGTGGACGGCTTGCGCGGCGCCCTGATAGACTCAAGCGTCTTCGGTATCGCCACCGACCTGCTGGTTATGGTCGTCCTGGCGGTCGTCTTGTTGGCCATCGGCAGCTATCTTTTCGAAAAAATCCAGGCATAGAGAAGGGTCAGTGCTTAGTTGTGTAAATATGTCAGACATTTAGTTCCGTTCGCCCTGAGCTTGTCGAAGGGAGCTTGTCAAAGGGCGAGCCGATGGTTCGACCGGCACGGGTTCCTCTACTTAATGCGCTAAACTTAATCGCCTGTCAGTCTCTCCTGGACTGGCTAGGGGGCGGGGTGGGTAGGTCCTCGCCCCGGCCAAAACCTTCCTCTTCAAGCTGTTCCATAATGCGGGCGGCACGGGGGTAGCCGATGCGCAGCCGGCGCTGCAGAAATGAGGCGGAAACCTGCTGGTGCTCCCGGGCAAGCTGGCGGGCGGCTTCCAACAGGGCATCCTCGGGCTGGCTCTCAGGCCTGGCGGTCATCGCCAGGTCATCAATCTGGAGCGAGGGCGGCGCCTGGGGGCGCTGGTTACTCCAGAAAAAGACCAGCCGCTCGGTCTCGGCGTCCGAGACGTAGCAGCCCTGGAGGCGCTTGGGCTTGGCCGATTCGGTAGCCATGTAGAGCATATCGCCGCGGCCCAGCAGCTTTTCCGCACCGCCGATGTCGAGTATGGTGCGCGAGTCCACCTGCGAGGTCACGGCAAAGCTGATACGGGTGGGGAAGTTGGCCTTGATGAGACCGGTGACCACGTCCACCGAAGGGCGCTGGGTCGCCACCACCAGGTGAATGCCGGCCGCCCGGCCAAGCTGGGCAAGGCGGCAGATGATTTGCTCGACCTCGTCAAAGCCGGCCATCATGAGGTCGGCCAGCTCGTCAATCACCAGCACCAGGCAGGGCATCTTCTCGGCTCCCTGGCGGTTTTTGTTGTAGCCCTCGATGTTGCGCACCCCGGCGGCGGCCATCTTGGGGTAACGTTTGTCCATCTCGCCGGCAAGCCAGCGAAGCGAGCTTAGTGCCCGGTCAATATCAACGATGACCGGTGTCGCCAGGTGGGGTATGCCGTCATAGGGTGTAAGCTCCACCCGCTTGGGGTCAACCAGTATGAACTTGAGGTCGTAGGGGGTGTTCTGGAGCAGAAGGCCAGAGATGATAGCGTTGAGGCATACCGTCTTGCCGCTGCCGGTCGCCCCGGCAATGAGCAGATGAGGCATTTTCGTCAGGTCGCCGGCGGCGGCCTCCCCACCGGCCCCCTTCCCCAGCGCTACCGCGAGCTTCGAACGGGCGCTCTGCTTCTGATATACGTTGGTCTCGATGACCCCGCGCAGGCTAACCTGGCTGGATACGGTGTTGGGCACCTCGATACCCACTACCGATTTGCCCGGCACCGGGGCCTCGATGCGGATGCTCGGCGCCGCCAGAGAGAGCGCCAGGTCATTAGCCAGCGAACTGATGCGCTCCACTTTGACGCGGGTGCGGGATATTTCTTCTTGGCGGGAGATTGTGTTGCCGTCGCGGTCTCTCTCTTTGACCTCTTTTACCCGGCGGTCCCAACCCGGCTCAATGCCGAACTGGGTCACGGTCGGCCCGACATTAATCTGCACCACCTTGGCATCAACCCCGTAGCTTGAGAGGGCTTCCTCAATCAGGCGGGCGCGATTTAAGTTGTCGGCCTTGCTGAACTCGACCTCCGGGATGGCATCCAGGATTTCAAGCGGCGGCAGCCGCCAGCCATCAACCACTACCAGCGAAGGGTCTTCGCCGTATTTGCGCCAGACCTCTCTGGCTACCTCCCGCAGTTCCTCAGGCGCTTTCGGCGCGGCAGTCGCCGCAGCCAGCTTTTTCTTGGCTTCGGCAATGGCCTCAACCCCCGCAGACAGCGCCGCCGCTGCCGGAGGGAAAGAACTTGCCGGCAAAACCTTTTCGGGCGTGGTCTTCTCCAGCGCCGCTTTCTCCGGCGGCAGGTCAGCAAGCAGCGGGGCAACCGGTAATGGCGTTTGAACTTTTAGCTTTCCCGCAGGCCGTTTGAAAACCCATTTCAGGGCGCGGTACGAGGCCCGCGGGGCAATCAGCGCGGTACCTAAAAGCACGAAACCAAAAATTCTCAAAACGCCGATGGCAGCGTTCTGGGTGATAACCCAGTCCCCGATACGGCCTCCCAGACCAAAGAGGGCCAGCACTCCCCAGGCCGCCAGTATCAGGCTGACGCCCCCCAGCCACTGGTGGAAGTGAAAAATTATGGGGCGTAATACTCTGATATAGGGTAACAGGGACCGGTAAATCAGCGCGATGAAAATGGCCAGGAGAAAAATGACGACCAGGAATAGCCCCCAGCCAAAAATATTGGCGGTACCGGCAGCCACGCTTTCCGCCCACAAAACGATATCGTCCCACCGCCACCAGAGTAGGCCGACCGCGGCGACCACAAGAAGAAAACGCGCCAGCCGGACAAAGAACCGCCTGCCGGAGGCGGGCGCGGCGTCCCTGCCCGCCCTTTCCCGTGAGGCTGTTTTTTTTCTAGTCATCCTCCCAACCTCCCGGCCAGGTCACACTTTCATCATAAAGGGCAATATCATGGGACGGCGCCTGGTCTGCTCGTAGTAGAAACGATTAAGGGTTTCCCTCACCTTATTATCAATGACGCTCCACTCGGCAAGCCGGTTGCGGCGGTGGGTAAGCACCTCGCTGACAAGGTCGCGGCTATGTTCGATGACGTCGAGGTCTTTGCTTTCCACAAAGCCGCGCGAGATGATGTCCGGGCGGCCGACCAGCTCGCCGGTCTGGCCGTTAATGGCGATGATTACCATCACGATGCCGTCCCGCGAAAGCATCTTACGGTCGCGCAGGACGACGCTACCGATGTCGCCCACGCTGAGGCCGTCCACGTAGACGTTGCCGGCATTGGCGCGGCCTGTCACCCGGCCATGGCGGGGGCCAAGCTCCAGAATGTCGCCGTCTTGCATCACGAAGATATTTTCACGGGCCACGCCCACCTGCTCGGCGAGCCGGGCATGCTGCACCAGGTGGCGGTACTCACCGTGCACCGGCACGAAAAAGCGGGGCTTGGTGAGGCTCAAAATCAGTTTCAGCTCTTCCTGGCTGGCGTGGCCGTGGACATGGACGGCGGGCTGCGCCAGGCCGCTGTAAAGCACCTGCGCCCCCTGCTTGAAGATGTCGTTAATCACGCGATGAATCAATGCCTCGTTGCCCGGGATGGGCGAGGCCGAAATCACAACCGTGTCACCGGGGACGATGTGAAGCTGGCGGAAGTCGCGGTTGGCGATGCGTACCAGCGCTGAGGTCGGCTCCCCCTGGCTGCCGGTGGTGACAAAGACGATTTTATCCGCCGGCAGACCCTTTAACTCATCGAGCTGGCCGAGCACCCCGTCCGGCGCCCGGAGATAGCCCAACTCCTGGGAAATACGCACGGTGTTGGTCATAGAGCGACCGACGATGAAAACGCGCCGCTGGTGTTTGACGGCGGCGTCTATCACCTGCTGGATGCGTGACACCAAGGATGAGAAGGTAGCCACGATGACCCGTCCCGGGGCAGCGGCGATGACGCGCTCCAGGTTTTCTCCGACCACGCTTTCGGAGGGGGTGTAGCCCGGCAGCTCGGCGTAGGTCGAGTCCGAGAGCAAGAGCAGCACTCCTTTAACCCCAAGGCAGGCCAGACGCGAAAAATCGGTCGGCTTGCCGCTCACCGGGGTATGGTCGAGCTTGAAATCGCCGGTGTGCACGATTTTACCCAGCGGGGTATCAATGATGAGACCGACGGCGTCGGGGATGCTGTGATTAACCGGGAAAAACTCCACCCGGAACTTCCCGAGGGTAACCACCCCGTCCGAGGGCAGCACTTTCAAGACCACCCGGTCGCGGACCTTCTGCTCCTTAAGCTCGCCTTCGATTAAGCCCATGGTCAGCCGGGTGGCGTAGACCGGCGCGTTAAGCACCGGCAGAAGATAGGGCAGCGCGCCGATGTGGTCCTGGTGGCCGTGAGTGATGATGATGCCCCGGATGCGGTCCCGCTGGTCTTCGAGATAGCTGATATCGGGGATGACCAGGTCAACGCCCATCATCTCGATATCGGGGAACATCAGGCCGACGTCAACGATGATGATGTCGTTGTCACACTCAATCACCATCATGTTTTTGCCGATTTCGCCGAGGCCGCCGAGGGGGATAATCTTAAGCCTTGATTTAGCCATATTCTCTACCTAAAACATGCTCATCTGGCGCGGCTGGTCATCCTCGGCCACTTTACTGGCCTGGGCAAGCAGGCCGGGGATGCGCGCCATATCCTCGATGATGGTCTGGCGCAGGGTTCCCTGATGCAGCGCCGCCGCCGGATGGTACATGGCGAAATAGATAACGCCGTTACGCTTTTGCGCCGTGCCGTGGATTTTGCTGATGGTCTTGCCGGGGAAAAATCTAGCCAGCGAGTAGCGCCCCAGTGTCACAATCATCCTGGGTTTCAACCGCCCTAGCTGGCTTTCCAGCCAGGGATTGCAGTTTGAGATTTCGGTGGGCAGCGGGTCGCGGTTTTCCGGGGGACGGCACTTGATGATGTTGGTGATAAAGACCTCGTCCCGTTTCAGCTTGATGGAGGCAAGCAGCTCGTCAAGGAAAGCCCCGGCGGCGCCGACAAAGGGCAGCCCCTGCTGGTCTTCGTTGTAGCCAGGGGCCTCCCCGATAAACAGGATTGGGGCATCGTCCGGGCCGCAGCCGGGCACCACCAGGGTGCGGCTTTTCACCAGAGCCGGGCACTTGCGGCAGAGGCAAATTTCCCGGGCAAGGTCATCTAAGGCCGGCATTTTTCGGTCAGTCCATATACCTCTCTGAAATCAGGATTTATGATAGCATCCAGACCACTCCAAGTCAATTCTGCTGGCGGCAGGGCAGGACAATAACGAAGGAGGGCGAACCTGCGGTTACAGGTCCGCTACCAATTCGGGGTAGCGCTCGTACCAGCGTGTCTCCCAGTCACAGGTTTTTCTGGTGCAGCGCCAGTTGCTGATGATATCCGGCTCGAGCTTGAGCAACTTCAAATTCACCTGGCCGAACTCCCGGGATTTCACCGTCTTTATCTCCGCTTCGCGGAGCTTGCCCTCAACCAGCACCGACCGGCATTTCGTATCCTGCTTGAGCATACCGGGGTTTTCGCGCCGGGACTGGTACATCATAAAGGTGGCATGCGGGTTCTCACGGATGCACCTCAGCTTCCGCTGGTCTTCGCGGGTACTGCACCCGAAGTAGAAGTTCTTGCCGTCATAGTAGTGTTCCAGCACCACCGAGTACGGCCGGTTGCCATCCATAACCGTGACGACGCCGCAGGCAGATTGCTTGATAAAATCGGTTACTTCCGCATCGGTCATATCACCAACGCCACGAGTCGCCATACTGCTCCCGCCCCCTCTCAAACGTTTTTCCATAATATGAATCATTCTTTGAGGTTTTGTCATCGCACTAAAGAAGCGACATTTTTAGTGTGGCTTATTTATTGTGGCGAATTCGGCTACCACCATTTTTAATACCGATACTTACAAATGTGCAATCTCAACGGCAATTCAGGAAGTTGAACTACTCAGTGGCTGAAACCGGCACAGCGAAAGCGAAAGTGTTTCCTCCTTCCTTGCCGCCCTCTACCCAAATCGTACCACCTTGAATTTCAACTAACTTCTGGCACAGAGCTAACCCTAGGCGAACCCCGGGAATCCTTTGCCTGTCTATCTCGCTCCTCCAAAATGGTTGCATCAGACGCTGACGCTCTTCGTCAGTAAATGTGGCCCCACTGTCTTGCACACTGACCAACAGTTCACCCTCGACAATCTTCGCTTCTAATAGAACTTTTCCGCCTTCGGGTGTAAATTTCAACGCGTTCTCCAAGAGGTTTGTTATAACCTGCTCGAGACAAGAGCGATCGGCTTTGATGGGAAGTGGGCTATCCGGTATATCCAATTCCAAGCGCTGACCCTTCTCGGATGCTACGACGTCAAACCTTGCTTTTGCTTGCTTGATGATGGTCAGAACGTCAAACCGAGTTAAATGTAAGACAAAGCCTCCTGCCTCAAGCCGGGCGAGCAGCAGCAATTTGTCGAGGCGATAGCGCATCATCTGTGCGCTGCCGAACATTACCTTTGCCAACCTGTCCTCGACAGTGTTCGGCTCACCTTTGACTCTTTCCAGCATTAGTTCGGCGCCAGTGAGCATCGGTGTAAGTGATGTGTAAAGTTCGTGGGCAAGGACGTTGACGAACTGCCCCCGGTCGTTTTCCTCTTTTTGTGAATCGCGCGCCATTTTCTCCAGAAAACGCACGTGCTGTTGCCTTTTAATGACACTGGCTACGGAATGACAAAGTTTATCCTTCCTTACCGGTTTGATTATATAGTCATAGACGCCTGTCTTGACCCCTGCCATTGCCGTGTCAACCGTCGGGTATCCGGTAACCAGTATTGAAGCAATATCAGGGCTTGATTCCCGCAACCTTCGGCTAAGCTCCAAACCGTCTATCTCGGGCATACAGATGTCCGTGATGAGCAAATCGTATTGTTTTTGCTTGGCATCTGCTAATGCTTCCACAGCGTCCCCCGCGACGTCTACTTCATACCCTTTAGTTTCAAGCATCGCCTGAATCACTTCTCGCACGGCTTCCTCATCATCCACGACGAGGATTTTGGCAACATTCATAATATTACCCCTAAAATGCGTTTGAACTTCCTGGTTACACCGCGTCAGGATTGGGTGTGCTGCCTGTCTTTGACTTTTCCGCGGCTTGAAAGGCTTTCCCCATCTCGAATTCTTTCCGGAAGATCTTGAAGTCTGTCAGACAATCGGTACACCCTTCGGCATAGCGTAGCGGCAATCCACGTTTGAATTCCACAATCTCTTCAAGGCTGTTAGAAAAGATGTTACCGAATGCTTCCAGAGACGGGGGGCAAATCGTCCACGCACCATCTGGCAAGACTCCGAGATAGTCCGTCCACCGGCCCCCGCAACACGAATAGAGCGTGTTCAGGTCCCGCAGGTTCTGATTGTAAAAGTTATATTCAGACAATAGAATTGCCTCATTAGAATAATCACTAACGGAGACTTCGTAATTTTCTTTCCTCAAAGCGGCGATGACATTAAACGGGTCGAAATGCTCCAGATGAAACTTGTCTCTGGCAGTGAAAATATGTATTTTCTCTTGGTGGGTTTTGGTAATGCTTAGAAATTTGGCGAAAAGCTCTTTTCGGGCAAGAGGACGGCAATTTGTTGCGAGCATTACGGAAAAACCATTTTCGAACGCTGTCTGCAGCATGGGAAAGAAATGCGGGTTAAGCAATGGTTCCCCACCGAAGAAATTCAATGTCGTGATTCGACTCTCTTTGGCAATGGCTACTGACCTTATGAAAACTTCCCGGGACATGTGCTCTCCTTTAGCGGGAGAACATCCGTACAGACAATGAGCACACGTCTGTGTGCAACGCAATGAAACAAATAGAGTCAGGTAGTTCATATGCAACCGCTCGCGTCTCGTAGCCTGTATTCAAACACTTCGCTGAAGCATTGCCGAAGCCAGGGACTATACTCATCAGGATTAATATCCAATTCTTGTCTTAACTCTTTTGCAGGCGTCCATTTCCAGTCGGACACTTCATCCGGGTCAGGGTTTGGTTTCTGATTAAAGACCCCGACGAATACGTGGTCGAATTCATTTTCGACTAGACCATTTCCGACATCGGCTCGATATAAAAACGCAAAGGCCTCGGTTAACTGGGTTACAATTCCCATTTCCTCAACGAGCCTGCTTCGTGCAGCTTTAACTGGACTCTCACCCGGTACAGGATGAGTGCAACAGGTATTAGTCCACTTTCCCGGGGAATGATACTTACCATCAGCGCGCTTCTGCAGCAAAATTTCGTTCCCATCGTTAAAGATGAAGACAGAAACCGCCCTATGTAATTGACCACGGCGATGCGCCTCTATCTTCCCGGAGATGGATAGCCGGCCATCATCTTGATACTTGTCACGGCCCTGCTCGTCAACTAGCACTACTGCGTCGCGCTCTGCCACTTGCATCTTTATCTGCTCTCAAGAAGAGTCCCCACTTTTTTAGCCAGGGCGGCGGAACTGAATGGCTTTGTGAAATAACCGTCAGCGCCCGCTTCCCTGGCTTTTGACTGGTCGTAGCTTTGCGCCATACCGGTTATCATTATGACTTTGGTTTCTGACATCCCCGGGTCTGCCTTAACAAGCCTGCAAACCTGGTATCCGTTCAAGCCAGGCAAATTGATATCCAGCAAAATAATATCCGGGACATCAATCCGCGCGATGCTGAGAGCCTCTTCACCATCTTTGGCGCATACGGTATGGTAACGCCCCATAAAGGTGTTGAATATGGCACAGAGCAGGTCCCTGACGCTCTCGTCATCCTCAACTATTAATATCTTTTTTATTCTCGTCCCCTATTCGGCAGGTAATCTTGATTCTTGTCCCACCTTACTTGAAGCCTTAGCCGGAACCGCCACAAAGAAAGTTGAGCCTTTGTTCAATTCGCTCTCCACCCAGATATTTCCCCCCATCGCCTCCGTCCACTCTTTGGCTATGTAGAGACCCAGGCCACTTCCCCTGATTCCCTTGGTCTCGGGTCTCTGAATCCGGTGAAAAGATGTAAACAGCGAGGCTCTATCTTCGGGAGCTATCCCAATACCCTCATCAGATACGCTCACAATTACGCGGTGTTCTGCTGGTTCAGAGCGAGCGGAAAGGGTAATGAGTCCACCATTCGGGCTATATTTAATGGCGTTGCTTAGAAGGTTACCAATAATCTCACCGAACTTGTTCCGGTCAACCGATAAATAGGGAAGGCCGGGTTCTATGTCAACAACAAATTCATGTTTGTTGGTAGTTTCGCGGCTTAGGGAGAGAGTCTCCTCAAGAGGACCGGGTAAGCTCACTCTTTCAAGCTTGATACTGGTTTTGCCGGACTGAATTCGGCTGACATTCAAGAGGTCGTCCACCATATCGCTGACCCTCTGGCTGTTATCAAGAATGTTTTTGAGCCACTGTTTCCTGGTGGCAGCCGGGGGGTCGCGCTGCAGCAGTAAGTCGGCATAACCTACGATTGAAGTCAACGGGGTGCGAAGTTCGTGGGAGGCGACCGAGACAAAAGTAGCCCGGATACTGACGTCACGTTTAAGCATAACGCTGTGCAACGCCATTGAAGCTGCTGAAGCAATCCCCTGGATTAGGTACAGGTCGTCCGGCGAAAAATCTTGTCTGGTTTTCTTACGCGACAGACAAAGAACACCCACCTCTTTCTCACCTACTACGAGCGGCACCAGGAAGGCTGCGTCAGGACTTTCTGATGGCGCATTATTTGGAAACTCCACCAGGCGGCTTCTCTTCGGAATCAGCTCCAGCAGCTGTCTTTGTTGGGCCGGGTCAATATACGAGCCCTGTGCCGCTCCAACCTCGAAAGAACCGGATTGTGTCCTGACAAACAAACATCCCCCAGCCAGATTCAACGTGTTAACCACAGTGCCGACGACGAGGCGTGAAACTGCGGTTAAACCAATAGCGGAGTTCAAAGAGATACCCAGGCTCTGGATTATTTGCTTGTAGTCGTACCTGTCTTTGTAGAAAAGCCTGTCAATGAGGTTTTCAACGCCCTTCTTGGTTGGCCCGAATAACGCGGTGGCAATCCCTCCCAGAATCAGAGCAATCAGTATTTCTTCGGGAACCCCCATAGTGCGACGGAAAGCAAATGCAATAAAAATACCGGCCGATAGAATTGCTGCCATCACTATGGTGACCAGGCCATAAATCAAACTCCGCCTCATAATAACGTCTATGTCCATCAGCTGTTTTGTGACGACTGCGTAACCCATAGCCAGGGGTATGAACGCAACAAACAAAATATTTATTTCTCCGGGAAGAATGGCCCGTCCCCATATCGCTGACGGGATAATATAGAGAGCTAGGGGAGGAATTAGGGCAGCAAGACAGCCGAATAACACTATCTTCATTTGCTGCCTTGTTCTGGTCAAATCAGTACGGAAGTAGTTGACGACTGCCACACAAATTACTGCTATAAATCCCGATGCATACAAGGCGTACCTGAAGGATCGAAATCCCGGCACAGGTTGCCCATTAGCATAACCAACAATAGGGAATAAAACCGCAGCAATTAGCGGTAAAAGATAGATAAGATATACGAGGTTGTTTCCCCGAGCCCAAACTCGCTCCTGGGGTAGCGCAAGGAAAAAATGGAGGAGCAGCCAAGGCGCGATAGCTGTCGCAGTAACCTCAAACCAGACCGCTGTGGCAATTGCAACCTCAGATGCCATGTTCCCACTAAGGACAAGACCGAATGAAAGCCCCATTAATATTAGCAGTAGAGATAAAATGCTTTTCGGTTTTTTAAAGAACACGAAGAATGCGGTTATCCAAAATATGAAGGAGACTGCAAACCTCGAGATCCGGCTAATGATCGATTCCCATGAAGGTGAAGTACCTTCAAGAACTACCGTCTTGGTCTGTCCAACATTGTCGACTACAGTGAGTTTCTGGATTAGTCTTCCAAGAACCAAACCGACCTCTTCGTATTTTTCTAAGAACACTTGGGCTGGCTGACCATTGATTTCTATTGGCCTGTCACCGGCTTTAATACCAGTCTCATTTGCTAAGCCGTTTGCATCCGTGATGCTGACTAGCCAACCTTGAGAATCACGAGTGAGACTTACTCCGATAGACGGCTTGCCGATACTTGAGATGAAGAAAATTAGGGAAATAGCTACAATGCAGAAGGCAAAGAATAAAAGCAGCGTTGGCTTCAGTCCTTCTTTCCCAGTTAGCAGCCGGTTTAATCTATTATCTGAAGAACTCAAGGGAACTCCGTTTGTTTCATTCTAGGAACAGTTTTAGCCTTTCTACAACAATTCCTAACTTTGTAATATCTGATAGGATATCCATAGCTTTCTGTCTATATAGTTCCATCTTTACCACAGCGTAGTGAATGCCACCGGTACGAAACAACAAATCCTGTATTAATGATGTAGCAGGTTCATGCTTGGACCTTTTGCAGAATACGGTCTCTAGCTCTAGCCGAATGTCCCCCTCCGTTTGATTTAGTGCGTATATTACAGGCAGAGTTATTTTTCTATTAAAAATGTCCTTTCCATCAGTAATCCCCTGAATGTCATTTGTGATTTGTGAAGCCATTCCAAGGTTATAACCAAAATCTGAGAACTTGGCGATCAATTGCCGGTCAGCTCCTGCTAGCAACGCTCCTATATTGCAGGCACACTTTACCTGAGACGCTGACTTCAATTCTATGATTCTGAGATAGATTTCCTCCGAGGCCGCTGTTTCTGGAGTTAAAGAGAGGTCTAAGTGTTGCCCAACACATGCAGTGGCATAGAACGAATTGAAAGAGTCCATGACTCGGACTACATTCTCATTTGAGACGCCTTTATCTTTAAGTCGCGTAACAGCTCTTTCTGCCAGAATTAGAAGAGTTGTCGCCACATTTGTCGCCGCTGCAACCCCATATTTGGCAGGTAACGACCTCGGAGAATCTTCGTCCTCTATGTCATCAAAGATGTCAGCAGCAGCTACCATAAATTGGCGAGCGGCTGCCACAGGGATTGCTACTTCATATTGGCCTGAGATCGCCTCACATATTATCAAAGGTAATAGAGGCCACGGCCGGCTATTCTCGTGTTCGGTGGCAAATGCCCTTCTCTCCTGTGTAAGAGATTCTTTAACCAAATCGCATAAACTAGCAATGTTAGTCAAAGGCGCCAGAACTAAATCTATCTCACTTCTGAGAACCTGAGTCTGTTTTTCTTGCCACGGCAGTGGCGTCACGGCTCGGGGGCACTCCAATCGATAGTGGCTTTAAGCGTTGCCTCCATCTGCTGAGAGTTACCGCTCACCAACCCCAGTTTAGAATAGGTGTTCATCACCGCTTTTTTCTCTTGTTTCGATAGATCGAACTGGGATAGAACGCCTTCCGGGTTTGACTCGAATTCGAGCCTCGTCTTTTCGTCGCCGAAGATTTTTTTGACCAGACTTTGTAATGCCTGAGACCTCATTTGATGACTCCTTTCGAAATTTCGTTTGCAGTAATATGAAGACATGGTTCAATGGGCGAAGATGTTCAGCGCATAATCCCTCCTTAAATATTATTTGGTCGTTGTGCCGAATCTGAGGTAGTTATTAACAGCGATCAGGACATCCGATACCCGAAAAGGCTTGCTCATCACGCCTAGCGGGCCATGTACCAGAGCACGCATCATAAGTTCGCTTTCCGGGTAACCGGTAATCACAGTTACCGGGAGCTTGGGTTTGGCTATCCTGATTTGTGCTAAAAGCTCAGCACCATCCATTCCCGGCATTTTCAAATCAAGAAATACTAGGTCATAATCTCCGTTTTTCACCAGGTCCAATCCTTTTAAAGGGTTTTCAACGGTGGTTACAGCGTGCCCCAATGCCTCAAGAGCGTCTTTGAAAAGCAGGCAAATCATCTGGTCATCGTCTATGACAAGGATATTCGCTACTTTTTTTTCTGCCGGCTGCTGACGCAGCCAGACATCAATTGAGGACTCGTCAAATCTCCATTGACGGCCTACCTTTGTCGCCGGTATGCTATCTTTCTCAAGCAGTCTGTATACCGTCTTCGTTGTGACCCGAAGATAATCAGCGACCTCCTGAACTGTCATTAATGCCATCCCTGATACCTCACGATAGTCCCCATCGATGTCAGAAAACTGTGACTCGACGATTCTCATAAATTATATTGTTGTCCAGAATAGTATATTAATGTCTCATAAAAGTCAATATCCATTTGGCGAAGATTCCAATCAGATGTGGGGCCCGGCTGTCAAGAAAGATTACACTGTGGGCGGTTGACAGTCCCGACTGGGTTATCGTATAGTGTAATACGTATGGTTAAAATAAGATTGCGCAGAGTTGGAGCCAAGCAGAAACCGAGCTACCGGGTGGTGGTCAGCGATTCCCATTCTCCGAGGGACGGCGCGTTTATCGCCCGGCTCGGCCACTTTGACCCCCGCACCAACCCGGAAACCATCGTCATTGATGAGGAACAAGCGTTGCACTGGCTGGGCAAAGGCGCTCAACCGACCGAGACCGTTGCCCGGCTACTGGCCAAGGCAGGCATCATGGACAAGTTCAAGAAGCTCAAGGAGACACCATGAAAGAACTCGTGGAGTACATCGCCAGGTCCATTGTCAACGCCCCCGATTCAGTGGTCGTGACCGAGACGGAAGACGAGCGCGGCATCGTTTTACAACTCAAGGTTGCCGATGAAGATAAGGGCCGGATAATCGGAAAACAGGGCCGGATTGCCGGCGCGATGCGCACCCTGCTGCGCGTTAAAGCCGCCAAGGCGGGCACCCGGGTCACCCTCGAGATTATCTAGCTCTCCTTTTCAACCTCAGACGAACCCCACCAGGTCTGGAGCCATAAGGCTCTTTTGTTTGTTTTTTGCCCTCTGCCTTATCCGCCGAGAAGTTGTGTTATAATCAGGGTGTTGGTGATGAGGAAACGACAACAAAGAAAAAGTCGTTGGATAACCAGTCTTCCGAGATAACGGAAACTCCTAACCCTTTCAGTTAGGGCAGCCCTTAGCCTCCCTGCCGTCTCCTGGTCTTAAGTCTCTCAGCGGCCCTGATGCGTGCCAGCGAGCGTCTTAAGGCGGCCTCCGCCTGCCCGAGGTCAACGTCGGGGGCGTGTTTTTCCAGGCGGGCGACGGCGCGGCAGCGGGCCTCCTCCGCCCGGGCGATGTCAATTTCCTCAGCCTTCTCAGCGGCCTCGGCCAGCACGGTAACGTGGTCAGGGCGCACTTCCATAAAGCCGCCGGCGACCACCAGGCATGTCTCGGCATTCCCCTTGCGAATCAGAAGCTCCCCCGGCTCGAGCATGGTCATCAGAGGGGCGTGGTGCGGCAGTATGCCCAGTTGCCCCTGAGTACCCGGCGCGAGCACCATATCCACCTCGTCGGAGAAAACCAGCCGCTCGGCACTGACAACGTCCAGCCTGATGGGTGACACGCTAGATTTCCACCCCCATCTTTTTAGCTTCGGCGATGGCGTCCTCAATGGTGCCCACCATGAAGAACGCCTGCTCCGGCAGGTTGTCGTGCTTGCCTTCGAGGATTTCCTTGAAACCCCGTACCGTTTCCTTGACCGGCACGTAGCGGCCGGGGCGGCCGGTAAATACCTCGGAAACGAACATCGGCTGGGAAAGGAAGCGCTGTATGCGGCGGGCGCGGGCGACGATGAGCTTGTCTTCCTCGCTCAGCTCCTCGATGCCCAGGATGGCGATGACGTCCTGCAGGTCCTTGTAGCGCTGCAGCACCCGCTGCACCTCGCGGGCGACGCGGTAGTGCTCCTCGCCGACCACCAGTGGGTCGAGAATGCGGGAGCTTGAGGTCAGGGGGTCAACCGCCGGGTAAAGGCCCTGCTCGGCGATTGACCGCTCGAGAGCGATGACGGCATCGAGGTGGCCGAAGGTGGTGACCACGCCGGGGTCGGTGTAGTCGTCGGCGGGCACGTAGATTGCCTGGAACGAGGTGATGGAACCATCTTTGGTCGAGGTGATTCTTTCTTCCAGTTCGCCCATTTCCGTGCCCAGGGTCGGCTGGTAGCCCACCGCCGAAGGCATACGTCCCAGAAGCGCCGAGACTTCCATGCCCGCCAGGGTGTAGCGGTAGATATTATCAATGAAGAGCAGCACGTCCTTGTGCTCTTTGTCGCGAAAATACTCGGCCATGGTGAGACCGGTAAGACCCACGCGCAGGCGGACGGCGGGTGGCTCGTTCATCTGGCCGAAGACCATCACCGTCTTGTCAATCACGCCCGAGGCAGTCATCTCGTGCCAGAGGTCGTTACCTTCCCTTGACCTTTCGCCGATGCCGCAGAAAACCGAGAAGCCGCCGTGCTCGGTGGCGATATTGCGAATAAGCTCCTGGATGATGACCGTCTTGCCCACGCCGGCGCCGCCGTAGGCCCCGATTTTACCGCCCCGGGTGAAGGGAGTGATAAGGTCAATCACCTTGAGGCCGGTCTCGAGCACCTGTGTGGTGGTCTCCTGGTCCTGGAAGGTCGGCGGCACGCGATGCACCGGCCACTGCTCGCTGGCCTCGACTTCTCCCTTGCCGTCAATCGCTTCTCCTAACACGTTGAAAAGCCGCCCCAGCGTGCCGCGTCCCACCGGTACCCGCAGCGCCTGACCGGTGTCAACCGCTTTGGCGCCCCGGAGCAGGCCCTCGGTTGGGGCCAGCGAGAGACATCTCACCCAGTTGTTGCCCATGTGCCCCTGGACTTCCAGCACGATTTTGCCGCTTTCGGTGGGCACTTCGACGGCGTTGTAAAGCGCCGGCAGCTGGTCGGGGGGAAATTCGATGTCAACCACCGTCCCGATGACCTGGACTATTTTACCATCTGCCATTTTCCGTCCCCTTTTCTTTCCCGGCCTGCCTGGCTATCCGGCAGGCCGCTAACTGTCTTTTTGAAGCCTCAGCCCAGCGCCGCCGCGCCGCCGGCGATGTCCAGCAGCTCGGTGGTGATGGACTCCTGGCGCACCTTGTTGTAGGTCAGCGTCAGGCTCTGTATCAGCTCATTGGCGTTGTCGGTGGCATTGCGCATCGCCACAACCCTGGCCGACTGCTCGCTGGCGATGGCTTCCAGTACGGCGTGATAGACCAGCATTTCGACAAAACGCGGCAACAGCGCTGAGAGCACGGCGGTCGGCCCCGGCTCATAGATATAATCGGGACTTACCCCTGCTTCCGGCATCGCCGGTTCGATGGGCAGTATCTGCTGCATGACCGGCCGCTGGACGGTGGTGGAGACAAACTGGGCGTAAGCTAAAAAGACCTGGTCGCAGTGTCCGCCGACGTAGTCTTCCATGATGATACGGGAGATGGGCAGGGTGTCCAGCAGGCTCGCCCGGTCGCTCATGTGGGTGAATTCGGCGTGGATGTCCAGGTGATTGCGCCGGGCAAAGTCGATGCCCTTGCGCCCCACCACAATCAGGCTAGTCGGCAACTTCTGTTCCAGGATGAAGCTGGCGAGGTTGCGGTTGAGGCTGGAATGAAGGCCGCCGCAGAGTCCCCGGTCAGGAGTGATGTGCAGTATGGCGACGCGTTTTACCGGGCGGCGCTCAAGCAGCGGGTGGTGTTCGCGGCCGGTCTCTTCGAGCGCCGCGAGATGACTCAGCACCCGCGTAATCAACTCGGCGTAGGGCCGTCCCGCCAGTCCGGCTTCCTGCGCCCGCCGCATCTTGGAGGTGGCGATCATCTCCATGGCGCGGGTGATTTTGGCGATATTCTGGACGCCGCGTATCTGGCGGCGGATGAGGCGGATGTTAGCCATCGTCTATACCGGCAGTCTCCCTTTCTTGAACTCGCCAATCGCCGCCTTTAAAGCTTCCTCGGTCTGGGGGCTGATTTGCTTTTCCCCGGCGATTTTAGCGCCGATGTCAGGATGGTTGGCGGCCATGAAGCGGTGAAAATCGGTCTCGAAAGCGGTGAGTTTGGCGACTTCGATGTCATCTAAGTGGCCGTTGATGGCGGTGTAGAGAATCATCACCTGGTTAGCCACCGGCATAGGCACGTATTGCGGCTGCTTCAAGACCTCGCTGATGCGCTGGCCGCGCTCCAGCTGGGCTTTGGTCGCCTTGTCGAGCTCAGCGGTGCCGAACTGGGCGAAGGCCGCCAGTTCCCGGAATTGGGCCAGCTCCAGTTTAAGCCGGGAAGCCACCTGTTTCATGGCTTTGGTCTGGGCGTTCGAACCGACGCGGGACACCGAGATACCCACGTTGAGCGCCGGGCGGGTGCCGGCGTTGAAGAGGTCGGTCTCAAGATATATCTGACCGTCGGTGATTGAGATTACGTTGGTGGGGATGTAGGCCGAGACATCGCCGGCCTGCGTCTCGATGATGGGCAGCGCCGTCAGCGAGCCGCCGCCGTGCGCCTGGTCATACTTGGCGGCTCTCTCAAGGAGGCGGCTGTGCAGGTAAAATACGTCGCCCGGGTAGGCCTCGCGTCCCGGCGGG
Source organism: Dehalococcoidia bacterium (assembly GCA_003599745.1). Taxonomy (GTDB): domain Bacteria; phylum Chloroflexota; class Dehalococcoidia; order Dehalococcoidales; family SURF-40; genus SURF-40. Next base: position 19,538 of record QZJL01000029.1, on the reverse strand, counting down.
CGGTGCAAAAGCAGGGAAAGCTGGCGGTAGGCCCAGGCGTGCTTGGTCAGGTCGTCATAGACGATGAGGGCGTCTTTGCCCTTTTCCATGAACTCCTCGCCGATGGCGCAGCCGGCGTAGGGGGCAAGGTATTGGAGCGCCGCGCTATCCGAGGCGTTGGCCGCCACCACCACGGTGTGCGCCATCGCGCCGTGGGATTCCAGTGTCGCCACCACCCGGGCGACCTTGCTCGCCTTCTGGCCGATGGCGACGTAGATGCAGACCAGGTCGCCGCCCTTCTGGTTGATGATGGTGTCCAGGGTAATGGCGGTCTTGCCGGTGGAGCGGTCGCCGATGATAAGCTCGCGCTGTCCCCGGCCGATGGGGATGAGGCTGTCAATGGCCTTGATGCCGGTCTGTACCGGCGTGTTCACCGAGCTGCGGGTGACGACGTTGGGGGCGACTCGCTCGATGGCGCGGAAGCCCTCGGTCTTCACCGTCCCCCTGCCGTCCAGCGGCTGGCCCAGCGGGTCAACCACCCGACCGATGAGGGCGGCGCCGACCGGCACCTCGGCGATGCGCCCGGTTGAGCGCACCTCGTCGCCTTCCTTGATGCGGCTGTAGTCGCCCAGGATGACCGCGGAAACACTCTCTTCTTCCAGGTTGAGGGCGATGCCCATAACGCCGCCCGGAAACTCCAAAAGCTCGCTGTAGCGGGCGCCGCTCAGCCCGTGGATGCGGGCGATGCCGTCTCCGGCCTCGATGACCGTGCCCACGTCCACTAGGGCGACTTTCTCGCCGAACTGCTCGATCTGCTTTTTGATTACCGAGACAATATCCTGTCCCCGGGTTGCCATCGCTTACCTCCCGCCGCTGATTGCCTTTTTTAAGTCCAGAAGACGGCGTCGGGTGCTGCCGTCGAGCAACTGGTCGTTGATTCTGGCGGTTATGCCGCCGATAATTTGAGTGTCTACCGCCGTCTTGAGCACTACCTTCTTACCGGTGACCGTTCCCAGCCGTTTTGCCAGGTTTTCCTTTTCGACATCGGACAAAGGGACGGCGGTGGTCACCTCGGCGGTTTCCAGTCCCTGATGCCGGGCTACCAGCCGCTGGTACTCGTCATCAATTTCGTCCGCCATGCCCAGGCGTCCCTTACCCAGCAAGAGGTGCGCCAGGTTTTGCCCCAGCGGCCCAAGCCCGAGCTGCTCAAGGTACTGGGTCTTCAACCCGCCGTCCGCCCGGGGATTTGCCAGCCAGCTCAAGACCGCCTCGTCTTTTTTGAGACCGGCGAGGCTGGCAAGGTCTGCCTGCCATTTATCAAGCTCATTTCGCTCGAGCGCAATCTCAAAGATTGCCCGGGCGTAACGCCGGGCCGCTAATCTTATGGTCATCTTCTCGTTCTATACTCTGTAATGCTATCAGGGCAGTCCCTAAAACATTTCTGGCTGCCCTTACGCCGTTTATTTCTTGAGGCTTTCGCCCTCTTCGAGCACCCTGTCAATCAGCTCCTGGTGGGCTTTCTTATCCAGCGAACGGCTGATTACCTTTTCCGCCGCCAGGATAGTTAGGTCGGCGAACTCGCGGCGCACGCTGTCAATGGCCTCGTCGCGCTCGGCGGCTATTTCGCTGCGCGCTTTCTGGACAAGGGCTTCGCTGGCTTCTTTGGCGTCCTGAAGGGTTTTTTGCCTCATCTCCTCGCCGGTCTTGGCGGCGCGGTTTAAGATTTCCTGGCCTTCCAAGCTTGCCTGGGCGAGGCGCTTTTTGGTCTCTTCCGCAGCCTGTGCCGTCTGCTGCTTGACCAGCTCGGTCTGCTCCATGCTCTCCCTGATGCGCCGTGAACGCTCGTCGAGCATCCGCATCACCGGCTTGTAGGCAAAAAGATGCAGCAGCACCAGCAGCAGCACGAAGTTCACCACCTGCGCAATCAGCGCAGGCCACGTTACCCCGAAGCTTGTTAAAATTCTTATCAGGGCTTCCATAATTCAGCCACCTTTAAGTTGGCGTTCCGGGTCGGCCTCAGGCCAGGTTCGACAGGATAGCCATCAGCGTCAGACCCACCACCAGCGCCACCCCGAGAATAGCGGCGACGATAATCAAACTAAGGGAAAGCGGCAGACCGTCTTGTCCCATGTCAGTACCCCCCTTTTATTTCTGGCTGCTACACAACCAAGGCAAGGATAATGCCCACGATGAGAACGTAAATGCCGATGGCTTCGGCGAAGGCGCCGATTAGAATCATGTTGGTCAGGATTGGCCCTCGCGCCTCCGGGTTGCGGGCGATACCCTGAAGGGCGGAGTAACCAATCAGCCCCAGGGCCAGGGCCGGGCCAAGCATGCCCAGTCCTACCGCCAGCCCCACCGCCAGCATCTTCATTACTTCCGGTGTCATCTTAACCCCCTTATAAAATTAGGTTTAACCCGACCTGTTTAATGGGCTCCTTCTTCGTGCTTGTGCGTGACCGCCAGCGTTAAAAAGATGAGGGTCAGGCCGCCGAAGATAAGAGCCTGGACAAATCCCACAAAGAGCTCCAGCACGTAAAACGGCAGGGCAATAAGGAACGGCAGCAGGAACATGACCGCCAGCAACAGGATTTCACCCGCCGTCATATTGCCGAAAAGACGGAAGGTAAAGCTCAAAATTCGGATGAATTCACTTAGCAGCTCGATGATACCAATGAAGGCGTTAATAAACCCGAGAAACATTTTCGAAAGCCCGCCCATCACCTTACCCCGGAAAATCAACCCGAGACCGCCGAAAAACGCCCCGAAGTTGAAGAACTTGCTCAGGTAGCGCATGCCGCGTGCCCGCAGGCCGAAATACTCGACGAAGACAAAAGAAATCAGCGCCAGCGCCAGGGGCACGTTGATATCGGTGTTAGCTGGTCTCAAAAGATGCGTCTCGCCCTCGGCGGTGTGTACCGTGATTGAGCCGAAACCGGGCAGCAACCCCAGCCAGGCGTTAAAGGCCACGAAAATGAAGATGGTGGCGACGATGGGGAAGAACTTGCGCCCGTCAGCCTCACCGGCAACGTTCTTGCAGAAATCGTAGAGCCAGCCCAGGAGACCTTCGATGATGGACTGGAGCCGCCCCGGGATGAGCTTCGAGCGGCGGGTGACCAGTCCGAAGAAAAGGATGACCACGATGACGGTCACCCAGGCGGCAATGATGCTGTTACTGACGGGAAAGCCGAAGAGATGGAAGACTACTTCGGCGGGCAGTTCCGGGTGCGGTTTGGCAACGCTGAGCCATTCCGGGAGCTGTATAGCGGGAAACATCTTGCTGCCGATGGGGCCGGCGAGAAAGCCGATAACGAACATCGCCAGGAAAAGGACAATAAGGCCAATCGCCAGGGGAAAGGAACACCCCAGGCACCCCTTTTTGGCCCTCTTGGCCACTAGCCATTCTCCTTTTTATTGTTGTTAGAGTTTTTCAGCAGGGGCAGCAGCATCTGATAGACGCCGATAAAGGCAACCAGCAAGCCGATGAACAACCCGGCCAGCGTCAGGAAGGGTCTGGTTCCCAGGCGGTTATCCAGAAAGAGGCCGCCCATTACCCCGGCTACGATGGCGCCGCCGATAAAAAACCCCACGCCCACGAGCCTGAGCGCGGCAACCACTTTAGCGCCTTCCAAAGTAATTTATCTTAGCAGAAGAAGAATGAGGCGTCAAGTTGCCCCCATTTAAGTGTACCCGTTATAATCAAATAATGGAAGTAACCGATTTGCACGGCTGGCGGCTCAGCCCCGCCGCGGCGATTGGCCTGCAAAAGTCGCTTGCCGTCCGCGTCAGCAAAAAATGGCAGAAGCGAGCGGTGCGCTTTGTCGCCGGCACAGATATATCCGTTGAACGTGATGGGCGGGCACGGGCGGCGGTCGTCGTTCTGAACTATCCCGGATTAGAGACAGTCGAAGTGTCAGCCGTCGAGGGCCGCCTGGACTTCCCCTACATCCCCGGCCTGCTCTCTTTCCGTGAGATACCGCTCCTGCTGGCGGCCTTCCGAAAGCTGGCGACCGTCCCCGACATGGTGCTGGTTGACGGCCAGGGGCTGGCGCATCCCCGCCGCTTCGGTATCGCCTGTCACCTGGGTCTTTTTCTCGGCATACCTGCCATCGGCTGCGCCAAGTCGCGGCTGGTGGGCAGTCACGCCGAACCCGGGCAAAATCCCGGCGAATACGCCTTGCTCAGGGATAACGGCGAAGTCATCGGGGCGGCGCTGCGCACCCGGGCGGGGACGAAGCCGGTTTACGTTTCTATTGGCCATCGCATCAGTCTGAATATGTCAATTAAATGGGTCATGCGCTGCCTGGGAGGCTACCGTCTGCCCGAGCCAGCGCGGCTTGCCCACCAGGCGGCGGGCGGTAACCTTCGACTGATAAAATCCGTTTGTACGAGGTAAAACTGATGGCACTTTTAAGAGATACCCTTAAAGAAATCGAAACCCGGGTCGCGGCCGCTATGGAGCATCTTTGACCTGGCGGGGCGGGAGAAAGAAATCACGGTTTTAGAGAGAGAGTCGGCGAAGCCCGATTTCTGGCAGGACCGGCCGCACGCCCAGCAGGTAATGCGCCGCCTCGCCGAACAGCAGAAGCTGGTCGGCACCTGGCGGGAGATAGCGAAAAAGGTGGCCGATATTAGGGAACTGGTGCCGCTGGCCGAAGCAGACCCGGCCCTGGAGCCGGAGGTGAGTAAAGAAGCTGAAGAGCTGGCAGAGCGGCTTGACGAGATGGAACTGGAGCTTGCTTTCGGCGGCGAATACGATGACCGCAACGCGCTCGTTGCCATCCACGCCGGGGCGGGCGGCACCGAGTCCCAGGACTGGGCGGAGATGCTTTTGCGCATGTACCTGCGCTGGGCGGAGCGGCGGGGCTACCGGGCCGAGGTGCTCGATACTTCCCCCGGCGAGGAGGCGGGCATCAAGAGCACCACCATTGCCCTGAGCGGCGACCACGCCACCGGCTACCTCAAGTCGGAGCATGGCGTGCACCGCCTGGTGCGGCTTTCGCCCTTCGATGCCGACCACGCCCGCCACACCTCATTTGCCCTGGTGGAGGTACTGCCCGAGGCCGAGGCCGACGTTGACGTTAAAATCCCGCCCGAAGACCTGAAAATCGACACCTTCCGCTCCAGCGGGCCGGGCGGCCAGCACATGCAGAAGACTTCGAGCGCGGTGCGCATCACCCATCTTCCCACTGGCCTGGTGGTCACCTCCCAGAGCGAGCGCTCCCAACACCAGAACAAGGAGATTGCCATGCGTATCCTGCGATCGCGCATCCTGGAAAAGGAACTGGTTAAACAGGAGGAAGCCCGTGCTAAACTTAAAGGCGAGCGGGTGAGCGCCGGTTTCGGTAACCAGATAAGGAGCTACGTTTTGCATCCCTACCGTCTGGTGAAAGACCACCGCACCGGCTACCAGACCGGCGACACCGAATCGGTGCTTGACGGCGACCTTGACGGGTTTATAAGCGCCTATCTCCGTGCCCAGTTGAGCAAGGTGGCTTAAAGCATGAAACATAAACTGCTAATCATCCTGTTGCTGGTCTCGGTAGTCTGGGTGATGGTCGCCCCGGTAGCCGCCCAATCCCAGAGCGGGCCCCGGGTCTTATCCAGCGGTGCCCAGGCGGACTTTCCCACCCGGCTTAACTTCTCCCTTTCCGCGTCCGGCGATAGCCAGATTACCGATGTCCGCGTGCGCTACGAAGTTGAGCGTACCGGCTTTGCCCGGGTAACCGCCGAGGTCGCCGTGCCGTTTACGCCCGGCACGCAGGTTGACGCCGGCTACACCCTTGATATGCGCTTTACCGGCGGCCTGCCCCCGGGCACGGCGGTGCGCTACTGGTGGCTTCTAACCGATGCCGGGGGGCGGGTGACTACCAGCGAGGTAAAGCGGGTTGACTGGCACGACGCCCGCTACGCCTGGCGCAGCTTGAGCGAAGGCCAGCTGACCATCTACTGGTACGCCGGTAACGACGCTTTCGCCCGCGAGATGATGGCGGCGGCGCAGGCGGCTTTGCCCCGCCTGGGCCAGGACACCGGCACGCTGCTCTCAAGCCCGGTTAGCGTCTACCTTTACAACGGCAGCGGCGACCTGCAGGGGGCGATGGTTTTCCCCAGCGAGTGGACGGGCGGCGCCGCTTATCCCGACTACGGCATCATAACACTGGGGGTTTCGCCGGTGATGCTCGACTGGGGAAAAAGGACAGTCGCCCACGAGCTGGCCCACCTGGTGGTGCACCAGCTCACCGATAACCCCTACCTTGATATTCCGGTCTGGCTGGATGAGGGGATGGCGATGTATGCTGAAGGCCCGCTGGAAGGGCAATTTACCACCTCTTTTCGTCGGGCGGTGGCAGCCGACCGGCTGTTTACCGTCCGTACCCTATCAAGCCCGTTTTCGGCGTTAACCGACCAGGCGGTGCTAGCCTACGCCCAGAGCTTCAGTATCGTGGATTATCTCATCGGCACCTACGGGCAGTCCAGAATGCTGGAATTGCTCGGCGTCTTCCGCCAGGGCAGCGACTACGACGCTGCCCTCCTGAAGGTCTATGGCTTCGATACTGACGGCCTTAACCGTCTATGGCGGGACTACGTCCGCAGCCAGTACCTGGCGGGGGCAGCCACACCAGCTCAGCCTGAGCTGGCGGGAGCAGTCAGATGAGAAAGCTGGTACTGTTATCGCTCGCTCTGCTGATGACGGCCTTGCCGGGGTTATCAGCCTGCCTGCCATGGTTATCGCCTGCAACCATACCCTCGGGCGGCACCCTGAACCTCTATAACATTGACCCCTTCACCCTCGACCCGGCGCTGGCCGCCGACGCCACCTCCAGCGGGTACGTCCAGCAGATTTTCAGCGGCCTCGTCCGCCTGGAGGACGACCTCGCTCCCGCGCCGGACATCGCCGAACGCTGGGAAGTCAGCAACGGTGGCCTCACCTACACCTTCTTCCTCAGGCAGGACGTGACCTTTCACGACGGCCGCAAAGTCACCGCCGGGGATTTCAAGTACGCCTGGGAGCGGGCGGTTGACCCCCGGACCGGCTCGCAGACCGCCTCCACCTATCTCGGCGACATCGTCGGGATTTTGGACAAGCTATCGGGCAAGGCCAGCGAAATAAGCGGGGTAAAGGTGATTGGCGACCATACCCTTGAGGTCACCCTTGACGCCCCGAAGACCTATTTCCTCTACAAGCTCGCTTACCCCACCTCCTTCGTGGTTGACCGCAACAATGTCGCCGGTGGCGCCGGGTGGTGGCAGAAACCCAACGGCACCGGCCCTTTCAAGCTCAGCCAGTGGCAGCCCCGCCAGCAGCTCGTCCTTGTCGGCAACGACGGCTACTACGGCGAGAAGGCAAAGCTGGGCAGGGTCGTCTTCAAATTTTTAGGCGGCGTGCCCTTCGACCTCTACGAGACCGGCGAGATCGATGTCGCCGGAGTCTCCTCGGCGGAAATCTATAAGGCCACCGACCCCGCCGGGGCTTTCCTCGGTGAGCTTGAGGTCGTCTCCGAGCTGAGCTTCGGCTTTATCGGCTTTAACCACCGCCAGCCGCCCTTCGACGATGTTAACGTCCGCCGTGCTTTTGCCCTGGCGGTGGATAAAGAAAAGCTGGCCTCGCTGGTCTTCCACGGTACGGCGCCGGTGGCGCACGGCATCCTGCCACCCGGCATACCCGGCTACGACCCGAATCTGAAGGGCGAGAGCTTCGACGCCAACCGGGCGAAGGCATACCTTGAAGCTTCGCGCTACGGCAGCGCCGCTAACCTGCCGCCCATCGTCCTCACCGTCTCCGGCTGGGGCGGTCTGGTACCGGGCTACCTCGATGCCCTGGTGGTGCAGTGGCGTGAGAACCTGGGGGTGGAGGTCACCCTCCGCCAATTAGAGCCCGATTTCTATTTCTATAGCCTGCGGGCGGAGAAAGACCAGATGTTCGATATGGGCTGGATTGCCGACTACCCGCACCCGCAGAACTTTCTCGACGTGCTGTTCGGCACTGGTTCCGAAAGCAACTTCGGGGAATATGCCAACCCGGCAGTGGACGCCCTGCTGGCGCAGGCGGCGCTCGAGCCGGATGAAGCTAAAATGATTTCCCTCTACCGACAGGCTGAAAAGACGCTGGTTGACGACTTCGCCTGCATCCCGCTATGGACAGGCAGGAGCTACCTTTTGGTGAAGCCCTACGTTAAAGGCTATGAGCCTAATGTGCTGGGGTTTGTGAGGCTGGAGAGGGTGGAAGTGGTGGGGCGGTGAAGGTTGGCGGAGGGGGTGGGATTCGAACCCACGGTCGGCTTGCACCGACAACGGTTTTCAAGACCGTCACCATAGGCCACTCGGACACCCCTCCACGCCATCTCAGTATAGGCAAAGAGGCTCGGGGCGTCAAATGGTGCGGCGAGTCCGGGTTACGTACGGGTTAAGCGTCAGGAGCTATCCCTTACTTGATACCTTACTTTTTTAGGTCGCATTTCACAACGCAACTGGGGCATTCATCACGGCACGGTTCTAGGTGGATGGTGATGCTGACCCTTTTCAGCCGGTGGTGGATGTGATGCTCGATATGGTCACATATGTGGTGGGCCTGGCCCAGGTTGAGGTCACGCGGCATAACCATGTGCAGGTCAACAAAACGCTGTCCCCCGGCCTTGTGTGTTCGAAATTCGTGAGCATCCACCACCCGGTCAAAGTGCTCATTGATACAATCCCTGATGATTTTTTCTTCTTCTTCGGGTAGCCTTTTATCCATCAACTCGCCCAAAGACCTCATCATCGTTTTGTAAGCGGTGCGGCCGATGAGCAGGCCGACCAGGATAGCGATTATCGGGTCCAGCATTGCGATGCCGGTAAACTGTACCAGCAAAAGGCCGGCGAGCACTGCCACCGAACTGAGCACGTCAGCGTAAAGGTCTTTCCCGGTAGCTTCCAGGGCAACCGAATCGTTGACTCTGGCAATGCGTAGCGCCCACCATGAAATGGTTACGTTAATTATAATCGCAGCGGCCGTAATCCAGATGCCGACGCTGAGCATTTCCACCGCGCCGCCCTGTATCAAACGGCGGATGGCTTCGTAGATGATGGAGCCGGCGGCGAAAAAAATCAGGCCAGCGATAAATAGCCCGGCGATGTTCTCGGCCTTGTGATGTCCGTAGGGATGGTCTTCGTCAGGCGGTCTCCCGGCCAGCCTGATGGCAAGAAAGCCCAAAAAAGCCCCGACGAAGTCAATGCTCGAATGGATGGCATCGGCCCGGATGCCTATGCTACCGGTGATGATGCTGCCCACTACTTTTAGCAGAACCATCAGCCCGATGCCGGCCATCGCCAGCTTGGAGACATCTTTAGTGTTGTACAGGAACCCCTTTTTGCCGGTCGGTTCCATCACGAACACCTCACGTTATTGAGAAGCCGCGGGACTTGATGGTCCCGCGGCTTCTTTGCCACTGCCGGATTCGGCCCGGCTGTTTCCCCCGACAACCTGAGGGAACGCCTGTTCCAAACTAAAACATTTTAACCTAATGTGGCTTAATTCGCAACCCACATTTCAACTCTTTGCCTCCGGTCATCCGCCCGGAACGTTAACACCCTGAAATGGAACCGAAGCGGTGTGGTTACTTTTTGTCCAAGCCCTTTTCTCTGGCGAACGCCTTGGCGCGCTTCGAGACTTCGTCGGCCTTGGTGAGCAGGAAAATCATCGCCCCCAGGCAGATAAGGAAGATGCCGACGCCAATCGGCCCAGTCCAGTAAAAGACCAACCACATATCCATCGTGACACCTCCTCAGGCTTTACGCCTGCTGCTTTATGACTTTTGTCCCCATAAACGGCTGCAGCGCCTCGGGAACGGCGATTGAGCCGTCGGCCTGCTGGTAGTTTTCTAGCACCGCAATCAGGATGCGGGGGAGGGCCAGCCCCGAGCCGTTGAGGGTGTGCACGTAGCGAGGCCTTTCTTCAGGGCTGGGGCGGTAGCGGACGTTGGCGCGGCGCGCCTGGAAGTCGCCGCAGTTGGAGCAGGAGCTTACTTCGAGCCACTCGCCCGAACCTGCCGCCCAGACGTTAATATCATACGACTTGGTGGAGGCAAAGCCCAGGTCGGCAGTGCAGAGAGCGATGACGCGGTAGGCGAGGCCCAGCTTCTGGCAGACGTCTTCGGCGTTGGCGACCATCTTTTCCAGCTCTTCGTTCGATCTTTCCGGCTCGGTGAACTTGTACATCTCCACCTTGTCGAACTGGTGGCCGCGCTTGATGCCCCTCGTATCTTTGCCTGCCGACATCTTCTCACGCCGGAAGCAGGCGGTGTAGGCCACGTAGTTAATGGGTAGTGCGCCCGGCGGGATGATTTCGTCGCGGTGCAGGTTGGTGAGCGGCACCTCGGCGGTGGGCACGAACCAGAAATCGTCAATGGCGTCGCGGTAGAGGTTGTCGGAGAACTTGGGCAGGTTGCCCGAGCCGACCAGGCATTCCCTTTTCACCATGAACGGCGGGTAGATCTCGCGATAGCCGTGCTCGCTCGTATGCAGGTCGAGCATAAAGTTGATGAGAGCACGCTGAAGCTTCGCTCCCTGGCCTTTGAGGACGTAAAACCGGGTGCCGGAGATTTTGACGCCGCGCTCGAAGTCAATGATGTCCAGTTTATCGCCGAGCTGCCAGTGGGGGAGAAGGGTGAAGGGGTATTGTTTCGGCTCGCCCCAGGCGCGCACAATAACATTGTCTTCCTCACCGGCGCCCACCGGCACCGAGGGCTGCGGGATGTTGGGCATGTGCAGCAGGAGCGCCCCCACCTGCTCGTCGAGGTTTTTCGCCGTTTCTTCGAGCGTCTTAATCTTCTCCCGGAGCGCTCGGCCTTCCCCGGACTCTTGCCGGACTTTCGAGGCTTCCTTACGGGCGTGACGCAACTCGTCAAGCTCGGCCAGTTTCTCGCGCCGTTCACCGTCGAGCCGGATGATGTCGTCAAGGGGGCCGGTGTCCTTGCGGCTGGCAAGCGCCTTGCGGATGGCTTCGGGGTTTTCCCTGATATATTTAAGGTCGAGCATCGGCTTCTCCTTGCGAGCGGCGTGTTTTTATGGCTTGTCCCTTAACTGGGGGAACAAAATCACCTCGCGGATGGACTCCTGGCCGGTAACCAGCATCACCAGCCGGTCAATGCCCACCCCCAGGCCGCCGGTGGGCGGCATACCGTATTCCAGCGCTTCCAAGTAGTCCTCGTCAATCGTCCATTCTTCGCCTTCGGTGTGCGCCGACCTTCCTGCAACCTGCTCCCTAAAACGCCGTCGCTGCTCACCGGGGTCGTTAAGCTCGGTGAAGGCGTTGGCAATCTCCATCCCGCCGGCGAAAGCCTCGAACCGCTCCACTACCCGGTCGTTGTCGGGGCGGTTTTTTGCCAGCGGCGACATATCGCGCGGGTAGTCCACCAGGAAGGTGGGCTGGACTAAATTCGGTTCGACGTAGGTCGAGATAAGCTCGTCAATCAGCCGCCCCCGGTCTTTGTTCGGGTCAACCGTCATTCCGATTTTTACCATCGCATTGCCCAGCGAAGCGGCGTCGGGACATTCGGCGTAGTCAATGCCGCTGAAACTTTTAACCGCTTCCCGCAGGTCGAGGCGCTTCCAGGGTGGCTTGAAGTTTATTTCATGCCCCACGAACTGGGCGGTCAGGCTGCCCCGCGTCTTGCGGCAGACGCCTGCTACCATACTCTCGACCAGCTTCATCACGTCCCGGTAATCGGCGTAGGCCTGGTAGCATTCCAGCATGGTGAACTCCGGGTTGTGTTTATGGGAAAGGCCCTCGTTACGGAAGATGCGCCCTATCTCATATACCCGCTCCAGCCCGCCCACGATAAGGCGCTTCAAGTGAAGTTCCAGGGCGATGCGCAGGTAGAAATCCTGGTCGAGGGCGTTATGGTGGGTGACGAAGGGCCTTGCCAGCGCGCCACCCGCCTCCGGCTGCAGCACCGGCGTTTCTACCTCGATAAACCCCCGCCGGTTCATAAACTGCCGTACTTTGGCGATGACGCGGCTGCGGGTCTCGAAAATCTCCTTCACACCGGGGTTGGCGATGAGGTCGAGGTAGCGCTGGCGGTGCCGCTTGTCAACGTCGGCCAGGCCGTGCCATTTTTCCGGCAGCGGCCGGAGCGACTTGGCGAGCATTACGATGTCGGTCGTCTCGATGGTCGGCTCCTTGGTGCGGGTGCGAAAAACCTTGCCGCTGGCGCCGATGATGTCGCCGATGTCAATTTCCTTGAGCACCCGGCGGGCTTCTTCGCCGAGGGCATTACTGCATAGCAACTGGATTTTCCCCGAGCCGTCGCGCAAGTCAATGAAGCTGATCTTGCCCATGTCCCGCCGCGCGGTGACCCGCCCCGCCACGCTGACCTCGCCCCTTTCCTCGGTGCCCGCCGCTTCCTGCGTTCCCAGGAGAGCGACGGCTTCGCTGGCGGTATGGCTGCGGCGGTAGCGGTTGGGATAAGGGTTAAACCCCTGCTGGCGCAGGCGCTCTAGCTTCTGCAACCTTTCTTCGGTGATGGCTTCAAGGCTGGTCTGCTTGGTCATGATTGGGTGTCTCCGGTTTCAGGACAAATAGTCCTCTTGGATACGGCTATTATAAAGGTTGCGAGGCTGATAGTAAAGGAATCTTACCTGAGCGCCACTCCCAGGTAATACGGCCAGATGACGATGCCGAACAGGATTTGCCACCACACCAGTTTGGCAAAGCCGATGGTGAAAAGGAAGCCGATGAACCAGATGGTACCAGCCAGCGCACTGCCTGCCCCGCCCCGGCGTTTATTCTCCTGCGCCATATGAACCTCCTTGCGTTTTTTGCCCTATTATACCATCGCCGTTTTCAAGCGGTATGGCTGGCGGCGTTCCGGTTAAGCTGCATTCTGAGGGTATCCAGCCAGCGGGCGGATTTGACCTCTTTTTCCAGCAGGTGCTCCAGGTATCGTCCCAGAAGAGCGACGAGTTCACTTAATACCGCTGGACTGATGCCAGTCGGGAGGGTCGCTGGCTCACTTTTTTGCAGGGTACGTAGGGTATCAAGCGCCTCGGGTGACACCGGAAATCTCTGGGGGTAGCGCGGGGCGCAAGCCAGGCAGATGACGCCGCCCGCCGCCGGGCCAAACCAGTTGCCCGCCGCCGTTAAAGTCCCTTTGCAGGCGACGCAGTGCTCCAGCTCCGGGCGGTAGCCCAGCGTTTCCAGCAAATGCAGCTCGAAAAAGCGCAGCGCGGTCTCGATGTCATCCGTCCCGGCGAGCTTGTGCCATGTCGCCAGCAGCAGCTTGAAAAGCGGCTCATTTTCGATGTGGTCGGCGGTGAAGCGGTCAACCAGCTCGGCAGTGTAGAGGGCCGCCGCCCCCCGCAGCAGGTCGCTCTTCAGGGGCAGAAAAGCGGTGATGGTGCGGGTGTTGGTGACGGTGTCGATGTTGCGCCCGCGCGCCAGCGAAACAAGGCTGTGGGTGACAAGCTCTAAGTGCCCCGACATCTTGCTGCGGGGACGCCGCACTCCTTTGGCTACCGCCTGGATTTTACCCAGCTTGGGGGTATAGAGGCTGAGGATGCGGTCGGCTTCCCCGAGCCTGGTCTTTCTGATAATGAGGGCTTCGGTCTGATAGTTACGCGGTCTGGACATAGTTATTCTATTTTGTCTCGTTTAGCGAGATTGTGCCTTACGCAAAGAAGCTGAATATTCTCTGCCACGAGGGACGAGCCGCCTTTTGAGAACGGTATTATGTGGTCGTAGTGAAGGTTATCCTTGCTCCCGCAAATCACGCACCGACCCTTGCCTCTTTTCCAGACCTCGAGTTTCACTGAGGAAGGGATTATGCGGTTATTTTCTGGGGACTTTTCTCTTAACTCATTATTGACTCTCGTCGTATCATCGAGTATTTCTAGCTTAAACTTAAATATTTTTCGAGATTTGCTTAACTCTTGCCAAGCATCGGTTAATTTGAACAAGCCATTATAAACCCAAATGCCTGCGTGAATCTTTTCGTAGACTCTTATAAGCTCAGGTTTGTCCCGGGTCTCTTTGTATTTACTTGCAGCTTGGTAAAAGAGGCCGTTTTGAGTTAGTGAGCCGCTGGGGTTTGTCATCGGCTGGTCAACGGCTTTGGGGTTCTGACTGGTGTCAGTTCTTGGTATGTCATGACCTTCGTAAATAAGTATCTGCCCATTTTCTTCAGTTCTATCCGCATACGGAGCACCACGTCGGAGACTCATCAGAATGACACTGTAACCGCTACCCAAATGGAAATTCATGCCTCTTTGAAGATTTACGCTTTCTTCTTGGCACACCTCCAAATAAGAGATGATTTTCCCGGCGGTTATCATAGGATGTTAAAAGCTCTGCCGCCCCTCCAGGGCGCGGGTCAGGGTCACGTCGTCGGCGTATTCCAGCTCGGTACCGAAGGGTAAGCCCCTTGCGAGGCGGGTTACCATGATGTTTAGGGGAGCGATGAGGCGGGTGAGGTACATAGCGGTGGTCTCACCCTCGAAGTTGGTGTTGGTGGCGAGTATGACCTCGCTCGCGTGGTCGCTGTCGAGGCGGCGCATAAGATGGCTGATGCGCACGTTATCGGGGCCGACGCCCTCGGTGGGCGAAATGGCGCCGTGCAGCACGTGGTAGCGCCCGTGGTAAGCACCGGTGTGCTCGATGGCGAGGATATCCTGCGGTTGCTCCACGATGCAGATTTGCTCTTTGTTGCGCTGCTCGCTGCGGCAGATATTGCAGGGGTCGCTGTCGGTGACGTTGCAGCAGATAGAGCAGAGCCGGGTCCTTTCTTTGAGGGCTGTCAGGGCTTCGGCCAGGCAGCGGACGTCATCTGCCGAGGCACGCAGCAGGTGGTAGGCCAGGCGCTGGGCGCTTTTCGGCCCGATGCCGGGCAGGCGGTTCAGTTCGCCGATGAGCCGCTCAACCGTACCGGGGGTCGGTGTCGGTTCGGGCAAGTCCATTTCCTCCTGGACGGATACCTATTCGGGTAACCTATCCCCTTAATCCCCTTCCCTCAGGAATAAAGTAGGGAAGGGGAATTTTTTATTTCAGAGGGGCTTTGCCCCTCTATGACACCCTGTATTAATTACAACTACATCCCCGGGATTTTCAGACCGCCGGTAAGCCCACCGAGCCTGTCCTGGGCGGCTTTACGGGACTTTTCCAACGCTTCGTTAATGCCGGCGAGCACCATGTCTTCGAGAAGCTCGGTGTCTTCTCTGCTCACCACCTCGGGCGAGATTTTAATGGACTTGATGTTCTGCTGGCCGTCAACCGTGACCTTCACCGCGCCGCCGCCGGCGGTGGCTTCTAGTGTCAGGCTGGCAAGCTCTTCCTGAGCTTTGGCCAGCTGTGCCTGGAGCTGCTGCGCCTGGCGCAGAAACTTGTTCATTTTTCCTCCACGCTGGTAATCTGGGCTCCCATATTCTGCACCGCCCGCACGAGATGGTCTTTCTCCGTCTCGCAGGTGCAGCGCACCTGGCAGGAGCGGCCAAGGTAGCGGCTCAGGATTTCCTCCACGATGCGGCGATTCTCCGGCTTTTCTATCTGGTCTTTGTGGACGGCGTAGCGGAACGCCAGCACCACCTCTTTCTCGGTGACTGAAACCACTTTAGCGCCGCTGCGTAAAAATCCAATAGCCGGGGTCTTGCGTATTTCGGGTGGTGCTTCCTCGATAAGCTGCTTCAAATTCGCCCGCAGCCATGATAGCTCATCGCCCTCCGCAATTTCAGTGACGGGTACGGGCTTGACGGCTGGCGGACTTGTGGATGATGTGAGTTTCTTTTCTTGGATAACCTGAGTTACCGGCGGTTTCGTTTCGGTTGCTGGTGGTGGCGGCGCCGCCATTTTAGACGGTGTTGGAGAAAGCGTCTTGGCGCCGGGCGGCGGTGTTTTTACCGGGGCTGGTGATGCGGCCGCTTGGGTCGTTCTGGGTTTTGCGGGACCTGCCGCCTCGCTGCCCGCCAGGACGCAGTCCACCAGCGCCAGTTCCAGCGGCAGGGTGGAGTACTGGTCGAAGCCGTTTTCCAGCCTGCCGAAGAGCTTTACGGCGGTGAGTATCTCCGGTAATGAAGCCTTAGCCGCAAGGTCCTTAAGTTCATTAAGCTCGGCGTCGGCCAGTCCGGCAGCTTCGCCCGCGCCGGTCTTCACCAGCAGGAGTTCACGCAGGTTTGCCACCAGTTCGCGGTTAAACTGTCTCAAGTCAAGGCCGTCGCCGGCGGCGCGCTGTATGGTGCCGATACCGGCGGCGGCATCACCGCTGATAATATGCCCTACCAGCTCCTTTACCCTGGCATCGCCGGTGATACCCAGGGTTTCCCTCACCTGGTTCAAGGTTATTTCCGAGCCGTAGTAAGTGGCAATCTGCTGGAGCAGATTTTCCGCATCCCGGAAGCTGCCCCGGGCGCTTTTAGCAATGAGGTTCAGGGCTTCTGTCCCGGCTTTGATGCCTTCCTGCTCACAGATGTAGGCGAGCTTCTTTACCAAATCCGCCTGGGAGATACGCCGGAAATCAAAGCGCTGGCAGCGCGAGATGATGGTGGGCAGCACCTTGTGGATTTCGGTGGTCGCCAGGATGAAAATGGCGTGAGGCGGCGGCTCTTCGAGGGTCTTGAGCAGGGCGTTGGAGGCGGAGTTACTGAGCATGTGGACTTCGTCAATGATATAGACTTTACGCCGCGCCTCGGCGGGGCTGAAGGTGATTTTCTCGCGCAGGCTCCGGATGTCGTCAACGCCGGTGTTGGAGGCGGCGTCAATCTCGATGACGTCGAGCGAACGCCCCTCGGTGATGGCCTGGCAGATGGCGCAGCGGTTGCAAGGTTCGCCCTTGCCGTTTTCGGTACAGTTGATGGCCTTGGCTAAAATGCGGCCGGTGCTGGTCTTGCCGGTGCCGCGCGGGCCGCAGAAAAGATAGGCGTGGGAGACGCGCCCGCTGGAGAGGGCGTTGAGCAGCGTGCGGGTCACCGGCTCCTGCCCCACCACCTCTTTAAGCGTCTGGGGACGCCACTTGCGGTAAAAGACCTGGGGACTCATCTATACCTCTGGATTTTACTGGCTTTCATATTATAGCCCAAACTATCGTTTAATGGTATCCGTCCGCTTAGACCCGATTAAGTTGAAAGACGATAGGCGTCATCAGGCAAAGAGAGGGGGCAACAAGCCCCCTCTGCTAAGACCGGAAGGTAGCGGGGTAGCCCGCCTACAACAGCGACGGGATGTCTTTGGCGGCTTCGTCAATCTGCTTGAGCTTGCTCGCCGATTCCACCTGCCGCCTCTGGAACTCGGGAATGAAGACAGTGGAGCGGGCATAGTATTCACGCACCTTCTCCATGTCGGAGAGGCCGGATAATATGACGGTAACGTCCATGAACCCCTTTTCCCGGGGGTAGTCGCCGTTGCGGATGGTGGCCTGGGGAGCCAGGGAACGCAGGTACTCGCCCAGCTCTTTCACAAGATCCATATTCATTTCCCTGTGCGGCGCGGCAAGCAGGTAGAGCGCCTTGTCAGCATCCGCCGGGTTGCACTTCACCGATAGCTCGCTGATGGCCTTGTCCATTGCCTGGATGCCCTTGTGCGTCTCGGTGCTCTTGGTTCGGAAGTCGGTCTTGCGGATAAAGGGAAAGGAAAAGGCCGACAGCTGCTCCCGCCCGTAACCGATGGCGGTGAACCCGGTAACCGTCTGGATAATATCGCCGGCGTCAATTATCTTGGCGCCGACGTACTTTGCCTTTTTCTCCTCACCGGCACAGAGCAGGTTGTAGAAAGGTTCGGCAATCAGTTCGTTGATTTTAGACAGGTTGTTGCGCAGCGAGAAGTCTTTCCTCACATAGCGCTGGTTGTCAACCAGGAACACGGCGTCGGCGGCAGAAGAGACCGATTTAATGCAGGTAGCGGTGTTGTAGACGCTTCTTTCCTCGGTGGATTCCTCGTGCTCGAAGGGCAGAATGACTAGGGTGTAGACCGGCTTGTCCATGTAGCGCTCTTTGATGAGCTTGGTCATGACGGGAAGCGCCCCCGAGCCGGTGCCGCCGCCGGTGCTGGCGATAAGCAAAAACGCGTCCGACTCGAAGAAGCGCTTGGTCGAGCGGATGGCGTCTACGATTTTATCGGCGTCGTCGCGGGCGACTTCGGCTCCCAGCTCATTGACTTTGCCCACCCCGTGACCGCCGGTTTTGCGGCTGCCAATCAAAATCCGGTGCTGGTAATCAGGCCGGATGGCGGAAAGGCCGCTTAAGTCGGCGGCATCGGTGTTGACGGCAAAGACGCCGGGCGCAATCTCTATGCCGCGCTCCCGTCGTGCCCTGAGATTCAACCTGGCAAATTCATCGGCGATACGCCCGCCGCACTGCCCAAAACCGATAACCAGTAACTTCATCTTTCACCTCATCCCCCGCGTTTTCCTTTAGTTTATGCGCTCGGTCTTTCGTTTGTCAACATGACAATTTTCCCACAACCGGGTTGCTCCAATCATCCCCAGATGTTCAAACGCCCCGTTGGTTCATCTGTTACATTAGAATTTCAGGCCAGAAGAAAACGATAAGGTAAAGGCTTATGCTCAGGGCGACATAAACTCCCGCTATCCAGGCGATTATCTTCGGCTTCATAAACCACGCCAGCAATGTACCGACCAGTCCCCAGAAAACCACTGACGCCGGAACATAGACCTGCGGAATCCGAAGAAGCCAGGGAATGGTGTAATGCGCCTGTGACGAATGGGGGTCGCCGAAAAGGCGGATTGATATACCGTATACGGCGTCGCCCAGCAGCGTCCCGGGAATATTAAGCAGGAACAGGGAATCGGTGTGTTCCCGGAACCAGATGGCGATAAAACCGGCAGCAATACCAAAGGCGACAAAGCCGAGGAAAATGTAAAGTTTTTTCATCACCTTTGTCCTCTCTCACATTTATCTCCCCGATGTTCAAACGCCCCCATCCCCGCAAAAGTTCCCTTTGTCCCAAGCTCCTCTTCAATCCGGAGGAGGCGGTTGTACTTGGCGGTGCGCTCGGCGCGGCAGGGAGCGCCCGATTTAATCTGCCCGGTTGAAAGCCCCACCGCCAGGTCGGCGATGGTGGTGTCCTCGGTCTCGCCCGAGCGGTGGCTCACCACCGCCGTCCAGCCCGCGCCATGCGCCATCTTGACGGCGGCGATGGTCTCGGTCAGCGTGCCGATCTGGTTGGGCTTGATGAGGATGGAGTTGGAAGCCCCAAGTTGCATGCCCTGCTCCAGCCGTTTGGTGTTGGTCACGTAGAGGTCGTCGCCCACCAGTTGCAGCTTTTTGCCGAGCCTGGCAGTGAGCTTCTGCCAGCCTTCCCAGTCGTCTTCGGCAAGACCGTCCTCGATGCTGATGAGCGGATAGTCGGCGGCGAGTTTCGCGTAGTAGTCAACCATCTCTTCGCAGGTGAGGCGGGTATTCTCCCGGGCGAGGACGTATTTGCCGTCCTGGTAGAACTCGCTCGCCGCCGGGTCGAGGGCGATAAAGCAGTCTTTCCCCGGCTTGTAGTTAGCCTTTTCGATAGCGGCGAGTATCGCCTCGATGGCTTCGCGGTTGGTAAGTCCCGGCGGGGCAAATCCGCCCTCGTCGCCGACGTTGGT
>QZJL01000058.1 GCA_003599745.1 Dehalococcoidia bacterium | reverse complement strand
CCTCGTCGCCGACGTTGGTGCTCAGCTTCCTGTCCTTGAGCACCTTTTTAAGTGACTGGTAGATTTCCGCTCCCATGCGGATGGCCTCGCGGCAGCTTGGCGCTCCGGCGGGCATAATCATAAACTCCTGGAAGTCGGTCGAGCCGGCGGCGTGCTTGCCGCCGTTAAGGATGTTGAGCATCGGCACCGGCAACCGGTATGTCTTTGCTTTGCCCATGTGCTCGTAGAGGGGAATTTGTGCCTCGGTAGCGGCGGCTTTAGCGGCAGCCAGCGAAATGCCCAGGATGGCGTTGGCCCCGAGTTTGGACTTATTTCCCGTGCCGTCAAGCTCGATTAGCTTGCGGTCGAGGGCGGCCTGGTCGCCGGCTTCGAGGCCGATTACCCCTTTGGCAAGGACGCCATTAGCGTTGGCCGCCGCTTTCAGCACGCCCAGCCCGCCGAAGCGGGACTTATCGCCGTCGCGCAACTCGACCGCCTCATACCGGCCGGTGCTCGCCCCCGAGGGCACCGCCGCCCGGCCGGTGGCGCCGCCCGCCAGTTTGACGGTGACTTCAAGCGTGGGGTTGCCCCGCGAGTCCAGGATTTCGCTGGCTTTGACCTTGATGATTTCAGACATTATTCTCCTCTTTTCATGTTGGCGTATTCCGAGCTGAGCTCGATGCCCACGATGAGCGTAAACGCCGAAAGGTACACCCACACCAGGAAAGCGATGACGGAAGCGACTCCGCCGTAGACAAGCTGGAAGTTGGCAAACCGGTCGAGATACCAGGCAAACAAATTGCGTATGACCTCGAATGCAACTGCCCCGAGAAGTGCCCCCGGCCAGACATTTTGCCAGCGCGCCCGGTTATTGGGCAGATATTTATAAATCAACAAAAACACCAGAAAAATCAGCGCCAAGGTTAAAATCTGCGTGATGACAGCCGTCAGGGTAATGCCGAAAGGTAAAGTAGCCTGCGGCAAGAAGACCGGAATCGCCGCCAGCCCCAGGGATATAAAGAAAATCAGGCCGGTGCTGACGCCGATGATGAAATCACGCAGCTTCCTGACGTAGAAAGGACGCGGCTTCTTAATCCCCAGGGCACGGTTCATCGCCCGCCCGATGCTGCCAAAAAGGGCGCTGCCGGTCCAGAAAAGGCCGACCAGTCCCAAAATCCCCAGCGTGCCGCGCAGCTCGATGATGGCGCTGATGTTCTCCCGCAGCAGACCCACCATCGTTGGCAGGTTCTCCTCAAAAAAACTAAACAGCTCTCTCTGCACCAGTTCCGAAGGGAAAATAAAACCCAGCAGGCCGATGATGCCGATAAGAAGCGGAAAAACCGATAGCAGGGAGTAATACGCGAGACCGGCTGGCATGTCGGCGGCGCTGTCCTGGTCGAGTTTCCGCGCCGTCCTGACAACCAGCCTTCCCCAGGGCTTCTGTAAAAATCGCCCTTTGAGAAGCTCGAATTTCAATTTTAGCGTGCGAAGCGTCGGCATTCGCAAATAGCACTTCCATTGCTGCCGGTTTTCTTTATGTCTTCATCGCTATTTTCACCGCTTCGGCGGCGGTTTCGGCCTTGATGATGACATCCTGCGGCTTGCCGTTTTTAATAAGCTCCCAGGTATTTAAGCCGATGACCGGAATGCCGCTTTGCAGGGCGTAGGCGATTTCGGAGAGGGTGCCGTAGCCGCCGCCCACGGCAATCACCGCCCTTGCCGACTTGGCGATTGCCATATTGCGGGCGCGGCCAACGCCGCTGGCAATCGCCAGCTTTACGTAGGGGTTAGCCTGCTTGGGATTTTCGCCCGGCAGTATGCCGACGACAAGCCCTCCGGCAACGCTCGCGCCTCGCGAGGCGGCCTCCATGACGCCGCCCAGCCCCCCGCAGATGAGCACCGCCCCGGCGCGGGCAATCTCTCTTCCCACCTCTTCGGCGAGCCTGGCTTCCCGTTTGCTGCACTGCCCGGCGCCAATGACTGAAATTGGTATCAGTTCTTTCATTCTGAATCCTGTTCGCGGTTGTACTTGTTCATCGCGGCTTCCGGGCCGCCGGTGATAAACGCGAGGATGGTCTTGCTGGCGACCGCCACCGCTTTATCTATTATTTTGGCTTCTTCGGGGGTGAAGTCGCTGAGCACGTAGGCGATTACCCCCGCTTCGTTACTGTCTGTCGGTCTGCCAATGCCCACCCGCAGGCGGTAAAAGTCCGGTTTACCCAGGCAGGCGGTGATGGAGTTTATGCCCTTGTGTCCGCCCGAGCCGCCGTCCTTACGGAGACGGATTTTGCCCACCGGCAGGTCGAGGTCGTCATGAATCACCAGCAGGTCGTCCATCTCCACCCGGAATTTAGCCAGCAAGCGGCTAACCGACTCGCCGCTATCGTTCATGAAGGTCTGCGGCCTGGCCAGCACGACCTTTTCGCCGTCAACCTGTCCCGAACCGAGTCGGGCCATTGCCTGCGATTTATCCAGCGCGATGCCGTGCTCCCTGGCGAAGTGGCTGATGCACATAAAGCCCAGGTTATGGCGGTTTTTAGCGTATTTGTTGCCGGGGTTGCCGAGTCCTACAATCAGTTTCACGCTTTACCCTTTTCCAGCAGACGGAGGAACTCTTCTTCACCAAGCTCTTTCACCCCCAGCGTCCTGGCTTTCGCCAGCTTCGAGCCGGGGTCGGCGCCCACCACCAGGTAGCGAGTCTTTTTGGTCACGTCACTTTTAGCGATACCGCCCAGCGCCCTGATTTTCGCCTCGGCGTCCTCGCGGGTGAGGCTTTCCAGCCTACCGGTGATGACTAACTCCTGCCCCTTAAGCGGTAGCGTCCCGGCTTTCGTTTCTTCCTTTTCCCGGAGCCTGGGAATGGCGCGTTTCAGCCGCCCGATGAGGTCGCGGTTTTCTGGCTGCCGGAAAAACGCCGCCAGGCTCTCACTAATCTTCGGCCCGACGGCGGGGATTTTTTGCAGCCGGTCCTCGGAGGCGGTTGCCAGCTCATCAAGGCTGCCGAATTCTTTTGCCAACACCTCCGCCATCTCCGAGCCGACGTGCCTTATACCCAGGGCAAATATTACCCTGGCGAGGGGACGCTCCTTGCTCTTTTCGATGGCATTGATGATGTTCGAGGCGCTCTTCTCCCCCATGCGCTCTAACTGCGCAAGCTGCCCGACTTTCAGGTCGTAGAGGTCGGCGAAGTCCCTGACCAGCCCCTCGCGCCGCAGGGTCTCGCTTATGCTTTCCCCGATGCCCCGGATGTCCATCGCCTCGCGGGAAACGAAGTGCTGCAATCGGGCAAGTATCTGTGCGGGGCAAGCGGCGTTGGTGCAGTAATACATCGCTTCGCCCTCGGGGCGGATGATTTCCGCCTTGCAGACCGGGC
Source organism: Dehalococcoidia bacterium (assembly GCA_003599745.1). Classification (GTDB taxonomy): domain Bacteria; phylum Chloroflexota; class Dehalococcoidia; order Dehalococcoidales; family SURF-40; genus SURF-40. The sequence goes on along the minus strand of QZJL01000058.1, from coordinate 51,112 downwards.
AGGCAGGGCGTTTTTTCTCCGGGTCATAGACCTTTTCCGGCAGGCTGAAAACCTTTTCTTTCCCTGTACGCTTACTTAAGACCGGCCCCACTATCTCGGGGATGACCTCGCCCGCCCGCTGGATGATGACCTCGTCGCCGATGCGGATGTCCTTACGGCGGATGTCGTCCTCGTTATGCAGGGCGGCGTGCCGGATAGTGACGCCGCCTACCGCCACCGGCTCCAGGATGGCGTAGGGGTTGAGGGTGCCGGTGCGCCCCACGTTCACCCCGATGTCGAGGAGTTTAGTATTGCCCTGCACGGCGGGGAACTTGAAGGCGATGGCCCAGCGCGGCTCGCGGCCCACGTCTCCCAGCTTTTCCTGGAGGTCGAGCGAGTCCAGCTTGACCACCACCCCGTCCGTCTCGTAACGTAATCCCGCCCGTTTTTCCGTCCAGTCTTTATAATAAGCGACGGCTTCGTCAATACTCGCCACCAGCCGGTTATTGGGGTTGGTGCGGAAGCCCAGCGATTTCAGGTATTCCATGACCTGCCAGTGGCTGCGGGGCATCTCTTTACCCTCCACCCAGCCAAGCCCATAGGTATAAATATCCAGGGCGCGCTTTGCCGTGATGCGCGGGTCGAGCTGGCGCACCGAGCCGGCGGCGGCGTTTCTGGGGTTGGCAAAGAGCGGCTGCCCCGCTTCGGCGCGCTCGCGGTTGAGTTTGCTAAAGCTCTCTCTGGGCATATAAACCTCGCCGCGCACTTCCATCCGGGGCGGGGCGTCCTTCGGCAGCGAAAGCGGGATGCTGCGGATGGTTCTCAGATTCTGGGTGATATTTTCGCCGCGGTAGCCGTCGCCCCGGGTCGCGCCGGTGACGAGCTTTCCATCAACGTAGGTCAGCGCCACCGCCAGGCCGTCCATCTTCAGCTCGCAGACCATCTTCAGTTCGTTTTGCCCGGCGAGTTTTACCGCACGGACGTACCAGGCGCGTAATTCTTCTTCGGAGAAAGCATTGGCTAGCGAGAGCAGGGGAAAACGGTGCTCGACCACCCCGAAGGCGGCCACCGGCGCCGCGCCGACGCGCTGGGTGGGCGAGTCGGGGGTCACCAGTTCGGGGTACTCGGTTTCGAGCTTCGTCAGCTCCCGCATCAGGGCGTCGTACCCGGCATCGCTGATTTCGGGGCTGTCCAGCACGTAATAGAGATAATTGTGGCGGTCAATCTGCTCGCGCAGCTCTTCGATGCGCTTTTCGGCGGTTTCGAGGTCGGCCAAATCATAACCCCCGGTAAGTGTTTTCGGCTCTATTATAGCTTCGCAGGGCAAAAGATGAAAGTTGCGGCATAGCCGCCCTATCGGGTAAACTGAATTGGTTAAGTGTCCCGAAGTCTTATGGAGATGAAACGTGGCCGAAATCCGCCCCTTTCGCGGGGTGCGCTATAACCAAAAACTGGTAAGTCTTGATGCCGCTATCTGCCCGCCCTACGACGTCATCGGTCCCGAACAGAATGACGAACTTCTGGCAAGCAGTGAGTATAACTTCATACGTTTGGAAGCTGCCCAATCAAAGTCCGGTGATAACGAAAAGGATAACAAATTCACCCGCACCCGGGACTTGCTAGACATCTGGCTCAAAAAAAACGTCCTTAAAGTGGAAAACGAGCCGGCTCTGTACCTGCACGACCACTATTTCAGTTTCGGGGGGAAACACTACCAGCGGCGGGGACTGATTACCACGGTGCGCCTCGAAGAATGGGACAAAATGGTGGTGCGCCCCCACGAAGGCACCCTGGCCGAACCGAAAAAAGAGCGCCTCGAGCTGATGCGGGTGACCCGGGCGGGCATCAGCCCCATCATGGCTCTTTATGAAGACCCGGCAAAACGCCTCGCCGCGCTGCTGGAACAGGTGTCTCGCCAACAACCGGACGTCAACTCTACCGGTGGCGATGAGAAACACCGCCTGTGGGTCATCACCGGTAAATCGCTTCTCGAAAAAATAGCTGAAGGCCTGACATCCGAGCCGCTTTACATCGCCGACGGCCACCACCGCTACGAGAGCGCCCTCGCCTATGCCCGCGAGATGCGAGCGCAAAACCCCGGTGCCGGCCCCGGCGCCGATTTTAACTTTGTGTTGATGACGCTGATAGACTTCGATGACCCCGGCCTGCTGGTCTTGCCGCCCCACCGCCTGCTGCGCGGCCTCTCCGCCCAAACGCTTGCAGGATTGCCTTCGCGCCTCGAAGAATTATTTACTATCAAGCGGCTGCCGCTGGACGAAAGCGTCTGGCCGAAAGTTACCCGCCTGCTTGAGGAAGGCGAGCCGTCCCAGGACACCGTTGTCGTGGTCGGCCTGGAGCCGGAGCAGGCACTGGTACTGAAGCTTAAAGACCCGGCGGCGGCCAAGCTGCTGATGCCCGGCTTTCACTCCGGGCGCTACCCGCACCTGCTGGTGAGCATAGTTGACCGGCTGATTTTAGAGAGCCTGCTGGGGCTGGGTTCCAGCCACGAAGACCCCAATCTCGGCTATTTTTATGACCCGGCGCAGGCGGTTGGCCTGGTGCGGAGCGGGGAATACCAGCTTGCCTTCCTGCTCAGCCCGGTGAAGACCACGGTGATTAAGGACGTGGCCGACAGCCGGGTGCGCATGCCGCGCAAGGCCACCTATTTTTACCCCAAGCTGCCCTCGGGGCTGGTCTTCTATAAGATGGGGTAGGAGGCTACTTTTCAGCCAACGGTTTAGCGCCATTTGCCAAGTCGTTCTATTTGTAGTATAATTTATGGTAAGTTCAAAGTTTAGGTTAATCAAGCGCAACAGAAACTTCCTCAGCCGATTGTTCTCAAGTGTTGGATGACCCGAACTCTAACTAATCTAAAAGAGAGGAGGTCATCCGATGAGTTTTCAGGATAAGTCCCTTCAGTGCGCCGACTGCGGCAAGACATTCACCTTCAGCGCTCAGGACCAGGAGTTTTTCCAGACCAAAGGCTACACCAATGAGCCCAAGCGCTGCCCCGATTGCCGTCAGGCCAGGAAGTCAGAGCGTGCCGGAAGCGGCAGCTATGGTTCCGGTGGCTATGGCTCCGGTGGCTACGGCTCACCGCGCCAGATGTTCCCCGCGACTTGCGCCTCATGTGGCAAACAGACTGAAGTACCCTTCGAGCCGCGCAGCGGCCGGCCGGTATATTGCAGCGACTGCTTTCGCACAGTAAAGCCTTCAAGGTAAGGCAAAACCTTCCGGTAACGTCCGGGTTGGGCAACCAATCCGGACGTTACCTAAGGTCAGGCGAGTCTTGTCATAGAATTAGCGATTGGGAAGGAAATCAGAAATCGCTGTTTCGCATAAAGTGACCGGTAAATCAACCGCCTGGCCTGTAATTTAACAAAGGATATTAATGAATTTCGAAACCTTTAATCTTCATCCCAGCGTCATGGCCGGTGTGCGGGCGCTTGGCTACTCTGAACCCACACCAATCCAGGCAAAGGCCATCCCGCCGATTATCGAAGGGCGGGACGTCATCGGGCAGGCGCAAACCGGCACCGGTAAGACCGCCGCTTTCATACTGCCTATCTTACAGCGCCTGCAGCTAGGTCCCAGGGGACGCATCCGGGCCCTTATAATCTCGCCTACCCGCGAACTGGCGGAGCAGACCTGTGAAGTTATCAGCGGGCTGGGCGGCAAGACCGGGCTGCGGAGCCTGGCGGTTTATGGCGGCGTAAGCATGGAACAGCAGACGCGAAAATTGCGCGCCGGGGTGGATATTGTCGTGGCCTGCCCCGGCCGCCTGCTTGACCATCTCTGGAAAGGCACGCTGAATCTGGAAAAGCTGGAGACCCTCGTCATTGACGAGGCCGACCGCATGTTCGACATGGGCTTTTTGCCCGATACCCGGAACATCCTGAAGTGCATCCTGCACAAACACCAGACACTGCTTTTCTCGGCGACGATGCCGGATGACATCCGCAAGCTGGTGCTTGAGGTTATGGATAAACCGGTAACCGTGCAGGTCGACCAGACGCTTCCGGCGAAATCGGTGTCGCACGCCCTTTACCCGGTGTCGCCGCACCTTAAGACCGCGCTGCTGAAAGCAATTTTGAAAAGCGTCAAAACCGACTCGGTGCTTATTTTCACCCGCACCAAGCACCGGACGGAGCGCCTGGCGCAGCAACTGGAAAGGGACGGCTACCGGGTAACTTCGCTGCAGGGCAATCTGGCGCAAAACCGTCGGCAGGAAGCGCTTGACGGTTTCCGCGACGGCTCCTACAAGATTCTGGTGGCCACCGACATCGCCGCCCGCGGCCTCGATATCCTGAGCATTTCACACGTTATCAACTACGATATGCCCGATACCACCGATGCCTATATCCACCGCATCGGCCGCACCGGGCGGGTGAATAACAATGGTGACGCCCTGACGCTGGCAACCAGCGAAGACACCGAGGTGGTTAACGCCATTGAGAAAATCCTGAAAAAGAAAATCGAACGGCGCACGCTGGAAAACTTTAACTACGGGACGCCGCCGTCTCCCAGGGTGAGTGCCCGCCCCGGGCAAAACCGCCGGTTTAACCCGGAGCGCCGATTCGCTCCCGCACGCGGCGGCTGGGTAACCGCGGCCAACACACGCTAACCTTAAAAAGCAGGCATAAAATGAAAATACTGTTCGTTTACCCCAATTACCCTGATACTTTCTGGAGCTTCAAGCACGCCCTGAAATTCGTTTCCAAGAAAGCCGCTTTCCCGCCTCTGGGATTGCTCACGGTGGCGGCCATGCTCCCCGAGGTGTGGGAGAAAAAACTGGTGGACATGAACGTCAGCCGGCTTAACGACCGGGACATCAAGTGGGCTGACTACGTATTCATCAGCGCCATGGAAGTGCAGAAAGAATCGGTGAAAAAAGTGGTTGCCCAGTGCCGGAAACTCGGCGCTAAAACCGTGGCTGGCGGGCCGCTGTTTACCACCGGGCACGAGCAGTTCGAGGGAATTGACCACTTCGTCCTGGGCGAGGCTGAAGCCAGCTTGAAGCCTTTCCTGGCAGACCTTGAAAAAGGCTGTGCCAGGCATATTTACGTTTCCTCCGAGCGCCCGGAGATTACAAACATCCCCATTCCGATGTGGTCCCTGATAAACATCAAAAACTATTCCTCGATGAACCTGCAGTATTCCCGGGGGTGTCCTTACGACTGTGAATTCTGCGACATCGTGCTGCTGAACGGCCACACGCCGCGCACCAAGAGCCGGGAGCAGCTGATTTCCGAGATGGACGCTCTCTACACCCGGGGCTGGCGCGGCAGCCTTTTCATCGTTGATGATAATTTCATCGGCAACAAAAAGAAGCTGAAGGCCGAGATATTACCCGCTCTCATCGCCTGGCGCAAAAGCCACCGCTTCCCGTTTGCCATCTGCACGGAGGTGTCGGTTAACCTGGCCGACGATGACGAGCTGATGCGGCTGATGGTGGCCGCCGGCTTTGACGTGGTGTTTGTCGGCATCGAGACCCCTAACGAGAAAAGCCTGGTGGAATGCACCAAAGCCCAGAATCAAAACCGTGACCTGGTCGCTTCGGTAAAGAAGCTCCAGAAGGCCGGTCTGGAAGTGCAAGGCGGCTTTATCATCGGCTTTGACAGCGACTCCGAGACGATTTTCCAGACCCAGATAGACTTTATCCAGAAAAGCGGCATCGTCACGGCTATGGTAGGGCTGCTTAACGCCCCATCCGGAACCAGGCTTTACCACCGGTTGGAGAAGGAAAACCGCCTCCTGAAGACCTTTACCGGCAACAACACCGACTTTTCCCTCAACTTCATCCCCAAAATGAACGCCGATAAATTAGTTGCCGGCTACCAGCACGTCCTGGATACTATCTATTCTCCCAGGTATTACTACGAGCGAATCAGAACGTTCATGAAGGTGTACCGGCCGCCGGGGCACCGTAAGCCCCAGATACAGTCACATCAAGTAAAGGCCTTTTTCCGCTCCATCTGGTTTTTGGGCCTGCGCGGCAAGGGGCGAAGGCACTACTGGCGGCTGTTCATTACCTATCTGCTGAGTTCCCCCGCCAAGTTTGCCAGGTTCATCGTCCTTTCGGTGTATGGCTACCACTTCCGCAAGGTCGCCGCCGCCCGCATCTAGAAAGGTTGAGTGGATACCCGCCAAACCCCGGCAAGGATTCTTTGCCGCCTGTTTCTACCCCAAGCTGCCCTCGGGGCTGGTCTTCTACAAGATGGGGTAAAAGAAAGCTAATTTACATTAGCTGTTTTATCTCCCTAGTTATTTTTATGTAGGATGTTATCATTTGACTGTACGGATAACTGTTATTAAAATCATCCCATGAGTGAAAGTAAATACCAACATATGGTTCCCCAGTTTTATTTGAACTATTGGGCTATAGATAGAAAGGACAATAGTGAGAATGATGAGATATTTGTGCTTGACAAGCGACGGCTTGAGATAAGAAAACAAAAGACTAGAAACGTGGGTGGCAGAAACAACTTGTTTAACGTAGGGATGCTAAAAGGCACAATATTTGGGAAAGATTTTTTTGAGAGAGCTTTAAGCGAGTTAGACAACCGTTTTGCTGGTTGTTTACGAACAATGATAGCTTATTTGGGCGGTGCGAAAGACGAAATTGATGAGGAAACACGTTGGGGTTTAGCCGAGTTTATTGGGTCACAGATGATGAGGCATGCTGTGCCTCAAACGTTTATGCGCAACAGGATTGGGGAAGAATCGTTCGATAAGATAATGGATGCAAGTGGTAACCTCATAAAAGAGAATGGCTTTTCTGAGAAGGAGTTTCGGGAATCAGTGATGACAATGTTTACAGTCAGGGACGTTTTAACAGGTGCTATTGGCACTCCTCATAACCCCCACAATGACCCGTCTCGTGATATGTTCCTAGATTACAGGTGGGTTGTAGCAAAGGCTCCTCCTGATAAAAAATTTGTGACAAGTGACTTTCCTCCTTATCTTCACAAAAGTCTTGTCAAAAGATATGAGCTAAGAAAATTTAGCCTTCCATATGAAGTCTACTTTCCCATAGCACCAGAATATATGATTTATATGTTTAGAAAAGAAGTCATCTTTGCCCCAACCACAAAAGAATACGAGATAAGAGAATTCAATAAGGGAGAAGTGGAGGCGATGAATTCTCTAAAAGCGATTTACTGCGAGCGTGAAATCTACTCTGATAGTAATGAAGAACTGGAAAGATTGAAAGATATTTTGAAAGGACGGGAAGCAGATTAAAGGTTGGTATCTTAAAGTTCGTTTATTTACGACAATCGGGGTACGATTAACCTGTTCTTAGAATCTCACCACAAACGCCTGCTTGGCGTTGCGGTCGAATCCCGCCGACTCGTAAAAGTGGAATGTTCCCTCGTCCTTCCTGCCCGTCATTAACATGACCTTATAGCAGTTACGGCTTCGGGCGTAGTCCAGTGCGTGCTTTAAAACAGCCCTGCCGTAGCCTTTTCGCCTGAAATCGCGATGGGTAACGACGTTTTCGATGACTGCGTAGGGACGCAGTCCGCGCGTCAAATTGGGGATGATGGCGATGGCGCAGGATGAAACGAGCTTGCCGTCGTCATAAGCGCCGAAGTATTTTATGTTCGGGTTGGCCTGTATTTCCCGCCAGAGGGCTTCGACTCTGGCCTTTTCCGGTAGCGGGTCGTCAGCAGCGTGCAAATGCCCGTAGAGAGCGAGAAGTTCGCCAAGCCCGGCTTCTGCTATTTCTCTGATTTCCATGCGCTTGTCTAAAGAGTAATTCGGAAGTGGAACTTTGTCAATGAGTTTTTCCGGGGGCCGACTCAAAGCAAAATCAGCCCCCGAATTTCAAAGAGAAAAAGTCTTTTATAGCTTCACTATTTTGGCGGAATAGACGTCGCCGAGCGCCTTAATCTTCTTCAGGTGCGCCTCGGTGAGCGGCTCGTCCAGCGCCAGCATCATCATCGCCTCGCCTCTGGGCTTTAGCCGCCCGGTCTGCATGGCGCTGATGTTGATGTCGGCGTCGCCGGTGATTTTGCCCACCGCCCCGATGAGGCCGGGCCGGTCGCGGTGCTCGGCAAACAGGAAATAGCCCGGCGCGGGCACGATGTCCAGCCAGTAACCGCCCACACGCACGAGGTGGGCCTCGTCGCGCAGCACCGTCCCGGCGGCCGCCGTCTGCCCCTTGCTGGTGGTGACCTCCACCGTGATGAGGCTGGCGTAGTTGACGCAGCCCGCCTCTTTCTGCTCCACCACCGAGAGACCGCGCTGGCTGGCAATCATGTTGGCGTTGACCAGGTTGACCCTTTCCTCGCTGATGCCTTCGAGCAGGCCGCCTAAAATGGCGGCTTTTAAGGCGTTGGTGTCGTGGCCGGAGATTTCGCCCTGGTACTGTATCTTGATGGCGTTCATCTGGCCGTCGGCGAGCTGCCTTACCAGCCGCCCCAGGGTGGTGCAGAGTGGGACGAACGGCGCCAGCAGCGAGGCGGTCTCCGGCGGGATGAGCGGGGCGTTGACGGCATAGGTGGCCGGCTGCCCTTTAAAGATGGCGACCATCTGGACGGCGACGTCGGTGGCCGAGGTCGCCTGGGCTTCGGTGGTGGATGCCCCAAGGTGTGGGGTGACGATAACGTTGTCCATACCGAAGAAGATGCTCTCGGTGGTCGGCTCGGTGGCGAAGACGTCAATGGCGGCGCCCGCCACCCGTTTTTCCCTGAGCGCCGCTGCCAGCGCGTCGTCATTGATGAGGCCGCCGCGGGCGCAGTTGATGATGCGCACGCCCGGCTTTACCAGCGCCAGTTCTTTTTCGCCGATGATTTCTTTGGTCTCGGCGGTCATAGGCACGTGCAGGGTGATAAAGTCAGCCTTTTGGAAGATTTCTTCAAGCGCCACCAGCTCCACCTGAAGGCTCTTGGCACGGTCACTGGCGATGAAGGGGTCGTGGGCAAGGACTTTCATCTGCAGCCCTTGGGCGCGCTTGGCGACCTCGGTGCCGATGCGTCCCAGGCCGATGATACCCAGCGTCTTGTCCCGCACTTCGATGCCCATAAAGTCGTTACGCCGCCACTTGCCCCCTTTGAGCGAGGCGCTGGCCTGCGGGATATGACGTGCCAGCGCCAGCATCAGGGCAATGGTGTGCTCAGCGGCGGAGATGGTGTTGCCGCCGGGGGCGTTCACCACCAGGATGCCGTGCTTGGTGGCGGCTTCCACGTCAATGTTATCCACGCCGGCGCCGGCGCGACCGATGACAATCAAATTTTTGCCGGCGGCGATGACCGGCGCGGTGACCTGCGTCTGGCTGCGCACCACCAGCCCCTGGTAGTCGCCGATGATGTTAATCAGCTCATCGGTCTTGATGCCCAGCTTGACGTCAACCTCGGCGGCCTGGCGCAGGATGTCAATGCCTTCACTGGAAATGCTGTCGGTAACAAGGACTTTCATTTCAGCCCCTCCTGGAGCCAGCTTTGGCTCAGTCCGTTTAGTACTTACGACTTTATATCAGGACCAACCAGTTTCACGAAACGCCGCTTGCCTACTTTTATGATGCTGCCTATTTTAATATGCCAATGTTCTTCTTCACTCGGATCAACCGTTTTGCCATCGACACGAACAGACCCCTGTTCTACAAGGCGTCTGGCATCGCTGCGACTTTTGGAAAGTCCTATTTCGCATAATAGAAGGGGAACCGATACCCCCCATTCCTCGGTCTCGGGATTGCCAACTTCCGTAATGCTAACTACAGGTTTTCTTTCGCCATGTAAACGGGCCTTGATTTTTTGCAGTAACCCGTTATTTATCTTAACTTCTTGGATATCTTCCGGCACTTCCTTTTTCTGGACGGTGCGCTCGAAATAATCCTCGGCTTCGCTGGCGGCGCTCTCGCTGTGAAGCTGGCCGATAATTTCCCGCGCCAGCCGTTTTTTCAGGCTCATCGGGTTTGTCGCGCCGCTTGCCATAGCCGCCTTCATTTCGCCAAGCTCTTTATCAGGCACGTCAGTCAAAAGCTCGAAATAAGAAAACATCAGGTCATCGGGTACACTCATCAGCTTGCCGTACATCTCGCGGGACGGCTCACTAACCCCGATGTAGTTGCCCAGGCTCTTGCTCATCTTACGCTGGCCGTCGGTGCCCACCAAAAGCGGCGTCATCAATACCTGCTGGGGTTTCTGGCCGACCATGCCCTGGAGTTCCCGTCCCATCAGCAGGTTGAACTTCTGGTCGGTGCCGCCGAACTCGACGTCGGCCTCGACCATCACCGAGTCGTAGGCCTGGAGCATCGGGTAGAGGGTCTCGGTAATGGTGATGGGCTTGCCGGCGCGGAATCTTTCATTAAAATCATCGCGGGCGAGCACCTGCGCCACGGTGAACTTCGAGGCGAGCCGGATAACATCGCCCAGGTCGAACTTGCCGAACCACTCGCTCTGCCACCTGACCTCGGTCTTCTCGCGACTAACCACCTTGAAAAACTGCTTCATGTAGGTCTCGGCGTTTTCTCTGACCCTTTCGGCGGTGAGCATCGGCCGGGTGACCGAAGCCCCGCTGGGGTCGCCAATCTGGGCGGTCCAGTCCCCCACAATGAGCACTACCTGGTGTCCTAACTCCTGGAACTGGCGCAGCTTGCGCAGTCCCACCATATGCCCCAGGTGAATATCAGGGAAGCTGGGGTCAAAGCCCTCTTTCAGGCGGAGCTTGCGGCCTGACGTGAGCAGCGTCTTTAGCTCATCGGCGATGATGATTTCGGCCACACCCCGCTTTAAGATATACTCGAAGTCAGCCATCAATTCTTTCCCGTCTTTGTGAGCAGTCTGCGTCCCTCGGCCACGTCGGCGGCAATCTGCCTGCTCAATTCTTCCGCCGACTCGAACTTGCGGTCGCCACGCAGGTAGTGTTTTATTTCGATAGTGATTTCCCGGTCGTAGAGGTCGCCGCTCCAGTCCAGAAGGTAATTCTCGACGGCTTCCTGTTTTTCCCCGAAGGTGGGTCTACGCCCGATGTAGGTCATTGCCGGGTAACTCTGGTTGCCGATATGCACCAGGCTCACATAGACCCCATCGGCGGGCAAAGCCTGGCAGGGGTCAACCCCGAGGTTGGCGGTGGGGTAGCCAAGCCCTTTGCCACGGCTGGCGCCGGTTACGACCCTGCCGCTGAGCTTGAAGGGGCGGCCAAGCAGGCGGCTAACCTTTGCCATGTCACCCCGCTCGAGCGCCTCGCGGATGGCGGTGGAGCTTACCACCTCATCGCCGACCGTCACCGGGGCAACCACCCTGACGCTGAATCCCATTACCTGCCCCAGCCTTTGCAGGCTTTCGGTGTCGCCCGCCCGCCCGCTGCCCAGGGCGAAGTCATAGCCGATGACCAGGCCGCGCATCCGGAGATATGTTCTCAGCCAATCCACAAACCGCTCGGGGCCGAGCCGGGCAAGCTCCCGGGTAAAGGATAATGCGACAACAAAGCCGACCCCGGCATCTTTTAAGAGCCGTTCACGTTCCCCGAGGTTGGTGAGAAACGACAGCTTACTACCGGGCATGAGCACCGCCTGGGGGTGCTGGCGGAAGGTGACCACCCCGCTTAACAGTCTTTTCTTGCCGGCCTCTTTTACCAGCTCGGCGAGCAGATGCTGGTGTCCCCGGTGCACCCCGTCGAAAATGCCGACGGTCAGCAGCGTGTCTTTTTCGGGTTTTACCAGGGACAGTTCTCGTTCAGTGGTCATTATCTTGTTTAACATTCCATATTAGCATAGGCCTGTTGGAGCGTCAACACAAGTCGAGCGCATATGCCGGGTTTTGTGATATTATCGTCTTAGCCATTAAGAGAGGTGTCCGGTGAAAGTGCTCGGCATCATGGGCAGCCCGCGAATCGGGGGTAACACCGACCTCCTGCTCGATGAGGCACTCAAGGGCGCGGCAGGCGGCGGCGCGAAAGTCGAAAAGCTGGTGGTTGACAGGCTGCACATCACCCCCTGCAAGGAATACTACGGCTGTTTCAAAGACGGCAACTGCGTCATCCGCGACGACATGGACGGCATTTATCCGAAGCTACTTGCGGCTGACGCGGTAATCGTCGCCTCGCCCATCTTTTTCTACGGTCTGCCCGGTCAGTTGAAATGCCTCATTGACCGCTGCCAGGCGACCTGGGCGCGCAAGCACATTCTGAAACAGCCGCTGGGAGCGCCGGGGCGCAAGGGGGCGTTCATCGGGGTAGGAGCGACCAGGGGCGCAAAGCTGTTTGAAGGCTCGGTGCTGGTGGTGAAGTATTTTCTCAGCGCCATCGGTGTTGATTACGCGGATGAGCTGCTGATACGGGGAGTTGACCAGAAGGCGGAAATCAAAGAGCACCCGGCGGCTCTCAAAGAGGCTTTCGAGCTGGGCAGGCGACTGGCAGCTGGTACGGGCTAGACCTGTAACCTCATCCCCTAAACCCCTTCTCCTGCGAATTTAAGAGAAGGGGAATGAATTTAATAAGAGGGTCTGCACCCCTCTTAGACGCCCCGTTAGCCAGTCACGGCTTGTTGTTATCCGGCTTTTTCTATTGGGGCTTTGCCTTACCAGCGCACGCGGCGGAACTGCTGCCGGCGGAAAATGTAGCCGGCGATAAGCCCGAAAACCAGCCCCCCGAGGTGCGCCTGCCAGGCGATTCCCGGGCTGATAATGAGAAACCCGAGCAGTACGGCGACCCACAGGGGCAGCGGCAGAAAGAAAAATAAAAACACCCTGGTATTGGGGGCCAATACCGCCAGTGCCCCGCCCACGGCGAATACCGCCCCGGAAGCGCCGACCACGGTGGCGAGCGGCGGGCCCAGCAGGATAAAGGCGATGCTCCCCAGAATACCGCCGCCAAAATACACCAGCAAGAATTTCCTTTCGCCGACCAACCCCAGCAGGAACGAGCCGAAGAAGTACAAAGTGAGCATATTTGCAAAGATGTGCCAGAAATCGGCGTGGACGAACATGCTGGTAATGACCGTCCATGGTTCCTGAGCGACGAGGGCGGGCATCAGCCCGAGCAGGTCGAAGGTTGCCCGCCAGTTAATCAGGACGAAGATGAAAACCAGCAGGTTGATGCCCATTATTGCCCAGAGTGGGTTCAACCCCGGTCCCTGATAGGGGTAACGCCTCATCGCCGGGCCTCCAGTCTGGTAACAAAATCGCGGATAGCGCCGAAATACTTTGAGAAGAGCACCGGCAGCCTGACTTGCTGGATAGCGTCGTGGTACATAATAATAGCTTAGCATACCGATATCGCTTAAGCCAAACTTCGCTATTGACATCTTTTCCGTTCTGGTATAGGCTTATACACATTCAAAACACGGTGGGGGATAGTGTAATGGGCGAGACTTCGGTACGTCTTAAAGAGAACGTAGCTGGCTTTTTGTGCTATCTCCTAGGCTGGATAACCGGGCTTATCTTCCTCGTTATCGAGCCGAAGAACCGTTTCGTCCGTTTCCAGGCGCTGCAGTCAATCGTGGTCTTCGGCGTACTCACCGTAATTTTGTTGGCGGTCGGCCTGCTGACCGACACCGGCTATTTCTTTGGCATCCTACTCTTCTTGGGGGCGCTTTGCTGGGTCTGGTTGATGGCGGCCGCCTACTTCGGCCTCCAGTACCGCCTGCCCCTGGTCGGTAACCTGGTAGAGAAATGGCTTACTTAGCCCGGATTTGCGCTCGTCCCTCTTGACAATACCCGGTGAGATGGGCTACATTTGAGGCCAACATCATGTTTCAATCTCAAACGGTGCTGAAAACGAAAGGAAGGAGGTGAAAATGCAAGCTTACTGCGTGAAATGCCGCACCAAGCGGGAAATCAAGAACGCCAAGGCGATTACCATGAAAAATGGCAAGCCGGCGACCCAGGGTGTTTGCCCCGTCTGCGGCACCAAGATGTTCCGAATCGGCAGCAAATAACCTTACTGCTTGAAATAAAAAAGGCCGGTAGCTCGAACTCGGGTTGTCCGGCCTTTTTCTTTGGCAAGACTTGCGCAGAACGGCTGGGAAGCACTGGTAGCGGCACAGCGGTAAATAAGGGTGATAATGCCGCCGGCCCCCACGCTCTTTACCGGAGAAACCTGCTAATACTTCAGCACTTGACAGGAACCGGTGAATATTGTTAAATCTCTGGTAGGGAGCCATGGTGCCCTGATTAATCGGGAGGTGCGCTATGAAGCTTCAAGTACTTTACCGAGTATGGCAGGTTGACAGTTGGCGCCCCACGGCAACGTGGGGCAAGCGGAACTCGATCTCAGTTCGCATAGTGTAAGGGGCAAAACCCCGTGCGGTAGTAATTACCGTGATTTGGGCTGAAGACCGAGGAAGATAACCCGGCGGGGGGTACTTGTTATAAGTACTCCCCGCTTTTTATAATATACTTATCGAGGCCTTTTGAGTCATGCTGGCGGAGAGCATATTTAAATGGTGACCCCTGAAGTCCTTTTCGAAGACCGGCACGATGCCGGGCGGAAGCTGGCCGCCGGATTTGCCGGCTACCGGGGGAAGCGGGTGGTGGTGCTGGCCATTCCCAACGGCGGCGTACCGGTGGGTATGGAGCTTGCCGCGGCGCTCGGTGCCGAACTCGGGGTGACCGTCTGCCGCAAAATTCCCATTCCCCTGGCCCCGGAAGGCGGGCTGGGGGCGGTGGCCGAGGACGGCACGGTCTATCTCAACGAGGCGGCGGTCAGGCACGTCGGGCTGACCGAGGAACAGCTTGATTACGAGACGAGCAAGGTGAAGGCGGAAATCAAGAAACGTTGCCTGCTCTACCAGGTTGACCGGCTGCCGCTCCGGCTGGGTAACCGCACCGTCATCGTGGTGGATGACGGTCTTGCCTCGGGTGTTACCATGACGGCGGCGGTGGAAGCGGTGCGCGCCCGGCGGCCGGGGAGCATCGTGGCGGCGGCGCCGGTGGCTTCGGCTCTCGCCGCCAGGCGACTTGAAAAAGTGGCCGACCGGGTGGTCACGGTTGCCACGGTCAACCCGCCCCGGTTCTACGTCGCCGATTATTACCGTCACTGGTTTGATTTAAGCGATGATGATGTGGTGCGCTACCTGGAGCAGTGGCGGGCGCGTAACCGGCCCAAGTTCGGAGTGGCCGGTTAATAATTTATTCAAGGGCTGATACCGGGCTGTTTCAGCCGGTTTATAAGGCTTTTCGGATTAAGTTTAGGAGGCGGAAAATGGCTGAAAAAAAGGTGGTAATTTACTCCACAAATACCTGACCGCATTGCTACCGGGCGAAAGAGTTTCTTTCGCGCAAAGGCATCGTTTTCACCGAGTATGACGTGGCCGCTGACCGGGAAAAAGCCAAGGAGATGATTACGAAGTCGGGCCAGATGGGCGTACCGGTCATCACCGTTGACGATGCGGTGGTGGTAGGTTTCAACCAGCCCAAGCTCGAAGAGCTGCTCGCCAAATAAGCTGCGACTCTATCCTCTGCTCCGACCGTACTCATCATCTGGCATTTTGGGCGGGGTTCTCAGCCCTGTGGCAGTACGCCGTATTTTCGCCGTTTTGCGACAAATATCATATTGTTGCGGGCGTTTTATGATAGAATAAGGCTAGAAACAGCCTCGGAGGTAACGTATGAGGGTGAAGGTTGACCGCGAGCTCTGCCGGGGACTTGGCAACTGCGTGGCTTTTGCCCCTACCGTCTTTGCCCTTGACGCCGAAAACAAGGCGGTGGTGCTTGACCCGGCCTCGGTGGACGAGAAAACGCTGCTCGACGCCGCCGACAGTTGCCCCGAGCAGGCTATCATCGTCGAGGATGACGAGGGCAACCAGCTTTACCCTTGAATTTGAGCCAAACACGAGCCGCAAGGATGGATTAGCTATGGGACGACAGGTTTATCTCGATAACGGGGCGACCACACCGCTTTTACCCGAAGTCCGCGAGGCGATGCTGCCTTATCTGGGCGATGCCTTTGGCAACCCGTCCTGCCTGCATGACTGGGGTGACGCCGCCCGCGAAGCGGTTGACGGAGCGCGGGAAAAAGTGGCCGCGCTAATCGGGGCGGCGAACCCCGAGGAAATCATCTTTACCTCCAGCGGCACCGAGAGCAATAACACCGCTGTCAAGGGGCTGGCGCTTGCCAACCAGCAAAAAGGCAAACATGTCATCGTCTCCGCCGTCGAGCATTTTTCCGTACTCAACTCCGCCCGGACGCTGGAAAAGCTGGGTTTTGAGCTCTCGCTCGTGCCGGTGGACGGGCAGGGCATCGTTGACCCCGAAGAGGTGCGCAAGGCTATCCGCAAAGATACCGTGCTTGTCTCGGTGATGATGGCTAACGGCGAGGTCGGCAGCCTGGAGCCGATTGGCGAGATTGCCAAAATCACCAAGGAAAATAAAATCCCCTTTCATACCGATGCTGTAGCGGCGTCAGGCGTCATCCCGGTTAATGTCAAAGAGCTGGGCGTTGACGCCCTGAGCCTGGCGGGCAACCAGTTCTACGGGCCTAAAGGGGTCGGTGCGCTATGGGTGCGCCAGGGGGTAAGAATCATGCCCCTGCTCGATGGCGGGGTGCAGGAAGGCGGGAGAAGGGCGGGTACCGAGAACGTTCCGGCCATCGTCGGCCTGGGCAAGGCGGCGGAGCTGGCGCAGCCTGACATATCGCAAAGGGTTGCCCGTGTGAGCAAGCTGCGCGACCGCCTGCTCAAGGAGCTGCCGGAAAAAGTCGGGCACGTGGTCGTCACCGGCCACCCTGAAAAACGGGTGCCGGGCAACTGCTCTTTCTGCGTCCAGTTTGTCGAGGGCGAGTCCATGCTGATGATGCTCAACATGCAGGGCGTGGCCGTCTCCAGCGGCTCATCCTGCACCTCGCGGGCGCTCAAGGCCTCGCACGTGCTTTTGGCGATGGGGCTGTCCCACGAGCTTGCCCAGGGTTCGGTGCTCTTTACCCTGGGAATTCAAAATACCGATGCCGATGTTGATTACGTCCTTGAGGTGATGCCGCCCATCGTCGAGCGCCTGCGGCAGATGTCACCGCTTTATGCCAAATTCGTAAAACAGGGAGGCTAGTGTTATGCCGGTCTACAGCCAGAAAGTGATGGACCACTTTACCAACCCGCGCAACGTGGGCGAGATTCCCGACGCCGACGGCGTCGGCGAGGAAGGCAACCCTGTCTGCGGCGATATGATGACCTTCTACATCAAGGTCAAGGATAACCGTCTGGAAGATGTCAAGTTCAAAACCTTCGGCTGCGGGGCGGCCATCGCCGTTTCCTCGATGGTGAGCGAAATGGCGATGGGCAAGACCATCGAGGAAGCCCTGAAAATCACCCCGAAGTCGGTGGCTGATGAGCTGGAAGGGCTGCCCAAGAACAAGTTCCACTGCTCCAACCTGGGCGCCCAGGCGCTGCACAAGGCCATCGAGGACTACCAGGCAAAGCAACAGGCCAGGGGCGTCGCCATCCCGGTCGCCGCCAAGCCTGCTGTTGCCTCGCACGAGGGAGAGCTGCACGTCTGCCCATTCTGCGAAGGTGAAGTTAGCGCGGCCGACCTGCCCTTCTGCCAGGCCTGCGGCGTGAAGCTGGTTTTCTGCCCCAAGTGCGGCGAGGTGGTCGCCCGCGACGCCACCCAGTGTCCCCACTGCGGGGCGGAGTTGAAACCGGCGGGCTAGGAGGTGACGAATGGCCGAAGCCGAAGCTGAAAAAAAGGAAAAGCTCACCATCGTGGTCTTCAGCGGCGACCTCGACCGAGCGCTGGCGGCTTTCATGCTGGCGACCACCGGCGCTTCAATGGGCATGGACGTCACCATGTTCTTCACTTTCTGGGGACTGAATGTCATCAAGAAGAACGAGGGCGGCATAGGCAGCAAGGGACTGATGCGCAAGATGCTCAACTGGATGAACCGCGGCGGTGCGAAAAGGCTGACCCTGTCCAAATTCAACATGATGGGACTGGGCACCTGGATGATGAAACGCCTGATGAAAGACGTCAATATGCCGTCGGTCGAGGAGTTCATCAAGATGGCCGAGCAGATGGGGGTCAAGCTCATCGCCTGCAACACCTCCTGCGGGGTGATGGGGGTACCGGAAAAGGCGTTCCGGGCGGAGGTTGCCAGCCTGGCGGGGGCAGCCTATTTCCTGAGCGAGGCGCGCGATTCAAAAGTAGTGCTGTTCGTTTAGCTTGAGGAACCAAGCATAGGAGGCGCGGAGCCTCTTAATCAAATTATAAAAGGAGCCTCTAAGAGTTGAGAGGGATTGTCGGGATGAGGTTACCATAATATGAATGCCGATAAAACTCTTGATTGCGTGGGTCTCTACTGCCCGATGCCCATCGTCAAAACCGCCGCGAAAATCAAGGAGATGAAGCCGGGCGAGGTGCTTGAGGTGGTGGCCGACGACAAGGGCATCAAGCTGGATATGCCGGCATGGTGCAAGTCCACCGGCAACGAGTGTCTGGGGATTGAAGAGTCCGGCGGCGAATACAAGGTCTACGTCAAGAAGAAGTAAGCAGGTACTTACCTGTGGCAATTAGCATTGCAATTCCGTTCGCCCTGAGCTTGTCGAAGGGCGTCGTGGTTCGACAGGCTCACCACGAACGGCTTGATTATTACATTAAAACGTGCAACGAGGGAGGACAAGATGACCACGAAAGTTGCCCTGACGGTTAACGACGCCGCTATCCCGCTCGATTATTTTGCCCAGAGCCTGGTTGACCACGTGGTGAGGGGCATTCTCGAAGCCCTTGAGGGAACCGGCACACCCGATACGGTTGACCTCTCGGTCGCCCCCGCCGGCGTCAACCTGAAGGTGAACGGGGCGGCGGTGCCCACCAACCCTTTTGTGAGCCGGGTCATCACCAACACGCTTTTCGGCCTGGCAAGCAGCCTCAAAGGGGTGAGCCAGATTAACACCCTGCGGGTGGAGATAAAGAAGTAACTATTGCGCTGGAATTAGCCAGCTTGGATTATTTCCTATTTAAGCGAAAGGTACGCAAAGTATCTATTGCTCGTTCTTGACCATTTTTGTTCATGTAACGCCAGAATCTCCAGCCGTTTACGGAATTATGGGTGATATTTATAGCTGCCTTTGAAGGGCTGAACGAGTCACCGTTCCGTTCTATTTTCCCATCATTTAACAACTTTCCGTGATACAAGATGTTTTTGTACCGTGCAAAAACATCAATAGGGTAAGTGATTTCTTGTTGTTTTGTATTTTGCGCAGGCGCATAAGTTTTAGAGATAAGTTCTTCTGCCCACGATAGTATAGCTTGCTTATCCACGCTATCTCTAATTTGTTGGGCAACCCTAATCAATAACGCAGCCCTTTCATTATTGTCCATGCTTGTACTCCTTAGCTAATGAATATTCACTGAATTATACTATAGTATGCTATAGTATAATTGTCAATACTAAGCAGTATCTATTTTGCGAATCTCTAAACAGCTTTGCCAGTGTCATGATACAATAGCCTTATGCCCAGCGGTGAATTGCGAAATCTGCCCAGCGTTGACCGCGTGCTTGCCGGCGAACGTCTGAAAGAGCTTGGCAACTCTTTCTCCCACGATTTGCTGCTAAATCTCACAAGAGAGCGTCTCGAAGATGCCCGGCGCAGCATTGCCGTAGGTAAGCCTGTCCCTTCCCTCGATGAAATTGCCGGGGCGGTAGCCGTCCATGTTGAGGCGTTAGTCCAGCCCGGCCTGAGACCGGTCATCAACGCTACCGGTGTCATCCTGCACACCAATCTGGGGCGGGCGCCTTTAAGCCGTGCCGCCATCAGCGCCATGGCGGCGGTGTCGCGCGGCTTTTCCAACCTTGAGTTCGACCTGAGTACTGGCAGCCGCGGTGAGCGCCAGGTCTTTATCGAGCCGCTCGTCTGCCGTCTCACCGGCGCCGAGGCGGCGCTGGTAGTGAATAACAATGCGGCGGCGGTACTGCTGGGGCTTAGCGCCCTTGCCTCGCGCAAGGAGGTCATCGTTTCGAGGGGGCAGGCGGTGGAGATTGGCGGCGGCTTCCGCATCCCCGACGTGATGCGCCAGAGCGGGGCGAAGCTGGTCGAGGTCGGCACCACCAACCGCACCTATATTGCCGACTTCGAGCAGGCCATCACCGAGCGCACGGCGGCGCTGCTGCGCGTCCACACCTCGAACTTTCGGGTGACCGGCTTCACCAGCGAGGTGACGCTGGCCGAGTTAGTAACTATCGCCCGCAATCATAATATTCTGGTATTTGACGACCTGGGCAGCGGCTGCCTGCTGGATACTGCGACTTACGGCCTTGCCCCCGAGCCGACGGTACAGGCAAGTATCAAGCTGGGTGCCGACCTCGCCTTTTTCTCCGGCGACAAGCTCATCGGTGGCCCGCAGGCGGGCATCATCGCGGGCAAGAAAGCTGCGGTTGACAGGCTGAAAAAGCACCCGCTGGCACGGGCGGTGCGCATTGATAAAGTGCGCCTCGCGGGTCTGGCGGCCACGCTGGTTCACTATCTCAGGGAAGAAGCACCGCAAGAAATTCCCGTCTGGCGCATGATTTCGGCTTCTCCCGAAGAACTTAGTCGCCGCGCCAGGCGCTGGGTGGAGGCGCTCGGCGGCCTTGCCAGGTTACAGGATGGCGAAAGCACCATCGGCGGCGGCAGTCTGCCCGGCGAGACCCTCAAGACCCGGCTGGTGGCAGTCGGCCCAGGCAACAAGCGGGGGCAGAGCGCCCAGGCGCTTTCTCGTCGGCTGCGCCAGTCCCCGGTCATCCCGGTTATCGGGCGCATCAGCGAGGACGTCCTCCTGCTCGACCCGCGCTCCGTCCTGCCCGAAGACGACGAGGCCATGCTCGCGGCATTATACGCGCTTGCCAAAGATATTTCGAAATAGGTTCGTAAACTTATGTTTGTTCTCGGTACCGCCGGCCACATCGACCACGGCAAATCAGTGCTGGTAAAGGCCCTCACCGGCATTGACCCCGACCGCCTGCGCGAGGAAAAAGAGCGGGGCATGACCATTGACCTGGGCTTTGCCTGGCTGAAACTGCCGAGCGGGCGTGAGGTCGGCATCGTGGACGTGCCGGGGCACGAGCGCTTCATCAAGAACATGCTGGCGGGGGTGGGTGGCATTGACATCGCGCTACTGGTGGTGGCGGCCAACGAGGGCGTGATGCCCCAGACCCGCGAGCACCTGGCGATTTTGGACCTTTTGGAAGTGCCGCGCGGCGTGGTGGCCGTCACCAAGAAAGACCTGGTGGACGACGAGTGGCTTAGCCTGGTAAAGATGGAAATAGAAGAGCTGTTGTCCACGACCAGGCTGGCCGGGGCGAAAATCATCCCGGTTTCGGCGACAACCGGCGAGGGCATTCCCGAACTGAAAACGGCCATTGACCAGACTTTAAGCCAGGCCGAGCCGCGTTCCGACCGGGGGCGGCCCCGTTTACCGATTGACCGCGTCTTTACCATCACCGGCTCGGGCACCATCGTCACCGGCACGCTGATAGACGGCTGGCTGCGGGTGGGGCAGGAGGTTCAAATTGTCCCCTCGGGGCATCGTTCTCGTATAAGGGCGCTACAGACGCACAAGGCGGCGGTAACCCAGGCCGAGCCGGGCAGCCGCGTGGCCGCCAACCTGGTAGGCGTCACCACCTCCGAGGTACGACGCGGTGATGTGCTCACGGTGCCGGGCTGGCTCAAACCATCCGAGATGCTGACCGCCAGACTGCGCCTGCTGGATTATGTAAAAAGACCGTTGCGACATAATGCCGAGGTCAGTTTTTTCACCGGGGCGAGCGAGGCAATTGCCAAAGTCCGGTTGCTCGAAAACGATGCTTTGGAGCCGGGCGGCGAAACCTGGGCGCAGATTGCCCTTGCCGGGCCGGTGGTGGCGCTGCGCGGCGACCACTTCATCATCCGCTCGCCGGTCGAGACGCTGGGCGGTGGCCGGGTGGTTCAGGCACAAGCCCTCCGGCTTAGACGGAAACGCCCGGACATATTGAAAACGCTTGAGGCCAGCGCCGAAGGCAGCCCCGAGGAAGCGTTAATAGCCCAGCTTGAGCCGAAACAGCCGTTGACTCTGTCCGTTTTGAAAAATCTAAGTGCGGGCGATATTAAACCATTGGTCGAAACGCTGGCAAGTCGGGGTGATTTGGTGGCGGTGGGCGAGGGCGAGGCGGCGCTTTACTGGACGAGGGCCGGCTGGGAACGGCTGGCAAGGCAGGTGGCGGCGGTCTTGAAAGAATACCACGAAAAGTTTCCCGCCCGCCCCGGCATGCCCCGCCTGGAGTTTGCCGGTAAGCTCAAATTAGGACAGGCGGCTACGGCAGTCCTGGCGAGGATGGCAAGTGAGCAGGTACTGAGGGAAGAGGGCGGCGCGGTCAGCCTGCCGGAGCATAAACCCCGGCTTACGGCGGCGCAGCAGGCTAAGGTTGATGCCTTCCTCAAGGCGCTGGCTGCCCAGCCCTACGCCCCGCCGAGCGAGCTTATCCCTGCGCCGGAGCTTCTCGGCCTGCTCATCGCCCGGGGCGAGGTGCTGAAGGCCAGCGAAGGCGTGGTCTTTTCCTCGGCGGCTTACCAGGAGATGACGAAGCGCATCACCGCGCATATTCAGGCAAAGGGAAAAATCACGCTGGCCGAGGTGCGCGACATGTTTCAAACCAGTCGCAAGTATGCCCAGGGACTTCTGGAATACCTCGACGCCAAGAAAATTACCCGCCGCGTCGGCGACGAACGGGTGCTGTATTAGCATTCATCGCCCGATTGATTTAGACACCCACTGAGGATTTCTTGCATCAAACTTATTGTTTGTGAGCCTCTTCTGGTTGCTACCGTTGGCATTCATTACATATATTTGAGCATAGCCATTATCGCCGCGCGTGAAGGCAATCTTGCTTCCATCAGGCGACCAAGCTGGTTCCATATCACCGCCATCGGTATCGGTTAATCTTATTTCGTTGCTGCCGTCAGTATTCACAACGTATATCCCCCTATTGCCACCCTTGTTTGGACCGCCACGTTGGGATACGAAGGCTATTTTCTTACCGTTGGGTGACCATACAGGATGAAAATCGTACCAGTCGTTATCCGTTAGTCTCATTCGATTACTACCATCGACATTCATAATGTATATCTCAGGATTGGCATCACGTTCGGACACAAAGGCAATCTGTGCACCATCTGGTGACCAGGCCGGTTCTAAGTTATTGCTACCATCGATATCGGTTATTCTTATCTGGTTGCTCCCGTCTGCATTCATGATGTATATTTCAAAGTTGTCATCACGCCCAGACACGAAGGCAATCTTTGCCCCATCTGGTGACCAAGCCGGTGAGAAATTATTTCCTCCATCTGTAAGTTTTATAAGGTTACTACCGTCGGCGTTCATAACATAGATATCTACCGGAGAATCAAGTTCGCCACTAGACATTGAACCAAAAGCAATCTTGGTGTCGTCAGGTGATAATGTCGGGCCCCAGTAGGTCCAATAGCCATCGTAACTAAGGTTAAGCGTTTGGTTAGTGCCATCGGCGTTTATTAAATACATTTTCCCATCGTCCATATAACCACCGGAATAAAAGACAATTTGACTTGTAGCTCTTCCGCAACTTATCGCTAGCAGAATGCCAGCTAATAACAAAATAAGGAGAGTGACTGAGGCTTTCTTCATTTTAGCCGCCTCCTATTTGCCGAGAGTCTCTCCTTCATCAGCAGGTAAAACGCCTCCGGCTCTTTGCCCAGCGAGAGCTTTTCCATCGGGCACATTTCTTTGCCGCCGGGCTGCATGATGGCGGGCACGACCTCGCCCAGGTGATGCCTGATGCCGTATTTTTCGAGGGTAGCCACCGCGTGCTGGCTGCCGAAGGGACTGAAAAGCTCGCGGCAACCGGCTTTGACGGCGAGCAGGGCGGCGGCGTTGCCCACGATTTTATCGAAGACGACCGGGTTTGCCTCATTATCAAAGCGGTCGAGATAGGTCATCAGGGGCACCAGCCGGTCTTCGGTCGAGCTGAAAATAAGCTCCTTTTCCCGGTAGACCCACAAACTGTCGTTACTTGTGAGAAAGTCATAGAAAAGGCGGGGGTACATACTACTTCGCCCGTCGGGTGATTGAACGTCCGGCCAGCCAGAAGCCAAGCGGCAAGATAGTTAGCTGAAGCAGAATTCCCGGCCAGCCCAGCCTGACGGTTGCCCATGCTGAAGCTAAAGGGCTGGTCTCCGCCCCGAGCGGGCTCTGGCTCTGGCCGCTTATGAGATAGCTGACCAGCAGGAAAACTAGTAGTGCCAGCCGCCCGCCGGCCATTCCCCCGAGCAGCGCCTTGACCGTTCCCAGATGATATTTCTCGCTGAGTAAACCTGCTATCAGACCGTAGGCGGCGATTTCCGCTATCACCTGGGGCAAAATCGCCAGTGGCGGCATTCCCGAAACGGAAAAACTCACCAGGGGTGTCAGTAGGCCGGTGACTAACCCCGCCCGCCAGCCGAAGGCCAGCCCCGCCGCCAGCACGAAGAGGTGCATCGGCAAAAAGGTCGCCCCTGCCAGGTGGAACCGGTGGAAGCCCCAGGGCACCGCCACGCCCGCCGCCACAAAAACGATGGTGAAAAGGTAGCTGCGGAGGTCGGTGTACCGCAGTACACGTGGAAAAGACGCTTTTAAGCTTGCCGCACGAATATCCATGTTATCCTCTGCCGGTTTTAGTGTTGCTGCCTACAAAAACCATTATAGATATTTTCCCCCGGGATTGCATCCCCGCTCTTTTGACATTGCGCTCACCCGGTGCTAAACTATAAGCATAGATGCGCATATAAGGTTATATTTGCCGTGAAAGAATTGATTAAGGCCGCTAAAGCCCTATCCGACGAGACCCGTCTCCGTATTCTGAACCTGCTTCTGGAACGGGAGGCTTGTGTCTGCGAGGTGATGCAGGCACTCGGGATTTCTCAGACCAGGGCCTCGCGGAACCTGAAAATCCTGAGCGACGCGGGTTTTCTTAAAATGAGAAGGGAAGGGCTCTGGACAAACTATTCGATAGATAGCGATGGTCTCAAGGACTACCAGATTCGACTGATTGAAGCCGCAAAAGAAGCGCTGAAGGACAACAAGCTTGCTGCCATTGACAAAGAGCGGCTCCAGGAGGCCGAGCGCGTGGGCTCGAGTTGTGCCGGGAAAATATGCACGATTGGCTTATCCTCCGAAGCTTAGCAGTCTGCATAGCAGGTAAGAGTTAACCATGGAGACAATTGCCAGTCTTTTTCGGGGCGGAATCAACGGTTTGACAGAATACCTGTCCGCTCATGTTATAACCTGCCTGGTGCCGGCGCTGTTCATCGCCGGAGCGATTGCGGCATTCGTTTCGCAGGCTGCCGTTCTCAGGTATTTCGGCCCGCAGACCAAGAAGCCGGTTTCATATGGCGTGGCCTCCGTTTCGGGTGCGGTACTGGCAGTTTGCTCCTGCACGGTGTTACCCCTGTTTGCGGGTATCTATAAAAAGGGGGCTGGCCTGGGCCCGGCTATCGCCTTCCTTTTCTCAGGCCCGGCCATTAACGTCCTGGCGATTGTCTATTCGGCTAAATTGCTTGGTTTTGATATTGGCTTCGCCAGAGCGATTGGTGCGATTGCCTTTTCGGTAATCATCGGCCTGATTATGGCCTTCATATACCGCAAAGAAAAGTCCCAGGCTGACGCGCAGGCGTTTGCCATGCTGGCCAGCGACCCGGCTGGTAAGAGCATCTGGCAACAGGTTCTTTTTATCGGGTCTCTGGTGGGCGTGCTCGTCTTCGCCGCCTCTAAGAACTGGATTGTAATGGTCATCTTCCTGGCGGCGGCAGCTGTAATCCTGTGGCGCTGGTTTACAAAAGGTGAGATTGTGCGGTGGTTGAAAGAGACGCTGCATTTTACCCGCCTGATTATCCCCTGGCTGCTGGTGGGTGTCTTTATCGCCGGTATTCTGACGGTGGTCATTCCTCAATCAATCGTAACGCGATATGTTGGCGGTAACAGCCTGCCGGCGAGTTTTATCGCCTCGTTCGCCGGTGCCCTGATGTACTTTGCCACCCTAACCGAAGTGCCCATCATTAGAGCTTTCATGGACCTCGGTATGGGCAAGGGGCCGGCGTTGGCGTTGCTTTTAGCAGGGCCAGCCCTCTCGTTACCCAGCATGCTGGTTATCCGCAACGTTATGGGGACGAAGAAGATGCTCACCTACGTTGCCCTGGTAGTGGTCATGGCGACTACCACTGGCTACGTCTTCGGTTTGATAGCCTGAGAGAGTAACCAAAGGGGGATAAAACATGAAAATCAAAATTCTTGGAACCGGATGTGCCAGGTGCCAGGCTCTGGAAAAGACTGTCAGGGAAACGGTCAAGGAGCTTGACATCACGGCTGAAATCGAAGATGTCAAGGATATCAAGAAGATAATGGAGTATCCCATTCTCACTACGCCGGGACTGGTGATTGACGAGAAACTGGTGGTATCCGGCAGAGTGCCCTCGAAGGCAGAGGTAACCACTTTCATCACGACGGCCCTGACCAATAAATAGGGGGGGTCTGAATTAAGTTTTGAGTACTAATGCCGTCATTTTCATAACACTTAGCGCTATCCTGTCGGGGTTATCTTTCGCCCTCGACAGAAAAAAGACGCTGGAGGGATTCAAAAGAGGCTGGAAGATGTTCCGGAATGTGCTGCTCCCTTTTTTGAATATCCTGATTTTAATCAGTGTCGTACTGTATTTCATTCCTCCAAACGTCATCAGTCAATACCTGGGCGCAAAATCAGGAGTACTTGGCTTCGCGATAGCGGCGCTGGTCGGTTCTATCACGTTGATTCCCGGTTTCATCTCCTACCCGATTGCCGCCGGTCTTATCCAGCAGGGCGCTTCCTACGCGGTGGTCGCGGTATTTATGACCACCTTGATGATGGTGGGGATGATCACGTTGCCGCTGGAGATTAAGTATTTTGGTAAAGCCGTGGCCATCACCCGGAATGCCATGAATTTCGTAGCCGCGCTGATTATCGGATTGGTGGTGGGCCTGATACTGGGTTTATTGTCGTGAAAAAGTTTTTCTCAAAGCACCGTGGCTACATCTGGGTGGCGGCTTACGCCGTCCTTACCGTCCTGTCTTTTGTACTTGGCTTCAATCCCGGTAAGACCATCTTTACCAGCTTCACACAGTCTCTTGTCGAAATGGTCACCTTCGTGCCTTTCCTTTTTATCATCGTCGGGCTTTTTGATGTCTGGGTGCCTAAAGAAAGGATTCAGAAACACATCGGGCGGGGGTCCGGCATCAAGGGCATCGCACTGGTGGTGCTGCTTGCCATGCTCCAGGCAGGACCGCTGTACGGGGCCTTCCCGGTGGCCTACCTGCTTTATCGAAAAGGAGCCGGCATCAGGAATATCTTTATTTACCTGGGAGCTTTCTCTTCCATAAAGATTCCAATGCTCGGTATTGAAATTGGCTACCTGGGTATCGAATTCTCGCTGGTGCGCACGCTGGTGTCTCTGCCCCTCTTCATCGGCATCGGGTATTTAATGGAACGTTACCTGAAAAACCGGCATTTCGAAGTCCGTGACGGCGGTCAAAAAAAGGAGGCATCGTCGTGAAAAGCATCCTCTTCGTTTGCGTACACAACTCGGGCCGCAGCCAGATGGCCGAGGCTTTCTTCAACCAGCTGGCAAAGGGAGAGGCGCAGGCAATTTCCGCAGGCACACAACCCGCCGAAGAGGTGAATCCGGTGGTTGTCGAGGCGATGCGCGAGGTTGGCATAGACATCAGCAGCCACAAACCCAGGGCACTCACCATGGATATGGTGGAGAAGGCTAGCCGGATGATAACGATGGGCTGCGGCGCTGACGCGCAGGCGGTCTGCCCGGCGAGCTTCATCGAGACCGAGGACTGGGCGCTCGCCGACCCTCACGATAAGCCCATTGAGGCGGTCAGAAAAATCAGGGATGAGGTCAAGAAAAGAGTGATGAGATTGATTGAGGAGATAGCCCCGGAGGCTGAAAATGCTGGAGATTAGAAAAGCCGCCGTCTCCCTGGACGAACAAGATCTGATGGAGTTGGAAAGGATTGTCACCGACGGCGACGAAAAAGAGGCGCTCCGGTTTCTGAGAAAGTGTGTCTATGAGCGAATCATCCGCGCGCAGCAGGGCAGGCTCAAGTCCCACCTCGATGCCGCTAGTCCCGTAGAAGGGTTTATCCAGCCCAACAAGTAAATCAGAAAGGAAACAGGAGTATGAGTAAAGCACCAGAAAGCGTAGCGGGACGGCTATCCTTCCTCGACCGTTTTCTTACTCTCTGGATTTTTCTGGCGATGGGTTTCGGGGTGGGGCTGGGTTATTTTATACCCGCCGTCGCCGACGCCATTGACTATTTTTCGGTGGGCACCACTTCCATCCCTATCGCCATCGGCCTCATCCTGATGATGTACCCGCCGCTGGCGAAAGTTAAATATGAGGAACTTGGCAGTGTTTTCCGCGATTGGAAGGTGCTGGGACTGTCGCTGGTGCAGAACTGGGTCATCGGGCCAATTCTCATGTTCCTGCTGGCTATTTTGTTTCTCGGTTTCATCTGGCCTTACCCGGAATACATGGTCGGCCTGATTATGATAGGCCTGGCGCGCTGCATCGCCATGGTCATCGTCTGGAATCAGCTCTGCCGGGGCGATAACGAATATGCCGCCGGACTGGTGGCGTTCAACTCCATTTTCCAGATTGTCTTTTTTTCAGTTTACGCCTATATCTTCATCACCATACTGCCCGGCTGGTTCGGCCTTGAAGGCTCCGTCGTCCATGTCACCATCGGCGAAATAGCCCGGAGCGTGCTCATCTATCTTGGCATCCCTTTCTTCGGGGGCATGCTCACACGCTTCTGGCTTATCCGTTCCCGAGGCCGGCAGTGGTATGAGACAAAGTTCATCCCCAGGATTAGCCCCGTCACCCTGGCCGCCCTGCTCTTTACCATCGTGGTGATGTTCTCACTGAAGGGTGAGCTGATCGTGCAGATACCACTGGACGTGGTGCGCATCGCCGTCCCGCTGCTCCTGTACTTCGTTATCATGTTCATGGTCTCTTTTTACATGGGAAAGAGAATCGGCGCGAACTATCCCCGGACGGCCAGCATCGCTTTCACCGCCGCCAGCAACAACTTCGAGCTGGCGATTGCCGTGGCGGTGGCGGTCTTCGGCATCGGCTCGGGGCAGGCGTTCGCCGCCGTAATCGGCCCGCTGGTCGAGGTGCCGGTCTTAATCAGCCTGGTGAATGTGGCGCTCTATTTCCGGAGAAAATTTTTTACTGCGGAAACTGCGGGGGCGGTGTGCGAGGTCGAGGAGATTAAGGCTGAGTAGCCGGTAGGCGTAATCGCCGCCAATTGTGATATCATGTCTATGGCTGGCTCATCAAGGAGATTGAATTGAAACTGGTCATAGGGATTTCCGGCGCGAGCGGTGCTATCTATGGCATCCGGCTGCTCCAGGTGCTTAAGGAGAAAGGGATTGAGACACACCTGGTCATCAGCGAGGCGGCAGCCGCCACCATCAGGGCGGAGACCGACTGGACGCGCCGCCGCATCGAAGCGCTCGCCCGCTTTCATTACGGGAGCGAAGACATCGCCGCCCGCATCGCCTCCGGCTCGTTTGAGACCAGCGGCATGGTCATCATCCCCTGCTCCATCAAGACACTCTCGGCGGTGGCGAACTCTTACGCCCACAACCTGATGGTACGCGCTGCCGACGTAACCTTGAAGGAAAGGCGTAAGCTCGTGCTGGTAGTACGGGAAACGCCCCTCCACCTGGGGCATCTCCGGCTGATGGCGCAGGCCAGCGAAATCGGGGCGGTAATTCTGCCGCCAATGCCAGCCTTCTACCATTCCCCCAGTACAGTTAGCGACATCGTTGACCAGACGGTAGGGAAGGTCCTCGAGCAGTTCGGCATTGAGCACCGGTGCTACCGGCGCTGGGAGGGCATGTCCGAGGGTTAGGATGACCGCCGGTTACCTTGAACTTTACCGCTCGGGCGAACTGGCGCAACGCCTTGAACGTCTCAAAGCCCGTCTGGCCGCCTGCGACCTCTGCCCCCGAAAATGCGGCACTAACCGCCTGGCGGGCGAAAAGGGCTGGTGCCGGGCAGGCTATCTGCCATCGGTGGCTTCGGTTTGCGCCCACTTCGGCGAGGAGCCGGCACTGTCGGGTAGCGGCGGTTCGGGAACGGTATTTTTTGCCGGCTGCAACATGGCCTGCATCTACTGCCAGAACTACCAGATAAGCCAGGAAAGGGCAGTTCTGAAATCCGGTGAGACGAGTTTTAGTGCTCTTGCCGAAAAGCTGCTCTGGCTGCAGGAACAGGGATGCCACAACATAAACTTTGTCTCCCCCTCGCACTTCGTCCCCCAGATGGTGCGGGTGGTGCTCGAAGCAGCATCACTCGGACTGACTCTGCCTCTGGTCTATAACAGTAGCGGCTACGACTCGGTGGCAACTCTGAAAGAACTGGACGGCATCATCGACATCTATCTCCCCGACCTCAGGTATGCCGATGAAGTTTGGGGACGCAAGCTGTCGCAAGCCCCGGAATACCCCGCCAATGCCCGCGCCGCCATCAGGGAGATGTTCCGCCAGGTTGGGAATCTCAAGGTTGATGATGAGGGCGTTGCCGAGCGTGGCCTTATCGTGCGCCACCTGGTCCTGCCCGGCGGTCTGGCGGGCAGCCGGAGTTCGCTCAAGTGGCTGGCGCGGGAAGTCTCGTCCGGTGTCACCGTGAGCCTGATGTCGCAGTATCACCCGGCGAATCAAGCCCGAAGCCACCCTTTGCTTTCCAGGCGGATTTCGCTTGAGGAATACCGTGAGACAACTGGCCTGCTGGAAGAGTTCGGCATCATCAATGGCTGGGTGCAGGAAATGGCTTCGGCGGAAAGCTACCTGCCCGACTTCGCGCGTGAAGGCTCGCCCTTTGTGCCGGACTAAACGGGTTTAACCCCGGATGCGCTTGCGCTTGGTGAAGCCGAAGCGGACTTTCTTGCCGTAGGCGTGAGACTTTTTGTTTACCCCGGCAACGAAGGTCTCGAGGTCGGGAAGCTTAGATTCTACCTTTTTCTTTGCAGGCATTTTTCTTTCTCGCTGTTAGCAGAATACCCGCACATTATAGCAAAGCGGGGGATAAGAGGGCAAACAGGATTTCGTGCTATAATGCTAACGATATGGAAAAATTGAAAGCGGTCACCATCTACACCGACGGCGCCTGCCTGGGTAACCCCGGCCGGGGAGGCTACGCCGCCCTCATCATCGCCGACGGCCAGCGTCGCGAGCTTAAGGGCGGCTTCAAAGATACCACCAACAACCGCATGGAGATGATAGCCGCCATCACCGCGCTGGAGACGCTCGGCGAAAAGTGCCGGGTGGAACTTTACAGCGACTCGTCTTATCTGGTGAACGCCGTAACAAAAGGCTGGGCAAAACGCTGGCAGAAAATGGGCTGGCGGCGCAACAAGAACGAGGCCGCCCGTAACCCCGACCTCTGGGAAAGGCTGCTAAAAGTCTGCGAGCGTCACGAAGTCGCCTTCCGCTGGGTACGGGGACATAATACCAGCGCCGAGAATCTCCGCTGCGACCGGCTTGCCAACGAGACCGCGAAGGCCTCGGGCTGGCCGCGCGATGAGGGTTACCGCCGCCCGCCGGCGAAGCTCCGTCTCTTTTAGACCCTTTATCGGGTGGTTTTTTTGGATACCAAGAGTCTCGAAATCCTGGAATTTCCCAAGGTGCGAGAATTGCTCGCCGGTTTTACCGCCTTTACCGCGAGCAAAGAACTGGCGCTCAACTTTGTGCCATCCTCTGATGCGGAGACCGTCACCCGGTGGCTGGGAGAGTCCGCTGAAGCCCGCCGTCTGCTCTCCCAGGAGGCAGGGCTTTCACTGGGCGGTGCGAGCGATGTCCGCGAAGCGGCGGAGATGGCGCAGAAGGGCAAGATGCTAGAGCCCCAGACCCTGCACGCCGTCCGCGAGACGCTGGCTATTGCCCGCCGCGTCCGCGACGGACTGCAAAAACGTGCCGACGGGTTTCCCCTCTTATGGGATTTGGCTAAAGATATTGTCCCTCTGGCTTATATCGAAGAGCACATCGCTTCCGCCATCGCCCCGGGCGGCGAGGTGCTGGACTCAGCCTCGCCGGAGCTTGGCCGCCTGCGCCGCGAACTGCGGGTAAAGCGCGAGCGCCTGCGCGCCCGCCTCGATGCCATCGTCAAGTCCGGCCGCAGCCAGCGCTTTTTGCAGGAGGCGGTCATCACCGAGCGCGACGGGCGCTACGTCGTCCCCGTAAAAGCGGAGATGAAAAAGGAGTTCCGGGGCATCGTCCACGATGTTTCCAACACCGGTGTCACCGTTTTTATCGAACCGCTGGTGACGGTCGAGCTGGGCAACGAGCTACGGGAGCTGGAAGTTGCCGAAAAGCGCGAGGTGGAACGCATTCTCCTCGTACTCTCTACCGAGGTCGGGGCAAACGTTAACGAAATAGCGGTACACGTCGCCAGAATGGCGGCGGTTGACCTGGCGCTGGCCAAGGCCCGGTTCGCCGCCCGCTTCAAGGCCGAAGAAGCCGCCATCACCGCCGAGAAGGTTTTGAAGCTGGTTAATGCCCGCCACCCTTTACTCGGGGACAAGGCTGTTCCCCTCTCGGTGGAGATCGGCCGCGATTTTTCCGGGCTGGTCATCACCGGCCCCAACACCGGCGGCAAAACGGTGGCACTCAAAACCATCGGCTTGACGGCCTTGATGACCCTGGCGGGGATGCCCATCCCCGCCTCAAGCGGCAGCCTCATCCCGGTATTTGACGGCGTCTTTGCCGACATCGGTGACGAGCAGAGCATCGAGAGCACACTCTCCACCTTCAGCTGGCACATGGGCAACATCGTCCGCATCATTAAAAACTCGACCGCCAAAAGCCTGGTGCTTTTGGACGAGCTTGGCTCAAGCACCGACCCCGAGGAAGGTGCCGCGCTCGCCCGGGCGCTGTTACTCTATTTCCTTGAGCGCGGCTCGCTGGTAGTCGCCACCTCGCATTTTAACGAGCTTAAGGTCTTTGCCCACCGCACGCCGGGCCTGCAGAACGCGTCTCTAGATTTTGACCCGGTGACACTGGCGCCGACCTATCGCCTGGTGTTGGGCATCCCCGGCGGCTCAAACGCCCTTGCCACCGCCGTTCGTCTGGGCCTGCCAGAACAAATCGCGGCTTTGGCAAAGGGCTTGCTGGGCAAGGCCAGCCAGGATTTGGCAGAGTTGCTTAACGATTTGAATCAGGAGAAGCAGCGCCTGGAAGTCCAGCGCCACGACCTGGGAAATGCCAGTGCCAAGGCGCAGGCGCTGGGCTTGGAGATGGAAACCGCCCGGCAAAATCTCAAAGAGCGCGAGGCGGCGGTGCTGAGCGAAGCCAGGGACCGGGTGGTCGCCGAGGCCGCTGAACTTCAGCGGCTCATCCGCCAGGCGGCGGCTGACTTAAAGAAAACGAAGACTGAAGAAGGACTGGCGCAGGCGCGTGAAGCCCTGGCCTCGGTGCACGGCAGATTGAGGAAGACGGCGCCCCCGACCGTCCAGACCGGTACACCAGCGGAAGTTAAGACCGGAGACCGGGTATTGCTCGGTGACATCGGTCTCGAAGCCACCATCCTCTCGGTGGATAAAACAAAACGCCAGGTCGAAGTCCAGGCCGGGGCCACCCGCGCCCGGGTCAGCCTGGACAGCGTAACGAAGGTGGGTGGCGCGCCGGCAGGCAAACCATCCGCGAGGCTGCGGTCACAGATTCCCGCCAAAACCGTGCCGATGGAACTTGACCTGCGTGGCCGGCGGGCGGACGAGGTCGCCCTGGCGGTCGGCGCCTACCTCGATGACGCCACCCTCGCCAATCTTGACGGGGTACGCATCATCCATGGCTTCGGTACCGGGGTGGTGCGCCAGATTGTCCGCGAGACACTTGCCGGCCATCCCCTGGTCAAATCCTTCCGCTCGGGTGGCCGTGGCGAGGGCGGCGATGGGGCGACGGTGGTCAGCCTGAAGGAGTCCTGATGCCGGTTACCGGTGAGGAAAGACTGAAAAGGCGGCACCTGCTCGACCTGCTCGGCGAGATTAAAGCCGCCGACGGCGAAGCCGGGTCGCTTTACCTGCTGCCGGATTGTCCGTCCGATGAAGCCGCCGGGCTGGCCGCCAGAGTGCCGGGGCTGGCAGAAGCCCTGCCCGATTTGGCGGGGTTTTTAAGCGCTCCGACAGGTGCGGTGGTTTTCTGGGGTGAGCCTTACCGCCTTGTGGTGCTGCCGCCCTTTCCGGTTAAAGAAAAGGCAATTTTCGGTGGCTACACCGTTGAACCGCTCAGGTTAATGCTCGAAACCGAGTCCACCATTGGCATCGTGCTCCTGCGCCTCGGGGCCTACGCGGTTGGCGTTTTCGATGGTGAAAAACTGGTGTCGAGCAAGGTGGGTACCGGCCTGGTACACGCCCGCCACCGCCAGGGCGGCTCTTCGGCGGCGCGTTTTCGCCGTCACCGGGAAAAGCAGGCGGAGTCGTTTTTTAGCCGGGTATGCGGCCATATGCGTGAGCATTTCGAGTCGCACCTGCGGGAAATGGACTATATGGTCTACGGCGGTGAAAAATTCACCCTGGCGGCTTTCCAGAAAGAGTGTGCTTTCAGCGGGCGGCTTGCCCAGCGTGTCCTGCCTTACCGCCTGGATATCCGCCATCCCGGGCAGGCGACTTTGGCAGCCGCCATCAGGCAGGTCTGGACGGGCCGCGTTATCCGCTGGCAGCCGCCGACCGGCTTCTAGTCGTCTTTTGCCAGATGTGAACAATAGACGCCGGGCGCATCACTCCAGTAACTGCGGCACGGAAACCCGGTTTAAGCCGTCCGTGCCCTCTTTTCCTTGCGGAGATCTTCCGACGGCAGAGAGAATGGCACAATCGGGCCAAGCTCGACATTTCCGTGGTGCCAGTTCCCGCCTTTTTGCGGCTCGCCTCTTTGCGGATGCTGCGGCTTCACCACGATGGTTTCCAGGTCGCGTTCATAGCCACACTGGATACACTGCTCGAACCAGCCGTACTCGTCGCGGTCAATGCGGACGTCGCCGCCGCACTTGGGACAGCTCTTTAATCTTATCGCCATAATGTCACCCCGTTCGAGAAGTTCTTATCTCAGGCAGAAGTCGCTTCTCAAATAAACATTTTAGGCCGAACGGCGGGGTTTGTATGTGACTTTCATCTCATTCGGAGAGGGAAAACCTTTACGGGCGGGGAATTATCCGAAGACGATTTCGTAGGGACAGCCGATGGCGCCGCTGGGACAGACCGCCTCGCACTCGCCGCACCAGGAGCAACCCGCGGTCATGGTGAAGTTTACCTTTCCGCCGGTCACGACCAGGGCAGATTGGGGACAAACACCGGCGCAGACACCGCAGCCATCGCACTTCGCCGGGTCGATTAACGGTCTATCACACAATTCCGCAACCTCTAGATTTCATAATAACACCTGTCTTCCTCTGCGGTATGTGACTTATGTCTCATCGGCGGTCCCGGCGATGTTTTCCAGGGCTTTGCGGTCTCTGATGGCGATGCGGTGATGGTCAATGGTAATGACGCCCCGGTCTGCCAGGTCTCGGAGCGAGCGTCCCACCACTTCCCGCACCGTGCCCGCCATGGCTGCCATCTCGCGCTGGGTGAGAAAGCGCCCGCCGGTGCCACCGTCGGCGGCATAGTCCAGCAGAATTCGGGCGACGCGACCGGTCACCGTGCGGAATGAGAGGTCTTCGACCAGCGAGGTAAGGCGCAGCAGCTGGCCGGCGAGCACCCCGATGAGGTTGCGGGCGACTACGGGGTAGTCCCGCAAGATTGCTTCGAGTTTGTCTCCGGGCAGACCGTAGACGACCGCCGGTCCCATTGCCTGGGCGCTGTAGCGATTCGTCCCGCCGGTGAACATGATGGCATCATTGAAAGTGGCCCCGGGCAACGCAATGTCCAGGATTTGCTCTTTGCCACCGGCGGAGGTCTTCAAAAGCTTTACCGCTCCCGAGACCACGAAATACAGGGCGCTGGCCGGTTCGCCTTCCAATATAATGATTTCTTCCCGGGTGAGTACTTTTTCGAAAAAATGCCGGCCTATGGCCTCGACTTCTGCCCGGGAAAGTCCGGCAAAGTACGGGCTTCGTTTCAGCGATTCGGGGTTTACCGCCATCTGTCCGCCTGATAGCTATTAGCGCTCCGGCAGCCTTACGTTATCAGGAATCCGGTAGCCGGTCAACCGGCGGCTTTTCCGATGACCCCCACTCCATCATGGCTTTCTTCAGGATTTGGGCCAGCCTGGGGCTTGAACGTAACCGGTTTATAAAAACCGGGCAGGCTTCCAGCAGCGAGTTCTGGGCGGCGGTGGCCATGCTGGCGATGAGGTTCTGGGCGCCGGGGTCTACCGGCATGCCGGGGACTGCGCCGCCCTGCTCCATCTGGCGTTGCAGGTCTTCGGCGGTGAACTTCATCGGTGAAACGCAGGTTTTGTACCAGGGACAGTCCTTGCACCGGGCGATAGCGTAGGCTTCGTCTAAAACATCACTCATTTCAGGCCTCCTTGTTCGGGGCACACGCCCGCGATACTGGTTTCTAACCTGGCAAACGCGCTGCCGTCGCCGGGTTTTGCCCGGAGCACGGCTTTGGTTTCAAATACATCTAGCTTCCCAGCCAGCCCGCCAGAATACTGATGCCCACCGCTATCATCAGCAGACCGCTGGCGGCGTGCAACCGCAGGGAGTATCGTCCGAGACGTTTAATACGGGGAGAAAGGGCGTCGAAGGCGAGACCGATAATGACGAAAGGCAGCCCGATGCCCAGTGAAAAGGCGGCCAGCAGGTAACTGCCCTGCCACCACCCTCCGGTACTCAGCGCCAGCGACAGGGTGCCCCCCAGCAGGGCGACAATGCACGGCGCCCAAGCCAGGGAAAAGACCGCCCCGACTACCAGGGAGCGCAGGGAGCCGGTTATGTTGCCCGGGGAAAGGTGAAACCCCCGCTGGTAGTTCAGCCAGGGGAATTTCAGACCGGCCAGGACAAATAGCCCCATAAGAACCATCAGGCCGCCCCCGACGCTGCGGACAGTGGCACTGGAGTTCAGGACGAAACCGGCGAAGCCGGCGGCGGCTCCCATCGCGACAAAGACCAGGGAAAAACCCAGGATGAAGCCGAGGGTGTGGCGCAATATCACCAGATGCCCGGGCCGGACGGCGGGGTCAAAGACCTGCGGGCCGCAGACGCTGGCAAGATAGACGGGTACCAGCGGCAAAACGCATGGCGACAGAAAGGCCAGTAAACCTGCGGAGAAGGCGATTAACAGCGTAATTTCCATAACGACTTTAGTGGGTAATTAATTTGGTCCCGACCGGACGGTTGGCCAGAGACTATTACTCCACCCTAAAATAGTTTAGACTGTTGAAGCTAAAAGTATACTGAGCGAGCGTGGTTGTTCATATTCTAGTATAAGTGGACTGAGGGGTTTTGGTCAATTTTTAATAGATACTAAAGGGGTCTTCCACTGGTCTGTAAATTTGTTCTTCGTTGCCGATTTTAATGAAATGTCCTCCAATTGATATTAAAACGTTTCTGTTATTTCTAGTGATTATTTTAGGATTGCATACGTATTTAAGACCTGAAAGTTCAAGTATTTTGTTTTGGTGGTTTTCAATGGCTAGTTGTTTGTAGATGTCGAGGTGTAGAAGGTATTGTTTTATTTCGCGTGTGGTATCGAATTCAGATATAAACCAATTAATGGCTTGTTCATAAGAGCGTGCTTCAATTCTTGAGAGGACGGTTGATGATTGGAGCATTTTTTTAGTTATTTTGCTCCAATGCAATATTTTAAGATTTGTTGGTCTGATTAGGTTATGGTTAGGCTTTTGGGTTTTTAAATGAAGCAAGAAGTATGTGGAGTTGGTGACTGGATTTTCGAAAGAGAATGTTGTGTTGAAGAGGTGGGAGAGTCGGTCTATGGCCGAGTCAAATGATGATGCGTTGATACTGGTAAAAAGCCGGTAGCCTTTCCCAATATTTTCGTAATAATGTGAGGATAGGTCAAGGCGCATTGATTTTGCCGTGGTATAGATATATACGAAGTAAGTTTTGGTTTTGTGCTTCATTTTGATTGGCATCTGCCGGTATTTATGGAAGTAGTGATTTTGCTGTGATTTTTTTAGCGATAGCCCAGGCTTCTTCGGGATTATTGGCGTTTATTTTCTCGGCGAAGGTATAACCGGATGGCGGTATTTCGCAGGTGGTAACTTTGAGGGATAATAGCCTGTGTTTGTTTTTGCGGTGCAAGTAGTAGGTGTGAATAGCTGGGCTGGTATTATATGGTGGACTGGTGAGAGTCAATATCAGTTGCATTTAGCACTCCTTTAGGAATATATTCCTCTGTGTGAGTTAATATAGAGTAATTTTGCAGCGTTTGTCAATGTATGGCTTCCAGAAAGGGCAAGTGGTGCAGAATGGTTTTACCGGGTCCTCGTATTTATCCAGTTCATCTTGACGAGGACAATTGATGCTGGTAAGAAATTCGCAGGTGATACAGGCGGCTTCGTTAGTCATTTTACTTTTCCTTCGGTGTATGCTTTGACTGGCGTTTGCCAGTATTTTAAGAAAGGATGAACGGCGAAAATCTGTTTATCGATTTGAGCTTGGTCTTTTTTAGCGTAGCGTGCGAGCATCCGGAACTCGCCGTTGCCGGAAGTTTGGTCGCTCCATCGCATAAAGCGTACGATGTTAAGGGCTGATGCCTCGGATATGACTAGCTCGGTTACGAGTGCCCGGCGTATGCTGTGCCAGCCGTAACGCTGGCCGAGGTGGATATCACAGGATTTACAGATAATCTGAAAGGAAGTGGAAAGAGATGTTGGCCCTATTGGCTCGAAGTGTTTGAGGATAGCTTGTAGGCATTCAGGAATGATATGGTTGGTGGGTATGCCACCTTTAGCGGTAAGGATGGTGAGCTGGCCGTTTTTGATGTGCTCGCTCGGGTTGATGCGAGCCATTTCTTCGCGGCGGATGCCGTATACCGTGGCAAGGGCCAGGAAAGCCTGATTACGAAGTGAAACGGAGTTGAAGCTTGACTGAATAAGCTGGATGATTTGTTCTTTGGTGAGGATAGGCCGTAGAACGTCATAATTCCTTACTTTTGGCATATTGAGTTTTGGGAATTTATCGATTTCAAGCAATTGCCAGAGAAGCTTGAGAGCGGCCAATTCAGTGCGGACTAGGGAATTGTTGTTGATGTTGACCTGTCTGCGGGCGGCAAGGTACTTGATGACGTCTGACCGGTCGTAAGATGATTTGTTGCCGCATATCTGCTCGAAGTTGGAGATGAGGTTCCCCCATTGTCTGGCGGTGTGTAAGGTTTTGCCGCGACCGATTAGGTCAAGGTAAACCATTTCGCCGTAGGGAGAAAATGTTTTTTTAGACCTTAACCAGGTGGTCATTACTTTACTCCTTTGGTATTGAAGTTGATGGGATTTTCCCAGACTGGAAGGAAAGGATGAACGGCGAAAATCTGTTTATCGATTTGAGCTTGGTCTTTTTTGGCGTAGAGAGTGAGCATTCCGAACTCGCCGTTGCCGGAAGTTTGGTCGCTCCATCGCATAAAGCGTACGATATTAAGACCTGATGCCTCGGATATGACTAGCTCGGTTACGAGTGCCCGGCGTATGCTGTGCCAGCCGTAGCGCTTGCCTGTTTTGATACCGCAGGCGCGACAAATCCTGCGGAACACTGAGCTTAGATAGATTACATCGGTAGGGTCGAAGTGCTTGAGGATAGGTTGTAGGCATTCAGGAATGATATGGTTGGTAGGTACGCCACCTTTAGCGGTAAGGATGGTGAGCTGACCGTTTTTGATGTGCTCGCTCGGGTTGATACGAGTTATTTCTTCGCGGCGGATGCCGTATACCGTGGCAAGGGCCAGGAAAGCCTGGTAGCGTGGTGAGACTGTATCGAAGCTACGCTGGATAAGCTGTATTATCTGGTCTTTGGCGAGGATAGGGCGTGATATATCTGAGTCTTTAACTTTTGGCATACTAAGTTTCGGGAATTTATCGATTTCCAGCA
Organism: Dehalococcoidia bacterium; assembly: GCA_003599745.1. Taxonomy (GTDB): domain Bacteria; phylum Chloroflexota; class Dehalococcoidia; order Dehalococcoidales; family SURF-40; genus SURF-40. The sequence goes on along the minus strand of QZJL01000058.1, from coordinate 11,154 downwards.
ATTGCCAGAGGAGCTTGAGAGCGTGTAACTCTTTGTTGATGGTATTTTGCTTGATACCGGCTTGTCTGCGGGCGGCAAGGTACTTGATGACGTCTGACCGGTCGTAAGATGATTTGTTGCCGCATATCTGCTCGAACTTGGTGATAATGCTTCCCCATTGTTTGGCAGAAGATGGTTTTTTGCCACGGCCGAGTAGGTCTTGGTAAATAATCTCTCCGTAGGTACTGTACTGAGCTCTATCCATAATTCACTCTCCTTTAACTAGGCACTTCTTGTCTGCCTGTTCAATAATTTAAGAAACCCGTAAGTCAAGGGCTTTAGAGCGTAGCGTCCCTTGACAAGGGTATAAACTTTGAAAGGTCAGGCAGACAATAATGAATAGTTCCATTAAAGATGGTGATAGCGAAGTAAGGATTACCTAGACCGGAAAGGATGGTAAGGTCGGGGAAGTGCCTGCCGCAAAGTGAGGCTGGGTTACAGGAAAGCGAGACGACCATACGGAGTATGGTTGCGGCACCGGTGCTTCCCCGACAGAAGAATATACTCATTTTTAAATTGATTTGAGTATAAAGTATGAATAAGAAAAAAGGGTATAGGGTAAATAGGGAAAAAGAAGATATGAGGTAAAAGCCTTGAAAACTGGATACTTGTTTTTAGTGTAGTTGCGGTGTAGATTAGTGGAAACGGCTAACTGGCGGTATGTGCTGCCAATGCCGTGCACTTAAAAAAGGAAAGGCGGATTAAAGGTGGTGGCGGTTAATCCGCCACCCCTTAAAAAGAGGTGTAGTGGATGAAAAAGACGGCGTTTTTAACCGAGTCAACCGAAGATATATCAATTAACCAGACCCAGGTTAGTTTGCAAGGGATAAGCTCGTACGCCCAGGGCTGGCGTAATAAAAATGGAGAGTTTTTAAACAATCCTACTTTCCTTGTCCATAATAGAGTTAATGTGTCACGGGTTAAACCGCTGATTTCAAAAGAAGACCGCGCTGAGTTCGCAGCTCATAAAGAAAGGTTGAAAAGCAAAGGGGTCGTGTTAGCTAAGTATGATAGTAAAAAGCCTTTTCCTGATTATATGGTGGTGAGGGCGGCGGAAAAATCAAGATATTTTGCTGGTGGCCGTAAGCTGATGCAACGAAATATACGGAAGCGTTTAGGTTCGAGGTGGTTTTCTGATGGAGTGTTGATGACGCTGACCTATGACCCAAAACGCTATACTAAAGAGGAAGCGTGGCGAGATTGTAATGTGCATTTACGGAAGTTAATGCACACGTTAAATACCCGGAGGTTCAGAGTAGAAAAGAATAGCTATAAATATTTGAAAGCGGTTGAAGAGATACCGGAGTATCATTTTGAGGATGCTAACGGTAGAAAGTGTGATGCTCATAAAAAGGGGTCGCACAGGGTAAGGAATGAGGCGTTTGGATATCCTCATTTACACGTCTTTTTCCCCGGTTTGCAATTTCTTGTTCGTGCAGAGGATGAAATGTCTGTATTATGGAAGTACGGGCGTAGTGGTTTGGAGAATAAGAATCGGGTAAATGTAGCTTCGTATTGTTGCAAGTATGTATCGAAGCTGGAAGGTTGGACTGAAGAAAGCCAGTCTTACCTATGGTATTATAAAAAGCGGGTTTATAGTTACTCGCAATGTTATCGATTACCTGAATTCGTCAAGGAGTCTCCTGCTGGCGAATGGGCGTTTAAGGGAGTGGTGTTGTTTGACGCGCTGAAGGCCTGTACCTACACCGCGCCGGATGGCAAGGTGAGGTTCAAAGCATCGTTGCTTGGTGGCGGTGTAGTGGAAGAGCTAAGCGAAGGTATGCTCCGTTGCGTAAATTGATATTAGGATGGTGTAGAAATTGAGTACTTGTGCTGGTTGTAAATACTTTTATAGTAAAGATGAGTGCCCGTATATGGGGAATTCGGACGTGAGCGAAGTAGTCCACGGGCTGTTTGACGAAGAGTTAGGGAAGATAAATGATGAAATAACTGTTCTTTTAGTAAAGTTGGAAAAAAGGATTAGGGAAAAGTATGTTACGGATAAGGAGTTCCAGTTTGACCTGGCAATAGGTGTAAATCAATGTAGCGGATTTGAAGATGCGGTTGAAGAGTCTGAGTAAAGGTGCAAAGGAGTGCAGGGGGAATGTGTCTTCCTGCTCGGTGCTGGAGCGCCGACAAGGTGTTACAGAATAAATGGACTGTGTTCGGTGGTGGAATAGGCGGTATTTGTTGTTATTTGGCTGTGAAGTGCCAAATAATATGTAAAGCGATATTGAAGCTCCAGCGGTTAATGTATTACTATAGTCTAGTTTACAATATTAACCGGCAACGTTGCCACCGGCACCCGAGGAGCCCCGTTTGAAATTCCTGGCAGCCTTAAGATACCTGACCACCATCCCCTTGCCCCTACGCCGCCCGCTCAGCCCGGGCGAAATCGGGGCTTCGGCCCTGTTTTTCCCGCTGGTTGGACTGGTCATCGGCCTCTTTCTGGCGGCTTCGGGCTGGCTGCTCAAGCTTCTTTTCCCATCGGCGCTGGTCAATGTGCTGATAATCGGCGGCCTGGCGGCATTTTCCGGTGCCCGCCAGCTTGGCGGCCTGGCGCATACCGCCGATGGTCTGGTCAGTCACGCCGGCCCGGAGACCCGTCTCCGGATAACCGACGATAAGCGTGTCGGCAGCTTCGGCATCATCGCGGTGGCAGCGCTGTTACTGCTCAAGTACGTCGCGCTCGACAGCCTGCCCCAGAGCCAGAGCCTGTGGCTGTACGCCCTGATTTATTTCCCGGTGCTGGGACGCTGGGCGATGGTCTATGCCATTTTCAGCTTCCGCGGCGCCCGCCCGTCGGGGCCGGACGGCGATTTCAAGCGCGGCGCAAGGTGGTACGGTATGCTGGCGGCCACGCTTATCGCCCTCGGCGTCACCTTTTCCCTGGCGAGGCTGCCGGGGCTGGTGATAATGGCGGGTGTCTTTGCGGTGGCAGGACTGCTCGGCCTCTATTTGAAAAGCCGTTTCGGCGGTCTCAACATTGCTGCTTACGGCGCGGTCGGCGAGCTTGCCGAGGCGACGGCATTGGTCATGCTCTCGCTGCTGGTACACATCGGGCTGGCCTAAAATTTAGAGGTATAGATGGCACGTTTGTTTCTGGTACGACACGGTGAGACGGAATTAAAGAGTAGCGAGCGTTACTGGGGTGCGACCGATGTCGCCCTGAGCGCTCTCGGCCTTGAGCAGGCGGCACGGCTGCGCGAACGGCTGGCTTCGGAAAAAATTGATGCCATCTACGCCAGTCCTCTCGCCCGCGCCCGCACCACCGCTGAACTCATCGCCTCAAGACACGGCCTTGGTGTGACCATCTGCCCGGAGCTCCGCGAGATTGACTTCGGCCAGCTTGAGGGGCTTACTTTCAGCGAAATCGAGCAGCGCTTCCCCGACGTCGCCGGCCTCTGGAAGAAGCGCACGCTAAAACTGGTGTTCCCGGGTGGGGATGCAGTCGCTACGTTTAACCGCCGGGTGAGCCGGTTCACGAAACGCCTCGAAAAGCATACCGCCGGTGAAACGCTGCTGGTGGTCGCCCACAACGGCCCGCTGCGCACCCTGATTTGCCGTCTTCTGGGCATCGGGCTGGAGCACCGCTGGCGGTTCCGTCTGGAACTGGCCTCGCTCAGCATCATCGAGACCTATTCGCCGGGCGGTGTTCTGCGCCTGCTCAATGACGTTTCGCACCTGAAATGTTTGTGATAGAATATCAGTGAAACCGCCCGGAGGGACATGGCATGTCGGGTCATTCGAAATGGTCTTCCATCAAGCACCAGAAAGGTGCCGCGGACGCCAAGCGTGGCCAGCTCTTCACCAGACTGGCGCGGGAAATCATCGTGGCGGTGCGCGCCGGCGGCCCCAGCCCCGAAGCTAACTTCCGCCTGCGCCTGGCGGTGCAGAAAGCCCGGGACGCCAACATGCCCCTCGATAACATTGACCGTGCCATCAGGAAAGGCTCCGGCGAGGGCGGAGGGGCCGCTCTCCAGGAGTTCATTCTCGAGGGCTACGGGCCGGGCGGCACCGCTATCCTGGTGCAGGTGATGACCGATAACCGCCTCCGCGCCCTCCAGGAAGTGCGCAACGCCTTTACCCGGCACGGTGGCAGCCTGGGAGAAAGCGGCTGCGTCGCCTGGCTTTTCCAGTCGCGCGGCATGATAACCGTCAAGGGCGGCGACCGGGATGTCGAGGAGCTTGAGCTTAAAGCGATTGACGCCGGCGCCGAGGACGTCCAGCAGTCCAACGGCGACATCGAGATTTATACCAAGCCCGAGGAGACAGAAGCGGTGCGCAAAGCCCTGGAAGCCGCCGGGGTGCACGTGGACTCTTCCGAGCTTTCGATGGTCGCCAAGACCCTCATCAAGCTGGAAGAAAAACCGGGGCTCCAGGCGCTGAAGCTGCTCGACCGCCTTGAAGAGCTGGATGATGTCAACGGCGTCTATTCCAACGCCGACTTCTCTCCCGAGATTTTAGCCAAGCACGAGGCCGAGGCGCAAAGCGCTTCCCGGTAATATCAGCAGCTGCTCAATAAATCCCGAAATGCGGCAGCGCATCAAATTGATATTCCAAGGCCTGTCTCCAATGTCATTGTAGGAACGAAGTGACGTGGCAATCTGGGGGAGGAAGGTCGCATCCCTACCTTGCCCGGATTTCAGCCCCAAAATGATACGTCCCCCCAAATACGCCCGCATTGTATCTCTGATGTTTTTCGGGTACAGTATAGCTATGAAAATCCTGGGCATTGACCCCGGCACGGTGAGCATGGGTTATGGTATCGTGCTGTCGGACGCCAGCGACGACATCACTATGATTTGTTACGGCGCCCTGAGACGCCCCGCCAGTTCGCCCATCGGCGAGCGTCTTTATTTCTACTACCGCGAGCTTTTGAAAATCATTTCTACCAATCGCCCCGAGGCAGTCGCTATCGAGCGTCCCTTCCTCGCCAAAAACGTGCGCGCCGCCCTGGCCATCGGCCGGGCGCAGGCGGTTGCTATCCTGGCCGCCGCCGGCGCGAATCTGCCGAGCTTTGAATACACTCCCGCACAGATAAAGCAGACGGTGACCGACTACGGCGCCAGTTCTAAAGAGCAAATCCAGGAGATGGTGAAGCTGCAGCTGGGTCTCGATACGGTTCCCCAGCCCAGCGACGCCGCCGACGCCCTTGCATGTGCTATCTGCCACCTGCGCATGGTGCGCCTGGGTGGGATAATCGCGTCTGCGGAGGAGGACGAATCGTGATTAGCAACCTTACCGGGACACTGGAAGCGATGGGCGATGACTGGGTGGTCGTCAACGTTGGCGGCGTCGGCTTCAAGGTGTTTGTGCCGAACTCCGACTTAAGTCAGATTGGCAGCCCTGGCGGCAAGGTCAAGCTCTTTACCCACCTGCACGTCCGCGAGGACAACATCAGCCTCTTCGGCTCGACCTCCCAGGAGGAACTGGGGCTTTTCGAGGTGCTCATCGGGGTCTCGGGCATCGGCCCGAAACTCGCCCTGGCGATGTTGAGTGTGATGGAGCCGGAAAAGCTGGCGGCGGCCATCGCCACCTCCAACAGTCTGATGCTCACCCGGATACCTGGTATCGGCAAAAAGACCGCCGAGCGCATCATCCTTGAGCTTAAGGATAAGGTCAGCGCCGGGATGCTCGCCATCTCCGCCCCCGAGCTTGCTCCGGAGAACGCCGAGGTGCTGGCGGCGCTGGTCTCGCTGGGCTACTCGACGAGCGAGGCAGCGCAGGCGGTTTCCAGCCTGCCGCGAGACTCGAAGCTGGGGCTGGAAGAGAAAATCAGGCTGGCGCTCTCATATTATGGGGGGAAGTAAGATAATTATAAGAGCTGTGAAAGCTGTTTCACTGACAGATAATTGCCCGAGTTAAATATTTGTGCTAATTTATTTGTGTACAGTCAATTCATTGGACAGGACTCCTTAAATGCAAATATATACGATAGGACATAGCAACCATACTCAAGAGCAATTCGTAGCATTACTGATTGGCACGAAAATCCAAGTACTTGTAGACGTGCGAAGTAATCCTACAAGTCGCTGGGCGACGTTTGCAGATAAAGATAACTTAGAAAAGGTGTTGAAGCTAGCTAGAATCCACTACATTTACCTGGGCGACATGTTAGGCGGGAGGCCGTCAGAATTAGATAGTTACGACAATCAAACAGGTAAAGTAGATTATAAATTGATTCAAGGAAAAGAAAACTACAGGTACGGAATCAGACGAATTTTGGATGAGGTTAAAAGATATAGAGTTTGCATTATGTGCGCAGAGGAGAACCCAATTTCTTGCCATCGCAACATGTTAGTCGCCGACAGTTTGCGTCAAGCTGGGGTGAAAATATTTCATATTCGGGGCGATGGACGCATCCAAACGGATGAAGACCTGTGGAAAGAAAAAGTAGGGGTAGCAGCTAGTCAATATCCACTCCCGATGTGAGATTTTGTTGAATATTTATACCATCGGTTTCACCAAAAAGACTGCTGAGAAGTTTTTTGAAGCTTTGCGTAGTAGCGGGGCGAAACACTTGCTGGATATTCGCCTTAGTAATAACTCTCAGCTGGCAGGATTTACAAAAAGGAACGACCTGCCTTATTTTCTAAGGCATCTGGTTAACATTGAATATCATGAGTCCCCAATATTTGCACCAGAAGAATCAATATTAAAGGAATACCGAAAAACAAGTGATTGGGCAGAATATGAACGGAGATACCTAGAGTTGATACGGCAACGCAAAGTCGAGAATCATATTTCGTCGGTATTGTTGGAAGAGGGCGTGGTATTACTTTGTTCCGAAGCCAAACCCACCCGTTGTCATCGACGTCTAGCTGCGGAATATTTGGCTCGGATTATACCAACAAAAACTGAAATTGTGCATTTATAAAGAGAACAAGAATGCGCAAAACAATTGTGATAACTGACCTGACCCAGATGCCTCGGGAATTCAGCAATGGAAATGAAGTTTGCGTTGTTGGACTTGATGAAGATGGGAATTCTGTCAGGCTAATATGTAATGGTGGTTTTCAGAAAAATTATTTGAAAAGGAACCATTTAGCAATTGTACGACCTTCGGCTAAGGTAGAATTTGACCTACATGTCATTAAGGTTAATCCTCCGCATATCGAAGATATGGGTTTCAACCCTGACTCAATTACAGGCAAGGGATTTTGTACCAATGCCGAGTGGGAGAGGGCGTTGCAGCAAACCTCGTTTGATGCTGTAGAAGATATTTTTGAAGGACATCTAAGTGGCAACGATTGGGTATTACCTGGTACTGAGACCAGATCTATCGCTACTTTGTCAGGCGCTAGAATCGTTGATATTGAATTAACCGGGAAGAATGCTAAGCCTAGGGTCACATTTGTTGACAAAAATAGGCGCACATATTGCCGACCTGTAAGTGATCTGACGCTATGGAATCGATGCTATTCGCAAGTTATAAGACAACATAAAGAACCGAAAAAAGTTGCCGAAGAATTGAAGAAGACTTTTCAGGAATCTGTTAGATTATATCTACGCTTGGGACTGGCACGGCCGTGGGCAGAAGATAATAAGTGTTGGTTACAGGTAACTGGCATCTACACTTTTCCCGACTATTTAAAGGGTAAGACATTCGCCGACTTCTAATTCGATCAAAGGGGCCAAAGAAATCTGGTAGTTCCCCTCTAATTGCATCCATTCCCTCTCTCCCCCTATACTATTCTTAGCAAGCTCCACTCTAAAAGGTCACAAAATGCCTCAGTTTGAGCTAGTTTCCGATTTCAAAATGACCGGCGACCAGCCCCAGGCGGTTGATAAGCTGGTGGGCGGCCTTGCGCAAAATTATAAGCAGCAGACGCTGCTGGGCGTCACCGGCAGCGGCAAGACCTTCACCATGGCCAATGTCATTGCCCGCGTGCAGCGGCCCACGCTGGTGCTCTGCCACAACAAAACCCTGGCCGCCCAGCTTTACAGCGAGTTCCGCGAGTTCTTCCCCGGCAATGCGGTGGAATATTTCGTGAGCTACTACGACTACTACCAGCCCGAGGCCTACCTGCCCGCCACCGACACCTACATCGAAAAAGACATTGACATCAACGAGGAGATTGACAAGCTGCGCCACGCCGCCACCCGCGCCCTTTTCGAGCGGCGCGACACTGTCATCGTAGCCTCGGTTTCCTGCATCTACGGTTTAGGTTCGCCCGAGGAGTACCGCAGCTTTGTCCTAAATCTTAAAAAGGGGCAGAGCTATCCCCGCCAGAAGCTTTTGAGGCGGCTGGTGGACATGCAGTACCAGCGCAATGACATGGATTTGAGCCGGGGCAAGTTTCGCGTGCGCGGCGACACCCTGGAGCTGATGCCCGCCTACGAGGAGATTGCGCTGCGGGTTGAGTTTTTCGGCGATGAGATTGAGCGCATCGTCCGGATTGAGCCGCTCACCGGCGAGATTTTAACCGAGCTTGGCGAAATCGACGTCTATCCCGGCAAGCATTTCGTCACCTCGCACGACCGGCTGATGGCGGCTATCGAGGGCATCAAGCAGGAGCTGGCCGAGGAGTTAGTCAAACTGAAGGCCAAAGGCAAACTGCTGGAGGCTGCCAGGCTGGAAATGCGCACCAACTACGACATCGAGATGCTGGCCGAGACCGGCTACTGCAACGCCGTGGAAAACTACTCGCGCCACCTTGCCGGACGAGCCCCGGGCAGCGCTCCCTATACCCTTCTGGACTATTTCCCCGACGACTTCCTGATGTTCATTGACGAGTCCCACATGACGCTGCCCCAGGTGCGCGGCATGTACCACGGCGACCGCTCGCGCAAGGAGACGCTGGTGGAGTACGGCTTCCGCCTGCCATCGGCCTTCGACAACCGCCCCCTCAACTTTGACGAGTTCAACGAGCGCCTGAAGCAGGTGATTTACGTCTCGGCGACCCCCTCCCCATACGAATACCAGCACAGCCAGCAGGTGGCCGAGCAGCTGGTGCGTCCCACCGGCCTGCTGGAGCCGACTGTTGAAGTGAAGCCGACCAGGGGACAGGTTGACGACCTTTTGCACCAGATTAAGGTCCGGGTGGCGCGCGGCGAACGCTGCCTGGTGACTACCCTCACCAAGCGCATGGCCGAGGAGATGGCCGACTATCTGATTGAAATGGGCATCAAGACCCACTACCTCCACTCCGAGGTGGAAACGCTGGAGCGGGTGGAAATCCTGCGCGACCTGCGCATGGGCGTCTATGATGTGGTGGTGGGCATCAACCTGCTGCGGGAGGGGCTCGACCTGCCGGAGGTGAGCCTGGTGGCAATACTGGACGCCGATAAAGCGGGTTATTTGCGCTCCGAGCAGGCGCTCATCCAGACCATGGGGCGCGCCGCCCGCCACATTGACGGTCACGCCATTTTGTACGCCGACGAAGTAACCGAATCCATGAAGCGGGCGATGGCGGAAATCGAGCGCCGCCGCCTTATCCAGGAAGCCTATAACCAAGAGCACCACATCACCCCGCAGGGTATCCGCAAGGCCATCAAGGACATCACCGAGCGGGTGAAAGTGGTGGCCGAGGAGCGCGCGTCTTACACCGCCCCCGCCGGCCGCGAGGAGATTGCCCGACTTATCAAGGATTTACAGGTTCAGATGAAAGCCGCCGCCAAAAACCTGGAGTTCGAGAAGGCGGCGCTGATGCGCGACCGCATCTACGAGCTGCGGCAGGGGCTGGAGTTTGTCGAGGTGGCCAGAAGGTGAGCGAGGACATCGAGACCCGGCAGGCGCGGCGCGAGGCAAAGCTACGCAAAAAGCGCGAGCGCATACAGATGCACGGTAAAAACCTGGCGAAGGTTTATGCCGACGCCATTATGAAGCGGCTGGCGGGGCGGAAGAAGAAGTAGCTGGCGGTGGTACTGGTGCGTAAAACTCCGGCCTGCCCATGACCACGAAAATTATGGCGGCGATGCCGGTCGGGGAAAAAGTGATGGTGCCGCAAATCGCCCCGGCCAAAGCCAGTCCCCAGAGCTTCCTTTTAAGGGTATAGACGCCACCTACGATGGCAATGATGCCCAATATCGCCAAAAATACGCCAATAACCACGAAATAGAGTGACATAAACTGTAAGGCCAGCTCATCCTCGGGGGACGGGAAAGCGTATGGGGCGTAACTGACCATTAGCTGGAAAAAATAGAGCATCAAGATGCACCAGAACAGCCCTAAAATGCCGAATGCGCCGGAGATGATGGAGAGAATCCCGCCGACTTTAGCGTGGTTGGTCATGGCTGGCCTCCTTCAGGCGTGATTACCTGATGTGGGCATTCTAGCACCGATGGCTGGGCTTTTCAATAGGTGAAAGGAGTGTAACGAGGCTGAGGGATTGTTGTCCTTGCGACAAAATCCCCTTGCTGCTTCCTTTTATCTTATAATATCCTTCTAGGGCAGGATGAAAAGACGGCATTGATTCGCCCTCTTTACACTTGTGCCGTTGTACCTTGCCACAGTGGCCGCAGTCCAGCCCCATTTTGAGTATGTGACAAAAAGACAACTTTGCAATCGCCTCTTTACGGTCGCTTTGCTTATTGCCGGGATCCATATGTTAAGCGCGGTATGTGATGCTGTGCATATCAAGCTATTTTCTGCAATTTCTCCAGGGCTCTTTCTATCGAATCTCTCACAACTTCATCCTTTTCTTCTTCGAAGGCTTGAGTAAGAGATTCCGCTAGCCTTGCGCCTCCGATTTTGCCAAGCGCCGCTATTACATCTTGTCGAACAAACCTGTTTGTGTCTTTCAAGGCCAACGTGAGAGAATCGATTGCTTTTTCATCACCTATCATTCCAAGCGTTTCCGCGGCATTCTGCCTGACATTACTATCCCTATGTTTCAGTTCTTCGATTAGTTCTGTAATATCTTTCATTTATTTCTCCTGCCTTACTCCTGACACCTGCTAGTCCAGTCCTATTCCAGGTAGCCTCTGAGTTTGCGGCTGCGGGTGGGGTGGCGTAATTTACGGATTGCCTTGGCTTCTATCTGACGAATCCGTTCTCTAGTTACGTTAAACACCTTGCCTACCTCCTCTAACGTGCGGCTTTGTCCATCTTCAAGCCCGAATCTCAGTTGAATTATTCGTTGTTCCCGGGGATTCAGAGTGGAAAGGACG